>NZ_JAMYPU010000003.1:0-303165 GCF_040320535.1 Mesorhizobium sp. M0676
GTGGCGCTCCCATGAAGAACCTGGCCCATAGCGCATCCTTTGATTCGGACGAAAAGTATGCGCCATCAAAGCCTGGGATCAAACACCTAGGCCTGCTCCGTGCGGGGGGCGGTCACGCGGCGGCGACGCTCGCCCTTCTGGTTCTGGACGATGCGCACCCGCTTGACGCGGCGCGGATCGGCGTCGAGCACGTGGAATTCGAAGCCGGGGATGGCTTGCACAACCTCACCACGCGCGGGCACGCGACCGAGCGTGTTGAAAATCATGCCGCCGATCGTGTCGACATATTCACCATGCTCACCGGCGGTAAAGTCCTCGCCGATCATCTTGGCGACCTCGTCGATCTCGGCCTTGCCGTCGACGACGAACACGCCCTCGCCGGTCTGGGTGATCAGCGGCTCGTCCTCGTCATGCTCGTCCTCGATATCGCCGACGACCATCTCGACGATGTCTTCCAGCGAGGCGAGACCATCGGTGCCGCCATATTCGTCGATGACCAGCGCCATCTGGGTTCGCGTCGTCTGCATATGGCCCATCAGGTCGGAGGCAAGCATCGAGGGCGGCACGAAAAGCACCGGGCGGATCAGATTGAGGTCGCCGATGGTGCGGCCGAGATCGACCTGGGCGAGGTCGAGAAGCGTCGTTGCCGGCGTCTTCCTGGATGTTCTGCCCTTCTTGACCCGGGCGACCTTGGTGATGTGGGCCAGCACGTCGCGGATGTGAACCATGCCGCGCGGATCGTCGAGCGTCTCGGAATAGACCGGCATGCGGGAATGGCCGGACTGCTCGAACAGACCGAGCAGATCGCCCAACGTCGTGGTGATCTCGACGGCCTCAATATCGGCGCGCGGCACCATGACGTCCTCGACGCGTACCTCGCGCAGGCGCAATATGTTGTTGAGCATGGCGCGTTCGCCGGGCGAGAAAGACCCGGCATCGCTGGTCGTTTCGGCAAGCGCGCCGGCGATTTCCTCGCGCAGGCTGGTGCCGTTCCGCTGCCTGAAAAGGCCCAAGACGCGGTCGAACAGGGACGGACCGGCAGGCGATGGCTCGCTGGCAATACTACCAGAAGCGGGGCTGCCGGAACTGGGACTCGGACTCGATCCCTCTTCCGTCGTATCGGAAGGCTTTGTCGCACTGCCAGCCTCGGGGCGGGCGGCAGTTTCTGGTTTGTCGTTCATCGTCGTCCGGTCAATTGGTCTTTTGTCATTACGTGTAGGGATCGGGAATGGCAAGCCTTGCGAGCGCTGAGCGCTCGATGGCTTCCATCTCCTCGGCCTCTGCATCGGTCTCGTGATCGTAGCCCAGTAAATGCAGCAGGCCGTGGATGACGAGATGGGTGATATGGTTCTCGAAGGGCTTGTCTTCCAGGGCTGCTTCGCGCGCCACCGTTTCGGCGGCGAGCACGATGTCACCCAGCATCGGCGGCAGCTTGCCACCCCTGGGGAACGGAAAAGCCGGGAAAGACAAGACGTTGGTCGCCTTGTCCTTGCCGCGCCAGCCGGCATTGAGGGTACGGATATGGGCATCGTCGGAAAAGACGATGCTGAGTTCGGAAGGACCGGCAGCAGCGGTTTCGGCAAAGGCAGCCGACACGGCGCGATCGACCAGACGCGTCAGCGCCGCCTCATCGGGCCAGTCGCCGGCCTCGACCGACATATCGATCTCGACGGGAACCGAACTATCCCCGCCGCCAGGTCTTATGTCTTCAGGCATGAGCCCGCATCGTCACATCAGCTCTCGGCGCCGAGGCCGCGCGCCAGCTTGGCGTCGCGGTCATAGGCCCTGACGATTTCGGCCACCAGCGGGTGGCGCACAACGTCGACATCGTTGAAGCGCACGGTTACCGCGCCCGCCACGCCGTCAAGGACACGCAAGGCTTCGACGAGGCCCGACTTGGTGCTTGGAGGCAGATCGATCTGCGTCGGATCGCCGGTGACGATCATGCGCGAATTCTCGCCGAGGCGGGTCAAAAACATCTTCATCTGCATCGGCGTGGTGTTCTGCGCCTCGTCGAGGATGACGGCGGCATGCGCCAGCGTGCGGCCGCGCATGAAGGCCAGCGGCGCGATCTCGATGACCTCGGCGGCAATGGCGCGCTCGACCTTGTCGGCCGGCATCATGTCGTAAAGCGCGTCATAGAGCGGCCGCAGATACGGATCGACCTTTTCCTTCATATCGCCGGGCAGAAAACCCAGCCGCTCGCCGGCCTCGACCGCCGGCCGTGACAGGATGATGCGCTCGACCATGCCGCGTTCGAGCAGCATCGCCGCATGCGCCACCGCCAGATAGGTCTTGCCGGTGCCGGCCGGGCCAATGCCGAAGACAAGTTCCGAACGCTCCAGTGCCCGCATATAGGCGTCCTGGTTGAGCGAACGGGCATAGATCGTCTTCTTGCGGGTGGAGATCTGGGCGGCCGAAACCTTGCCCTTGCGTTCAAGCGTCGGCAGCGTCAGCTGGTCGTCGGCGGCAATCGCCATGCGCACGGCGCCATCGACGTCGGACTGGCCAATGTCGGTGCCCTTCTGGAGAATGCCGTAGAGATTGTCGAGTGCGCGGCGCGCCTGTTCGGCCGCCGAGGCCGAGCCCTTGATGGTCAACTGGTTGCCGCGCGAGCGGATGTCGACGCCGAGCTTCTGCTCGAGCCGGGCCAGGTTCTCGTCGAACTGGCCGTACAGGGCGCTGGCAAGCTTGTTGTTGTCGAAAGTCAGAACGATGTGCGCCATGTCAGAGGCCCCGGATGTCTGGTTCTGGGGCAGAGTCTTCACTTCAGCAGCGCTCAACCGTCTCTCCTCATCTGCCGAGGCCATCAAGCCAACTCGGCGAACAGGCTATTGTAGCCCGTCTTCGTGATTCGCACCCGGATAATGTCACCGATTTCGCCGGCCTTTTCATCAACAATAACCGGCTGCAGCCAGGGCGAGCGGCCGACCTTCTGGCCGGCCTGACGGCCGGCCTTCTCGATCAGCGTGTCGATGGTGCAGCCGACCAGGCTCAGGCCGAAATCCTGCTGTTGTTTCAGCAGCAGCGCCTGCAGGCGTTGCAGGCGCTCGTCCTTGACCGCTTCCGGCACGTGATCGGGCATATCGGCGCCCGGCGTGCCGGGACGCGGCGAATATTTGAACGAGAAGGCCGAGGCGTAGTTCACCTGGCGCACCAGACCCATCGTCGCCTCGAAATCCGCCTCGGTTTCGCCGGGGAAGCCGACGATGAAGTCACCGGACAGCGCGATGTCGCCGCGCGCAGCACGGATGCGCTCGAGCAGCGCCAGATAGTCCTTGGCCGTGTGCCTGCGGTTCATCGCCTTGAGGATGCGGTCTGACCCGGATTGCACCGGCAGGTGCAGATAAGGCATCAAAGCCGGGAGATCGCGATGGGCAGCGATCAATTCGTCGTCCATGTCGCGCGGATGGCTGGTGGTGTAGCGCAGCCGCGCCAGGCCAGGAATTTCGGCCAGCCGGAACAGCAGGCGACCAAGCCCCCATTCCATGCCATCCTCACCCTTGCCGTGCCATGCATTGACGTTCTGCCCCAGCAGCGTCACCTCGCGCACACCGGCATCGGCCAGCCGCTCGGCTTCGGCGACGATCTGCGCCACCGGCCGCGACACTTCCGAGCCCCTGGTATAGGGCACGACGCAGAAGGTGCAGAATTTGTCGCAGCCTTCCTGCACCGTGAGGAAGGCGGTGACGCCGCGCTTGATCATTTCGGCACGCTTCGGCTGCGGCAGATGCTCGAACTTGTCCTCGATGGCGTATTCGGTCTCGACGATCTTCTCGCCGCCGCGCACCCGGGCCAGCACATCGGGCAGCCGGTGATAGGTCTGCGGGCCGATGACCAGATCGACAGCAGGCGAACGGCGGATGATTTCCGCGCCTTCGGCCTGCGCAACGCAACCGGCGACGCCGATCAGCATTTCGCGCCCAACTGCTGCGCGTTCAGCCTTCATGTCGCGGATGCGGCCGAGCTCGGAATAGACCTTTTCCGCCGCCTTCTCCCTGATATGGCAGGTGTTGAGCAGCACCAGATCGGCGTCGGCGATGACATCGGTCGCGGTGTAGCCGTCGGCGGCCAGCGCATCGGTCATGCGCTGTGAGTCATAGACATTCATCTGGCAGCCATAGGTCTTGACGAAGACCTTTTTGGCCGGGGCGGACGCCGCAGCCGCGTTTTGCGCGACGCTGTCGGGGTCGTTCCGCTCTATCGTGTTCAAATCCATCCGGCGGCTTCTATCGCCTTTCCGTGACAAAAAACAGACGATTCTCGGGCATCGTCTCGTAGGCGCTCGGCCTGCGCTAGCGGCTCGGTCGGGGATCGGCGAGCGCGGCCTGCATCATGGCGCGCACCTGGCTTTCCATCATCCTCGACGTTTCCTTGCGGTTCGAGCCCTTGGAAAAGGCGATGGGCTCGCCGAAATGCACCTCGACGTCAATGGCGCCTTCGGCCATCAGCACCTTGAGATGCGGCATCAGGTCCTGATCGCCGATCCAGGCAGCGAGCGGCCGGTGCCGGCGGCCGAGAGGCACGCCGTGCACCCGCGTGTAGGCAATCGCCAGCGGCTGGATGAAGACCTGCTCGGCCGCGCCTTCCGAAATCGCCATCGAGGCGGCGCCGAACAAGGTGCTCTTGAACGGCAGGATGGTGTTGCCGTCGCCGGTAGAGCCCTCGGCAAACAGCACCATGGCGTCGCCCTTGGCCATGCGGCTGGCGATCTCGCTGGCCTGGTCGCCAGCTGTCCGCTTACGCTCGCGTTCGATGAAGACCGTACGCTGCAGTTTCGACAGCCAGCCGATCAGCGGCCATCCCTCCATGTCCGCCCGAGCGATGAAGGTCACATCGGCAAAGGAGGCCAGCACCATGATGTCGGTCCAGGAGATATGGTTCGAGGCGACCAGCAGCGGGCGCTCACTGGACAGCGCACCTTTGACATGGATGCGCAGGCCGAGCGTCCGGACGATGAGGCTGTGCCAGGCCTTCAGAATGACCGTCTCGCGCCAGATTCCAGTCTTCATCGACAGCAGCTGCAAAGGCACAAGGACCAGCGAACCGACGACAACGAGGCTCAGCGCCAGGAAAATCCTGATTTTTCCGATCATGCAGCTTGGCCCTGCCCCAAAACTTTGGCTAGCGAAGATCGCGGCGCATGACAAGCGCGCCGGTAGGACCATGTTCGGTCGAGCGGTAATAATTGGCGCGGTGGCCGACCTGGCGGAAGCCCAGCCGCCGGTAGAGGGCGATGGCAGCGACATTGGTCTCGTCGACCTCAAGGAACAGCGCCTCGGCGCGCTGCGCATGCAATTCGCGCAGCACGGCGTCCATCAATTGCCAGCCGAGCCCCTGGCGGCGATGCGAGCGCGACACCGCCACGGTCAGAATCTCGCCCTCGCCGGCTGCAAGCCTGGCCAGCACGAAGCCGACCGGCGGCTTGGCGCCCTGGCCGATTTCGCGCGCGGCATAGCCGAACACGGTTTCCTGTTCGAGCAACGCGGCGAACTCGCCATCGGTCCAGGGCCGGACGAAATCCTCGCGGTGCAGCACCGACGCTGCCGGGCTGTCGGCGATGGTCAGCGGCTCGAGCGCATAGTCCCTGCGGCGCGGCTGGAGGAAAGGGATGCGCATCACTTTTCCTGCCTCAACAGGATGAACCCGGCCTGCGCCTTGGCATCGGCGCCGCGCAGATAGAGTGGCTTCGGCTTGTCGCCCTCGCCTTTTGCAGCGGCGAGCCGGGCGTAGACGGCAATGTCGGCGGTGGCAGCCGTCGGGCCGATATCGAAATCGCGACCGGCCGCGGCTGCGATCTGCACGGCGGCCGTGCCGGCAAGCACCGGACGATTGTCCGCCGCCATTCCCGCGGCTTGCGCAAGTGTGGTCACCGCCGGACCATAGCGCAAAATCGCTTCCGCATCGTAAAGCGCGGCATGGATTTCCTCGCGGCCGGCATCGAGAGCGGCCAGGACCGGGCGGCCGGGAAATGCCGCCCTCGCCTCGGCCGCCAGCGCCTCCAGTGTCGTTACCCCGATCGCCGGGATCTTCAGCGCCAGCGCCAGGCCGCGCGCCGCCGAGACGCCCACCCGCAGGCCGGTGAAGGAACCCGGACCGATGGAGACCGCAACGGCGCCAAGGCCGGCATAATCGGTGCCGTCCGCTTTCAACGCTTCGTCAATGACAGCCATCAAGTGTTCGGCGTGGCCTTTGCCGAGATCGAGTACCGAGCGGCCGAGCTCTCTGCCGCCCGATGCGTCATAGACGCAAGCGGCGCAGAGATTGGCGGCACAGTCGATGGCGAGCAGTTTCATGGGCGACCGGTTCGAAAAACAGTCTCCCTCTGCCCGCCACGGCGCGCCGCCGCAAGAGCCAGCGCGTAAATTGTTAAGCGGCTTCGCTTCGGTGCAGGCCGGACGGCTTACGCCGCCGGCGCGATGCGCAGCATGTGGTTGTCCCAGACATAGTCGGGCTCGGAGCGCGTCGCGCCGCTGCCTTCGATGATTTCGCCGGCACCCGTGGTTGCCATGAAGCCCGGGCCGTCGGGCGCCAGGCCGCAGACCTCGACCAGCGCCTTGGTGGCGACGATCTTGCCGCTGGCGGCGTCGATGACGGCCAGCGAATTGCCTTCCGGCGAAGACACCGCGACCGTGCCGGCAATCGGGTTGGCGGCGACCGAGCCGATGTAATTCCGGAAGCCGGATAGCACGTCCTGCGGCATGTCGAGCAGCTGCAGCCCCTTGCCGCGCGTGGCGCGGCCGACCAGCGGTGGCCGCTCGGTGCCCGGCCCGCGGTACTGGCAGCCGAACCAGATGGTGCCTGTGGGGTCGGCATCCATGTGGCGAATCGACAGCTGGTGCAGAGCCGGCGGCAGTTCGTGCTTTTCGATGAGATCGCCGGTTGTGCGATCGACCAGCACATAGGACGGCTTCATGGTGGCGATGTTGAGCTCGGCGCGGCCATAGTCGGGATGGGTCTCGATGCCGCCATTGGCGATGGCGATCGTCCGGCCGTCTCCGAGCAGCAAGAGCTCATGCGGCCCCATGCCATAGGTCGGAAACTCGCCGATGCGGCTGAACTTGGCCCGTGCGTCGTAGATCCCGACGACGCCGGCGGCATTGTCGAAGTCATTCTCGGTGGCGTAGAGCAGCGCGCCGTCTGCGGAAAACACGCCGTGGCCGAAGAAATGCCGACCGGTGATGCTGGCGATGGTCAGCGGCGGCTCGCGGCCGGCATGGTCGAAGACCACGGCGAAGGTGCCGGGTTGCCGGGCGAAGACCACGGAGCGCTTCGAGACCGGATCGAAGGTGACGTCGTGGCCACGGTCGGGCAGGTCGATCGCATGCAATACTTTTCCGGCTTCCGACAACACAGCGGCGCCAAAGCTGCCGTCGCGCTTGACGAAGGCGGTGGCAAAGACGGCATCGGCGGCAAGCGTGTCCGCCCAGGCCCGCGGCGCCATTGACGCGACGAAGCCGGCGCCGGCAGCTCTGAGAAAATCGCGGCGGTCCATCAGCGGCGTGCGTGTCGCAACCATTGGTCAGTCCCCGTCCAGTGACGAAAAGCCGGCGGTCAGGCCGAACTCGGCGGTTAGCCGGGTGCCGATCAAGCCCGACAGGCTGGAGGTGATCAGCGCGAAATGTTCGAGTTTTCCGCGCTCCGCGGGATCGGCGAGCGTCTTGTCGATCCGACCCTGGATGGATTTGGCAGTGGCAACGCCATTGATGAGCTGGATATGGATGGATTCCGCCATCCATCTGCTATCCTCGGGCAGCGCGTCGCCGAGCTTCGAGGCCTGGAACAGCGCAACAATGCCGGAGAGGTTGCCGGCTAATGAAAGGCCGGTGTTTTGCGAGCGCCGGTAGATCGCTTGCCTCGGCTTGTCACCCTGCGGTTTGGCGCCGAGAAAACCTTTGAGGCGCACGTCGCGGACCATTTCCAGCTCGTTGATGAAGACGCCGACCAGTTCGGTCACCGCTTCGGTGCCGTCGCGGTAAAGCGCATTGTCGGGTCCGGGATTAGCCCACAAGGCTGCAAAACCGTCCGGTTTTTTCCAGGCCGCGTCGACATCGGCCGCCATGGTCTCGATGTTCTTGGCGACTGCCGCGCCATAGGCGCAGCGATAGGGCTCGTCCTTGCCGACGAGCGTCTCGGCGCCGTCGCCGTAAAGCACGAACTCAAGCGCCCCTAATCCCTGCATCGCGACACTCTTGCCCGCCAGCTGCGCCGGATCGGTGGCGGTCGGATCCTTGCCGGCCAGCGCCGCCTGCACCTGCTTCAGGCCGATGCTCTTTCGGTCCGGCCAGTAGAGCATGCGCTCCAGCCGGTTGTTCTCCTTGATTGGCCCGAAGCCGATGATTTCAGCCGACGACCAGGCTGCGACCGTGGCCGAGAATCCGGCATGCGCGGCATCGAGGTTGCCCTGCGACGGCGCCTGGCAGAGCGCGTCCATGGCCTTCGCCAAGGTGCCGGCATGGCCATGCAGGCTGGCATAGGCGGGGCGGACAAATCCGTCGATCGCTCTTTGAATGACATCGGAGGCTTTCACCGAGGCCGATACCGGGGACGCACCGAAAAGAGCCAATGGGAGGAGTAGAACAGGCAAAACCCGCTTGAGCATCAGAATGACTCCAGGAATTTGATGAGAGCATCGCGGTCGGCCGTATTGGCGGCGGCAAAGCGATCGCGCGCTTTCTGCCCCTCGCCGCCATGCCACAGGATCGCTTCGGCAAGCGTGCGCGCACGCCCATCATGCAGGAAGAAAGCGTTGCCGTTGACCGTCCCGGTCAGGCCGATGCCCCATAGCGGCGGGGTGCGCCATTCGCTTCCCGTGGCATCGCCCACCGCCTGGCCGTCGGCAAGGCCAGGCCCCATGTCGTGCAGCAGAAAGTCGGAATAGGGCCAGATCAGTTGGAACGCCTGCGCCTTGTTCCCGCGCATGGTGACGAATTTCGGCGTATGGCAGGCAATGCAGCCCATCTCGTAGAACAGCTTCTTGCCGGCGAGCACGGCGGGTGCGCCGACATCGCGCCGCGCCGGCACCGCAAGGTTCTGCGAATAGAAGGTGACGAGGTCCATCACCGGTGGTGGCGCCTCGATCGGGCCAAGCCGCTTCTGCACGCCGTTCGGCATTTCGAGGCAGGCCTTTTCAGCCGCGGTGCAATCGCCCCAGTGACTGGGCTCTTCCGGCGTCGAAATGCCGATATCGCCGGCAAAGGCGTCCGCCGCCTGCTGGCGGATCGACGCGGTCTGGGCCTTCCAACCGAAGCGGCCAAGCGTCAGTTGCCCACTGCTGAGGTCACGCACCATGTTGGGCTTGCCGGAAATGCCGTCGCGGTCGTCGGGATCGGCATGGGCAAGGATGTCGGCCGGCGCGATCTGTTCGATCAGGCCAAGGCCGATCATGGGCGGGGTCAGACGTGGCGACAGCGTGGTGCGCGGGTCAAGCGGGCCGTAGCCAAGCCCGTCGACCGAATAGCTCGGCTTGCGCAGCGAAACGATGCTACCGTCGCCGAGCGTGACCTTTTCCTCGCGATAATCGACATACATGCGGCCTTCGCCCTTGAGGCCGGGCACCGCCAGTTCCTGCAACTGCGTGCCGTAGACCGGATCGGGGAAGTTCAGCACCTTGTGCGCGGCGATCTCGGCCTTTTCCTCGGCCGTGCTCGCATCGCGCGCCAGCCGCAGGAACATCGACGTGGTGCGGCGGCCGGCGGCCGGCGGGCGGCCGCGGCCATCCTTCAAATGGCAATTCTGGCAGGCGCGCTCGTTGAACAGGGGTCCGAGACCGTCCGAGGCCTGGGTCGAGGATGGCGACGACACCCAGTTCTTGCGGAAAAGCGCATTGCCGAGCTTGAAATTGCCCTGTTCCTCGAAGGTGATGTTTTCAGACGGTTGCGAGAAGGCGTCGCGGTCGGCCTGCTTGCGCGACGTGCCGGCGCCGCCTTGCATCGTTTCGAAGGATTCGGGCTTGGAGAAATCCTGGGTTGGCCTGGTAACGGCAAGGACGCGGGACCGGTCCTTCGGCGTCAGGTCGGTGCGGCTCGTGGCGAGGCCGACCGGTTCCGACGATCCGGCCAGGGCCGGGGCCAAAATTGCCGCCAGGATTACAACCGAAAGCCCACGAAACGCCTGGCATCGCGGGTTTTTGAGGAGCAGCGGGCCGTTAGCCCGCCGCACGCGGCGCAGAATATCTAGGGGGCGCCGCATTCCTGCATGGTCCTATTCCGCCTCGTCCGCCGATGCGGCGTTGAGCTGGCCGTATTTTTCCTCGCCGATCGAGGCAAGGAGGTCGAGCTGCGTCTCGAGGAAGTCGATGTGACCTTCCTCATCCGCCAGCAATTCCTCGAACAGCTTCATCGTCACGTAGTCGCCGGCTTCGTTGCAGATCTCGCGCGAACGCTTGTAGGCGGTGCGTGCGTCATATTCGCCGGCGAGATCGGATTCGAGCACTTCCTTGACGTTCTGGCCGATGCGCAACGGCGCCACGGACTGCAAATTGGGATGCCCTTCGAGGAAGATGATACGGGCCACCAGCCGGTCGGCATGGTGCATCTCCTCGATCGATTCGGCGCGTTCCTTCGTTGCCAGCTTGGCATATCCCCAATCTTCGAGCAGGCGGAAATGCACCCAGTATTGATTGACGGCGCCAAGCTCCAGGAACAGAGCCTCGTTAAGCCGCTCGATGATCTGCGGTTCGCCTTTCATGGATTCTGCTCCCATATTGGACGCGCAGGCCTCTGACGCGATCCAGGTGTGAAACGATGTCCACGCCGCTCGCCTCCGAACGGGTGTGGTAATTTTCGGTGACCCGAATGATCGTTTCGACCACATTTGGGAAGCAGCCGCAACAGCGACCGCGCTTTTGCATCGTGTGATAGACCTTCGCCGGCACGATCAGCTGCCAGGGGTCCTGATCCAGCAGATCGACGATCGTCTGCTCAATCTCCTTTTCGGTGATGATGTTGCAATGGCAGATCAGCATGGATTGGCTCTGGCTGACGGCGCCCCTCCGCGCCGTTTGGCTGGTAGTTGGTTGGGGTGCTACTTGAACACCTTGTCCGGTGCGTCGAGGCTGTCGGACCCCTCGAAGGCTATGTTGTTCAGCTTCAGCGCGCCGACGGCGCGTTCGATCGACTTGGTCTGGTCGACCAGCGCGTCGATTGCCGCCTGCACGGTAGCATTGCCTTCGGTGTTGCCCTCGGCGATCTGCTGGTCGTAGGCCTCGCCGGCCACTTCCCGCGCCTTGATCGCCTCCATCTTTGCAACCGAGACATCGAGCTTGTCGGACAGTTCCTTGTCGATCGCCGGATCGGCCGCCTTGACCATATCGTGCACCGACGGGCCTGAAACGACGGTGCCGTCGATGCGCGTGTAGCTGGCGAGATAGGCGGCGCGGATGCCGATGGCGTCATAGAGATGCGAGTTGTAGGTATTATCCGAGAAGCAGTCGTGCTCCTCTTCGGGATCGTGCAGCAGCAGGCCGAGTTTCATGCGCTCCCCGGCCAGTTCGCCGTAGGACAGCGAGCCCATGCCGGTGAAGATCACCGAGATAGCGGTGTTCGGCTGGCCATCGACGAGGTTCTTGCGGGCGGCGCCGTCTTCCTTCCAGTTGCCGACCATCTCCTGCAGGTCGGAGACCAGAAGATCGCTGGCCGACTTCAGATACTCGGCCCGGCGATCGCAATTGCCGCCGGTGCAGTTCTTGAGGTCGTAGTCGGTGTACGGACGCTCGCCGGCGCCCGGGCCGGTGCCGTGCAAATCCTGGCCCCAGAGCAGGAATTCGATGGCGTGATAACCGGTGGCGACATTGGCCTCGATGCCGCCGGCCTCCTGCAGCGTGCCGGCGAGGAACTCCGGCGAAAGCTTCGAGGCGTCGACCTTCTTGCCGTCGATCTCGATGTCCTTGTTGGCGACGACATTGGCGGTGTAGAGCGCGTTGGCGTCGGACTCGGTGCCGTAGCTCTTGGCGACGTAGTCGATCAGGCCTTCGTCGAGCGGCCAGGAGTTCACCTTGCCTTCCCAGTCGTCGACGATCTTGTTGCCGAAGCGGTAGACCTCGGTCTGCTGGTAGGGCACGCGCGACGCCTTCCAGGCATCGCGGGCGGCATTCAGCGTGTCCGCCGACGGGTTGGCAAGCAGCGCGTCGACAGCCTTGTCGAGCGCCTGCGCCGTGGTCAGCGAATCCTCGTACTTGGCCAGCGCGATGTCGGAATAGGTCTTGATGACCGCCTTGGCATCGATCTCCGCCGCCTTGGCCGGCAGGATGAAAACCGCCGCCGTCAACATAGCCGTGGCACCGATCGCAGCCAGTCTGCCGCCATATCGCGCTGTCATCATCAGTCTCCAGTTCAAAGGGGATTCGGTAAAAGGCGCGCGTGCCAAACGGTGCCGGGACATAGGCATGCCGTAGGACACCACAGATGCCGCGCCGTTGCGCGGCTCACGGAAGAAAGACACCAAATGCCTCCAATCGAACGGGTTCAAGGCCCAAACATCAAAGGGGTGCGCTGACGCGCGAGCCTCCATAAAACGATGGCGAGGCCGGAAGTCAACTGGTCAACCCTAGAAAATTCAATTGAAACAACAGTTTAGAATTATTCTAAACTGGGACTGTCAACTTTCAATCGTATAGCCAGCAGCCAAGGTGAGAGACGCCGCGATTGACAAGCGACCGTTCCGGGTGCGACCCGGACCGGGGCTCTTGCGACGGCGGCAGACAATCGCCATCTGGCGGAACGGCTCACAATCAAAACATGATGTCGTCCGAAAACCGCTTCACACTTTTCGGCATCATGCTCCAGATTTGAAACAGGAATTCGGGTTGCGATGAAGAACGGGGTCGTCATTGTCGGTGCGGGTCATGCGGGCGTGCAAGCGGCCGCCAGCCTGCGCGAGGAAGGCTATGACGGGCCTGTCATCCTGATCGGCGACGAAACCGATCTGCCCTATCACAAGCCACCGCTGTCGAAGACCTTCATCAAGGACGCCGATGCCAAGCCGCAACCCTTGCGCGGCGAGGCCTTTTACACCGGCAGCGCCATCGACTTCAGGCCGGGCGTCCGAATCGACAGCATCGATACGGCAGGCCGCAAGCTGGACATAGCAGGCGGCGGCGTGCTGCCGTTCGACCGGCTCATCCTGGCCACCGGTTCGCGGCCGCGGCTCCTGCCGCTGCCGGGCGCCGACCTCTCGGGCGTGCTGTCGCTGCGCTCGATCGCCGATGCGCGGCTGATCCGCCAGCTCAGCGCCCAAAGCGAAGACGTGGTCATCCTCGGCGGCGGCTTCATCGGGCTGGAGATCGCGGCTACGCTGAGGGCCGCCGGCCGCAACGTCACCCTGGTCGAGGCTGTCGACCGGCTGCTTGGCCGCGCCGTGGCGCCGGTGGTGGCGAGCCATGTCCGTCAACGGCTGGAGGCGATCGGCGTGCGTATCCTCACCGGCACCACCATTGCCAGGTTGGAAGGCGAAAACGGCCATGTCTGCGCCGCCATCACCTCCACCGGCGAAAGGCTGCCCGCGCGCATGGTCATCGTCGGCATCGGCGCCGTGCCGAATGTCGAACTTGCTCAGGCTGCCGGACTGACTGTCGCCAGTGGCATCCGCGTCGACCAACAGATGCGCACCTCAGTGCCTGATATTCTGGCCATCGGCGACGCCGCTTCCTACCGCCACTGGTCGACCGGCGGCGACGTGCGGCTGGAATCAGTGCAGAACGCCACCGACCAGGCGCGGCTTGCCGCACGCACGATCACCGGCCATACGGACGCCTATGCGGCGGTGCCGTGGTTCTGGTCTGACATCGGCGACATGAAACTGCAGATGGTCGGGCTGACCTCGGGCGGCGACAGCCATGTCGTGCTGGGCGACCTCGCTGAGAACAAGTTCTCGATCTACCACTATGCTGGAAGCCGGCTGCTCGGCATCGAATCCGTCAACAGGCCGGGCGACCATATGCTGGGCCGCAAGATGCTCGGGGCCGGGTTTTCGCCGATGGCGCAGACGATTGCTGAGGGACCTGACGGGCTGAAGGCTGCACTGGCAGCGTTCCAGCAGGATGAGCCGGCACGGGCTGCGGGCTAGACGCACTTACCCTCCCCCTTGTGGGGAGGGTCGCTGCGAAGCAGCGGGGTTGGGGTCGGCGCGAGGCCCCCCACCCGGACCTGCGGTCCGACCTCCCCACAAGGGGGAGGTAGGGTTTGCGCTAGGCAGCGCAGACTTCGCGGATCGAGCTTTCCAGAATGTCGAGCGCCTCGTTCATGACATTGTCCTGGATGGTGATCGGAGCCAGGAAACGGATGACGTTGCCGTAGACGCCGCAGGTCAGCAGGATCAGTCCCTTGTCGAGCGCCTTCAGCCGGATCGCATTGGCGATCTCGGCCGACGGCAGGCCCTTCTTGACGTCGTTGAACTCGACCGCGTTCATGAAGCCGAGACCCCTGATGTCGACAATCTCGGGCACGTCGTCGCGGATCGACTGCAGCCGCTGCTTCAGCCGGGCGCCCAGCGTATTGGCGCGGTCGCACAGCTTTTCGTCCTCGATGACGTCAAGCACGGCGTGTGCTGCGGCGACACCGATCGGGCTGCCGCCATAGGTGCCGCCGAGCCCGCCAGGACCGGGCGCATCCATGATGTCGGCGCGGCCGGTGACCGCCGCCAGCGGGAAGCCGCCGGCCAGGCTTTTCGCCATGGTGGTAATGTCGGCCGCGACCTCATGATGATCCATGGCGAACATCTTGCCGGTGCGGGCAAAGCCGGTCTGCACCTCATCGGCGATCAGCAGCATGCCGTGCTGGTCGCAGAGCTTGCGCAGCGCCGTCAGGAATTCGCGCGGCGCGTCGTAGAAGCCGCCCTCGCCCTGGACCGGCTCGATGATGATGGCGGCAACGCGAGCCGGATCGACATCGGCCTTGAACAGTTTGTCGAGTGCGGCCAGCGAATCGGCTGTAGACACGCCGTGCAGCGGCACCGGAAACGGCGCGTGGTAGACGTCGCCCGGCATGGCGCCGAAGCCGACCTTGTAGGGCACGACCTTGCCGGTCAGCGCCATGCCCATGAAGGTGCGGCCGTGGAAGCCGCCGGCAAAGGCGATGACGGCTTGGCGGCCAGTGGCGTTGCGGGCGATCTTAATGGCGTTCTCGACGGCTTCAGCGCCCGTGGTGACGAAGATGGTCTTCTTCTCGAACTTGCCGGGCAGCATGCCGTTCAGCCGTTCGGCCAGCCGCACATAGCTCTCATAGGGTACGACCTGGTGGCAGGTATGGGTGAAGCGGTCGAGCTGTGCCTTGACCGCCTCGATCACCCTGGGATGGCGGTGGCCGGTGTTGACGACGGCGATACCGGAGGAGAAATCGATGTATCGGCGGCCTTCTACATCCCAGATCTCCGAATTCTCGGCGCGGTCGGCATAGATCTGCGTCGTCATGCCGACGCCGCGCGAGATCGACTGGTTCTTGCGCTCAGAAATGGCTGCGTTCTTCATTTCGTCCCTCATCGGGCCGACGCCCGTTCTCGTTAGATGAATGCCAAGGCCTCTTCTGACCTTATTTCACGTTTTCCTCAAGTTGGCACCGCCGCCGGGCGATTGGGCCTGTCGTCGATGCGGACCACTTCGACAGACCGGTCTTAACCAGCCGACCGATACACGTACGG
Organism: Mesorhizobium sp. M0676; assembly: GCF_040320535.1. NCBI lineage: Bacteria > Pseudomonadati > Pseudomonadota > Alphaproteobacteria > Hyphomicrobiales > Phyllobacteriaceae > Mesorhizobium > Mesorhizobium sp. M0676. The sequence continues at coordinate 15,634 of NZ_JAMYPU010000003.1, forward strand.
GGCAGTCCGTGACAGCTCACCCGTCACCGGGAACGGCGAAGCGATCCCGCTCGCTGCGGTCGCGAACTTCCGCTACGACCTCGAACGCCGACGATGTGGCGGCGCAACCGCATCCCGACGATCACCGTTCGCGCCGGCCTGGTCGGCGACGTGCTGCCGGCCACCGTCGTCAACGAATTGAAGCCGTCGGTCGACGCCTTCATCGCCAAACTGCCGACCGGCTATTCCGTTGCAACCGCCGGCTCGGTCGAGGAAAGCGCCAAAAGCCAGGGACCGATCGCAGCGGTGGTGCCGCTGATGCTGTTCGTGATGGCGACCATCCTGATGATCCAGTTGCAAAGTTTTCAGCGCCTGTTCCTGGTGGTGGTGGTGGCGCCGCTCGGCCTGATCGGCGTGGTCGCGGCCCTGGTGCCGAGCGGCGCACCGCTCGGCTTCGTCGCCATTCTGGGCGTCCTGGCGCTGATCGGCATCCTGATCCGCAACTCGGTTATCCTGATCGTGCAGATCGAGGATCTGGTGGCCGAGGGCCAAGACCGCTGGGAAGCCGTGATCGAAGCGACCGAGCACCGCATGCGGCCGATCGCGCTGACGGCCGCGGCCGCCAGCCTAGCGCTGATCCCGATCGAGCGCGAAGTGTTCTGGGGCCCGATGGCCTACGCCATGACGGGCGGCATCATCGCCGGCACGGCGATCACGCTGCTGTTCCTGCCGGCGCTTTATGTGACGTGGTTCAGGATCAAGGAGCCTAAGCAGGGGGACGAACCATCTGTTCCGGAGAACGGCGAACTGGCGCAAGACCCCGCTTAACGCTTTGCGGATCATTCGTTATCGTTAGAGGGTTCGGGGCGCGATTTCGCTCGCTGCCATGGCGATGATTTTGAGGTCCGCCAAGCATGCCAGCCTTTTGGCAAGTCGGCCAATGCCAGGATGCTTTCATCCTGCTGCACCACCTCTTGCAGGCCAACGAGCATTATCTCGCGTTCATCCCAATCTCGAGAGTCGCTGCTATAGAATTGCCAACTGCCGCCTTCATCGTTGTAGTTCTCGTCATCGTCAGCTTCATGCACAACGTATGCGATCCAGTCGCCCCGTTTGAATATGCTCTTGTCCGATAGCACCGCGACATTGGGCGGATCTGCAAACTTCCATTCTTCCATGGAATTCCCCAAGCGATTGTTCTGCGGAAGAAACTAGTTCACGCCGTCCGAACAAACCCCTCGCTCGCCCTAAGCAAATTGCGTGTGTAATCCTTCTCCACGCGGTGCCCGATCAGCTGGCCCGCCGTCAGGTTCTCCACCGCTTCGCCATTCTGCATCACCATCAGGCGCTCGCACATATGGGTGATGATGGCGAGGTCGTGGCTGACCATCAGGAAGGTCAGCTTGCGCCGACGGCGAACCTCTTCCAGCAGGTTGAGCACTTCGGCCTGCACCGAAGCGTCGAGCGCCGAGGTTGGTTCGTCGAGCAGCAGGATCGACGGTTCGAGGATGAGCGCCCGCGCGATCGCCACGCGCTGACGCTGACCGCCGGAGAGCTGGTGCGCGTAGCGGAAACGGAAACCGTTGCCTAATCCGACCTCGTCGAGGGCGCGCTGGATGCGTTGCTCGCCATCGGCAAAGCCGTGAATGGCGAGCGGTTCCTGTAGCAGGCGGTCGACGGTCTGACGCGGGTGCAGCGAACCATAGGGGTCCTGGAAGACCATCTGCACTTCGCGATAAAAAGCCTTGTCGCGGCGCGCTCCCAGCGTCTTGCCATTGACCGTGATAGTACCGGATGCGACAGGCACCAGGCCGGCAATGGCTTTGAGCAGCGTCGACTTGCCGGAACCGCTCTCGCCGACCAGGCCGAAGGATTCGCCGGACTTCACCTCGAGGTTCGCCCCTTTCAGCGCGCGAAAACGGTCGAACACCACCTCCAGCCCTTCAATCGAAATGGCTGGCGTCATGCCGCCCACTCCGGCTTGCGGTCGAGCACCGGCAGCGGGTGGCGTTCGTAACCGATCCTGGGCATGCAGTTGAGCAGGCCGCGCGTGTAGGGATGCTTGGCGTCGCGCAGCTCCGACGCCTTGAGCTGCTCGACCACCTTGCCGGCATACATGACGATGACGCGGTCGCAGAAGGAGGCGACCAGCCGCAGATCGTGCGAGATGAAGATCAGACCCATGCCGCGCTCACTGACCAAGCGGTCGAGGATGCCGAGCACATCGAGCTGCACGGTGACGTCGAGCGCCGAGGTCGGCTCGTCGGCGATCATCAGTTCCGGTCCGGCGATCAGCATCATTGCGATCATGGCGCGCTGGCCCATCCCGCCGGACACCTCGTGCGGGTGCAGGTCGAAGACACGCGAAGGGTCGCGGATCTGCACAGCTTCCAGCATGGCCAGCGCACGCTCGCGCGCCTCGGCCTTGGAGACCTTTTCATGCGTGCGCAGCGTCTCGACGATCTGGCGGCCGATGCTCATCACCGGGTCGAGCGAGTATTTCGGATCCTGCAGGATCATGGCGATGCGTTTGCCGCGCAGCGCCCGGCGCTGGCGGGCGGGTATGTCCAAAAGATCGATGCCGTCCAAGGCGAGCTTCTTGGCCGAAACCAGAGCCTGCGGCGGCGTCAGCCCCATGATGGCGCGGCCGGTCTGCGACTTGCCGGAGCCGCTTTCGCCGACAATGCCCAGCCGCTCTCGGCCGAGCGAGAAGGTGACGCCGCGCACCGCCTGGATGAGGCCGGTCCGAGTCGGGAAGGTGACGCGCAGGTCGTCGACATCGAGAAGTGCACCGCTCATTGGTCACCACTCATTGGTCGCCACTCCGGGGATCGAGCGCATCGCGCAGGCCGTCGCCAAGCAGGTTGAAGCCGAGGCTGACGATGAGGATGGCGAAGCCCGGCGCGCCGGCCACCCACCATTGGTCGAGCACGAAGCGGCGGCCGGACGCGATCATGGTGCCCCATTCCGGCAGAGGCGGCTGAGCGCCGAGGCCGAGGAAGCCGAGGCCGGCGGCGGTGAGGATGATGCCGGCCATATCGAGCGTCACCCGGATGATCAGCGAGGAGATGCAGAGCGGCATGATGTGGCGCAGCACGATGCGGAACGGCGAGGCGCCCATCAATTGCACCGCCTTGATGTAATCGGAATTGCGCACGGTCATCGTCTCGGCCCGCGCAATTCGAGCGTAAGGCGGCCACGAGGTGATGGCGATGGCCAGCACCGCGTTTTCGATCCCGGGGCCAAGGGCGGCGACAAAGGCCAGTGCCAGGATCAGCTTGGGGAAGGCGAGGAAGATGTCGGTAATGCGCATCAGAATGGCATCGGTCCAGCCGCCGGCATAGCCGGCGACGGTGCCGACCAAAAGGCCGATGGGGGCCGCTATCACGGCGACGAGAATGACGACATAGAGGGTCCAGCGTGAGCCAAAAAGAATGCGCGAATAGATATCGCGGCCGAGATCGTCGGTGCCGAACCAATGCGCCGCACTCGGCGCCAAAAGCCGGGCATTCTTGAGATCGCCGATAGTCGGCGAATAGGGCGCCAGCACATCGGCAAAGGCGGCGACCAGCAGCAGCGCGATGATGATGAGCAGGCCGAGAAACGCCAGCCGGTTGGCGGAAAAGCGCCGCCAAGCGACGTAGGCGCGGCCGAGCCGTGCCTGCATGCGCGAGGCCGGCCGATCGCTGAGCAGCCAATCGCGGCGCGTTTGGATTGCTTCGGCGCTCATCCTGTCTTCGTCCTCGGATCGAGCACCTTGTAGAGAACGTCGGACAGGAGGTTGATGCCGATGAACACCGAACCGATGACGATGGTGCCGCCGAGCACGGCGTTCATGTCGGCGTTCTGCAGCGAATTGGTGATGTAGAGGCCGATGCCGGGCCAGGAGAACACCGTCTCGGTCAGCACCGAACCTTCGAGCAGCCCGGCATAGGACAGCGCGATCACCGTGACCATCGGCACCGCGGCGTTGCGCAGCGCATGGCCCCAGATGATTCGCGTTTCAGACAGGCCCTTGGCGCGCGCGGCGACGATGTATTCCTGCGACAGCTCGTTCAGCATGAAGGAGCGCGTCATTCGGCTGATATAGGCGAGCGAGAAATAGCCCAGCAGCCCTGCCGGCAGGATGATGTGGCGGTAAGCGTCGTAGAAGACATCCCACTGGCCCTGCAGCGCGGCGTCGAGCAGGTAGAAGCCGGTGATCGGTGTGAATGTGTACTCGTAGACGATGTCGAGGCGGCCGGGAAAAGCTACCCATTGGAGCTTGGCGTAGAACAGGACAAGCCCCAGAAGCCCGATCCAGAAGATAGGCACGGAATAGCCAATCAGGCCGACAATGCGAACGATCTGGTCGATGAGACTGCCGCGTTTTACCGCTGCCAGCACGCCGAGCGGCACGCCGATCAACGAGCCTATCAGAGTGCCCAGCGTCGCCAGTTCGATCGTTGCCGGAAAGGCGCGGCGGATGTCGGTCATCACCGGATTGGTGGTCAGCACCGAGGTGCCGAAATCACCGTTCAGCGCATGCTTGAGATAGATATAGAATTGCTCGATCAACGGAAGATCGAGCCCCATCTCGCGGCGGGTGCGCTCGACGACATTGGCCGGTGCGCGGTCGCCGAGCACCGCCAGCACCGGATCGATCGGGATGACGCGGCCGATGAAAAAGGTCACCGCGAGCAGGCCGAGATAGGTGGTGACGGCGATGACCAGGAAGCGGCCGATCGCCAACAAGATAGCGACGGCGCGGGCGCTTCCCTGCCCCGCCGTCGCCTGGTTTTCAATCGCGCTCATCAGGGCGCGTCCGCCGGCGCTATTCCTTGGAGACCGGGCCGACGAAGTTGGTGTCGAAGCTCGGACCGAGCGCAAAGCCTTTCAGGTTTTTGCGCAGGCCTGCCACTTCCAATTGCTGGTGGATGATGACGAAGGGGCTGGTGTCGAGGATCGTCTTTTCAAGGCTCTTGTACATATCGGCGCGCTTGCCGGCATCCTTCTCCAGCAAGGCTGCTTCGGTCTGCTTTGTCAGGTCCGGGATGTCCCAGGCATTGCGCCAGGCCAGCGTCTTGGTCTTGCCTTCATCCGAATTGTCCGGGTTTGAGGCAAAGGTCTGGGCGTTGGAGTTCGGATCGAAATAGTCCTGGCCCCACTGGCCGATATAGATGTCATGATTGCGGGCGCGGTATTTGGTCAGCGTCTGCTTGCCGTCGCCCGGGATAATTTCCAGCTTGATGCCGGCTTGGCCAAGCGTCTGCTGGATCGATTCCGCCATGCCCGTGGTCGGCTGTCCCGTGCGTACGTCCATGGTTACGCTGAAGCCGTCGGCCAGGCCGGCCTTGGTCAGCAGTTCCTTGGCCTTGGCGACGTCGAACTTGAACGGATTTTCGTCCAGTTCGCCCAGCACGCCCTTGGGCAGGAAGGTCTGGTGAATCTCGCCAATGCCCTTGAGGATGGTCGTGCTCAGCGCATCGTAGTCGACCAGATATTTGAACGCCTGGCGAACCTCGGGCTTGGCGAGGTTCGGATTCTTCTGGTTGAGACTGATGTAAAAGACCGTGCCCTTCGGCGCGCTGGTCGTGGTGAGATCGGCATTCTTGGCGATGGCGTCGAGATCGTTCGGCTCGAGGTTGCGGGCAACGTCGATGTCGCCTGCTTCGAGCGCCAGGCGCTGTGCCGAGCTTTCCTTCATGTTGCGGTAGATGACGCGGGCGAGCTTGGCCTTCTCGCCATTGTAATTGTCGTTGCGCTCGAGCACGACGACCTCATTGGCCCGCCATTCGCGCAGCTTGTAGGCGCCGGAGCCGGCATAACCGGTCTTCAGGAAGGCGTTGCCGAAATCGTTGTCCCATTTGTAGTCGGCACTCGGTGTCACCGCGGCGACATGTTCCTTGACCAGCTTTGCGTCGACGACCGAAGCGACCGTTGCCGACAGGCAGTTTAACACGAAGCTCGGCGCATAGGCTTTGTCGACGGTGAATTGGAAGGTGGTATCGTCGACGGCCTTGGCCTTGTCGGCAACATTGTCGCCGTTGATGCCGAACTGGTTGATGATGAATGCCGGCGGCTTGTCCAGCTTGATGGCGCGCTCGAAGGAATAGGCGACATCGGCGGCGGTCAGTGGATTGCCCGAAGCGAACTTTAGGCCGGGCTTGAGCTTGAACGTATAGACCAGACCGTCGTCGGAAACGGTCCAGCTCTCGGCAAGGTCGCCCTTGACCTTGGAGGTGTCGCTGAGGTCGAGGCGGACCAGTAGATCATAGGTGTTGCCGGTGACTTCGGCGGTCGACAGTTCGAACGCCTCGCCCGGATCCATGGAGATGATGTCGTCGATGGCGAAACCTTCGACCAGCGTGTCGGCGGGCGTCACGGCGAAGGCGGGCGCAACGCCAATGAGCAGAGCGGACATGGCAGCACCTGCGAGCCAGACGCGCGAACGTAGAGCAAACTTTTCCATCATCATGATGATTGTTCCCTGTTTTGTTGATTGTTGACCCCGAGTTCCCGGCTCAGGGCTGCAGTAATTTTTTTCGCGGCCGGAGGACGACCGTTAGACCCATACCGTGTTGATTTTTTTCCAGTTGGTCAACACCCTATCCGGCAGCCCTCCAACCGGCAACGGGCATTTTGCGAGCCGGCATACTGGACCGGAATATGCTGTGCGCGTCGAAGCATGGGCGAGCCAATTGCAGCCGCCGATGGGGAAAAATCTGCTCTTTTCGGTGTTACTTGATGGCAGCAACCAGATCGGCGTCGGGGAAGCAGGTGGCGGGGCGGCCATTCTTTTCCTGCCAGCTGCCGATCGAGCGGCGGGTCTTGAAGCCGGGCAGGCCGTCGGCGCTGCCGACATCGTAGCCCTTGGCCTCCAGCGCCCGTTGCAGCGCGGCGATGTCGGAACGATGCAGGCCGCCAACCGCACCCCAGCTGCCGACGAAATCAGCATCGCCATGGGCGATGCGGTCAGCGCCATGGCCGATGAACAGGGCGTACAGGTCGCTGGTGTTGTACTGTTTCAGCACGTAGAAATTGGGCGTGGCGATGAAGGCGGGGCCGCTGCGTCCGGCCGGCATCAAAAGGAATCCTTCCGCTTTCAGTTCGCCGGCCGGAAAGGCTTTGCCGCCGACGCGGCTGATTCCCATCGCCGCCCAGGCTGAGATTTTCTTGCCCTGGTCGGGACCTTCGAGCGAGCAGGAAACGCTTTCCGGCACCGTCACCTCGAAGCCCCAGCCACGCCCCTTCACCCAGCCATAGTGGACGAGATAGTTGGCGATCGAGGCCAGCACATCCGGCGTCGAATTCCAGATGTCGGGGTGGCCGTCACCGTCGTAGTCGACGGCGTGCTTCAGGAACGAGGTCGGCATGAATTGCGGCTGGCCGAGCGCGCCGGCCCAGGACGATTTCATGGCGCCGACCGGCGCCAACCCATGCTCGACGATCTCGAGCGCCGCCAGCACCTCGGTGCGGGAGAAGTCCTTCTTGGTCGACATGAATGCCTTGGTGCCGAGCACCTCGAAGGCGTCGTAGGGCATTTTCGCCGCGCCGAAGCCGGTCTCGCGGCCCCAGATCGCCAACAGTATCTCGCCCGGGACACCGTAGCGCTTTTCGATCGCAGCCAGCGTCTTGGCGTTGGCCGCCTCGCGCGTGCGCCCACCTGACGTGACGGCGCGCACCGTCTTTTCGGCGAAATAGGCGCCGGGCGAACCGAACTCCGCCTGATGCTGCTTCTGCGGCGTGTTGGGCTTTTCGCCGGGCAGGACGAGGTCGGGCAGTTTGAGGTTCGGCTTCACGCCGTCGAAAGCGGCGTCGAAGGTGGATTTGGAGATGCCTTTGGTCTGGGCTTCCGGCCAGAGATCGGTTTGCAGCCAGGCGCGGAACTGGTCGTCGATTTTGGCGGCGGAGGCGGGGGCTACAAAAAGCAGGGCAACAAGGGATGCGAGAAGCGCAACGAGCGCCAATCCGAAAGATCCGCGTTCTGTCGCGCCCCCCTCTGTCCTGCCGGACATCTCCCCCTCAAGGGGGGAGATTGGCTGTCGCTTCGGTTTTCGCCAACCACCAGCGTTGAAAGAAGAATGCCGCCCGAGAAGCTGCTGATCTCCCCCCTTGAGGGGGAGATGTCCGGCAGGACAGAGGGGGGTGTTTGGCGCAAACCTCGAAGAATGCGAAGCTTTCATGTCGCACATCCTGCCCGCCAATTGCGTCAAAACGCCGTCCGCGAGCGCAAGGCCGCCGCCAGCGTCCCCTCATCCAGATAATCAAGCTCGCCGCCGACCGGCACGCCATGCGCAAGCCTGGTGACCTTGATCTCGAAACCCGAGAGCTGGTCGGTGAGATAATGCGCCGTCGTCTGGCCCTCGACCGTGGCGTTGACGGCGAGGATCACCTCCTTCACCTCGCCGCCGGCGACGCGGTCGACCAGCGAGCGGACATTGAGCTGGTCGGGGCCGATGCCGTCGAGCGGCGATAGCGTGCCGCCGAGCACGTGGTAGCGCACATTCATGGCCGCCGCCCGCTCCAGCGCCCAGAGGTCGGAGACATCCTCGACGACGATCAGCGTCGAGGCATCGCGGCGCGGATCGGTGCAGATCATGCAAGGGTCGGAGGTATCGACATTGCCGCAGGTCGTGCAGATGCGCACCTTGTCGGCGGCTTCAGCCATGGCGGCGGCGAGCGGCGACAAAAGCTGCTCCTTCTTCTTGATGAGGTGCAGTGCCGCACGCCTGGCCGAACGCGGCCCTAGTCCCGGGACCTTGGCCAGGAGCTGGATCAGGCGTTCGATCTCGGGACCGGCGATTCGCTTCGACATCGCACTGATCTAGGATTTTTCCGCGCGCTTTGAAACAGCCGCATACGCACCGAGCCCGCCATGCTGCCATGGCGGGCTCGGAAACTGTTTTAGGCGTCAGTAAGCTGACGCTGGCCGGGTCTGGTCGATAATCATCGCGCCGATAGCGTCGGTATTCTCAGGCGTTGACTGGAAGCCCATCGACGCTTCCTGCGTTGCCGATGGAACCGAGGTGATGTAGCGGGCGTTCAGCGTGCCGCCGAAACGCGAGGCATCCGGCTCGGCCATCGGCTCCTGCATCGCCACCTCCGTCTGCTTGGCGGCGACGCGGGCGCTCTTGGCGGGCGCCGCGGAAGCCGTCACATAGGTCTGCTCGGCCGGGGCACGTGTCGCCTTGGCTGCGCGAACCGCCGCGGCCTGCTTGGCGGTATCTGGACGGACAATGGTCTTCACCACCGGCTCGGCGTAGGCAACCTGCACCGGCGCTTCAGGCACAGGCGCGCGCGGCGTCCCCGAGGCAACCATGGTCGTGGATTCATCCGGCAGCGGCTGCCAGTTGCGGCCGCGCTTCTCGTAGAAGGCGTTGCCGCCGGCAACCATGGTGTAATGCATGTTCTTGTAGGGGAACCTCAGGCCGGCGGTGTGGAAGTACATCGTGTTCTTCAGCTTGGCCTTGCGCTCGCCCTTGAGCACCGCATCGGCGGCCTCCTCGACATCGGGCATCGCTTTCGAATTCATCGCCCGCGTCATCACGCCGGGCGCGAACTGGCCCGGTTCGCCAACCACTTGGCAAATGGTGCTGCCATGATTGCCGGAGCGCAGCCGGTTCATCACCACCGTGCCGACGGCGATCATGCCGTCACGGCTCGAGCGGTTGGACTCGAAGAACATCGCCCGCTCCAGGCATTCCTTCTCCTTCGGCGTGTTGCGGTAGGCGCGCGTCGAAAGGAAGCTGGGCGTGATGGCGTCGGTCAGGCTGGCGACCGACAGGCCGTGCGAAGACGTGGTCTGGCTGCAACCGGCCAGGAACATAGGGGAGAAGATGATGCCGAGCAGAAGCGGCGTCTTCCATCGCGTCGCGATCAACAAAAATGCCTCATTGTCCAGATGCCAGCCCGCCCCGAGATGTGGCAAGAATGAGACTCTTAAAGGCAAAAAGATGGCTAAAGGATTAGCTTTCGTGCAGCATAGGTAAAACTTTATAAATGCCCGGATATGTCCGCGTGAGCAAAGCCGGAGAAAGTCTTAACAACAGCCTCCGCAGCCGATTTCCCTTCATAATCAATTAACTGGTTGGAGCCGGCTCAGAACGGCAATTTCATTCCGGGCGGGATCGGCAAGCCTGCCGTCAGCGCCTTGGTCTTCTCCTGCATAATCTGCTCGACCTTATTTTTGGCGTCATTGTGAGCGGCCAGCAGCAGGTCTTCGAGAATCTCGACCTCATCCTCCTTGAACAGCGACGGATCGATCTTCAGCGACTTCATTTCGAACTTGCCGGTCAGCGTGACATTGACCAGCCCGCCGCCCGCCTGCCCGCTTGCTTCAATCGTCGCGATCTCGTCCTGCATGGCCTGGAACTTGGCCTGCATTTCCTTCGCCTTGCCCATCAGGCCGAGAAGATCTTTCATGGTCGGGTCCTTTGCGGATTCGTGGCTATGGTCAGGTTTCGTCGTCGTCGGACGGCGGCTCGACCGGCGCTTCGGCCTTGTCGGTGTCGACTTCCGGCGCGTCGGGAATGCGCACGTCGATGATCTTGGCGCCGGGAAAGCGGGCCAGGATGGCGGCCACAGCCGGATCGCTTTTCGCGTCGGAGAAAGCAGTCTCGCGCCTGGTCGATTCCATCTCGGCCAGCGTTTGGCCGCCCTTTTCCTTCGACAATGACACCAGCCAGTTGCGGCCGGTCCAGGCCCGCAGCTTCGTGGTCAAGTCGTTGAGCAGCATCTTGGGCGCATCGGCGGTCAGGCCGACGTCGATACGGCCGGGCTCGATGCGCACCAGGCGAATACAGCTCTTGACCAGCACCTTGAAGGCGATGTCACGCTGCGCGTCGGCAAGAGCGACAATATCGGCCAGCGATTTCAGCGGCGGCGATTGCGGCTCCACGACCGGCTGCGGAGGCGCGACAAAGGCGACCGGGGGCGCGTCGACCAATCGCATGGTTTGCGCACCGGCTGGCCCGGACGGCATCCGGGTCTGCGCTACCGCGCTGGCGCCGCCCCCATTGCCGGCATTTACCGGCGCACCATTCGGGCGTGACGCACCACCGGACGCCGGAGCGCCGCTCTCCAGAGATTTCAGCGCCTCGTCCAGCGTCGGCAGGTCGGCGGCATGCGCCAGCCGGATCAGCACCATCTCGCCGGCGCTGACCGGTCGGTTGGACGACTGCACCTCGGGAATGCCTTTCAAGAGCATCTGCCAGGTTCGCGACAGAACCTTGACCGACAGCGTGCTGGCGAAGTCGGCGCCGCGGCGGCGCTCATCCTCGGACAGGGAAGCGTCGTCGGCAGCCGTCGGCACGAAGCGCAGCCGGGTGACGAGGTGGTTGAATTCGGCCAGATCGGTCAGCACGGCAGCCGGATCGGCGCCGGTGTCGTACTGGTTGCGGAATTCGGCAAGGGCGGCCGCCACATCGCCTTTCATGACATGTTCGAACAGGTCGACGATGCGGGCGCGGTCGGCGAGACCCAGCATGGCGCGCACCGCTTCGGCGCTGACGGCGCCGCCGCCATGGGCGATTGCCTGGTCGAGGATGGAGAGCGAATCGCGGGCCGAGCCTTCGGCGGCGCGCGCGATCATCGCCAGCGCGTCGTCGTCGACCGATATGCCTTCCTTGCCGGCAATCGAGGCGAGATGCGCGACCAGCGCGCCGGCATCGATGCGTCTCAGGTCGAAACGCTGGCAGCGCGACAGCACGGTGATCGGCACCTTGCGGATTTCGGTGGTGGCAAAGATGAATTTGACGTGCGGCGGCGGCTCTTCCAGCGTCTTCAGCAGGCCGTTGAAGGCCTGGGTGGAGAGCATGTGCACTTCGTCGATGATGTAGACTTTGTAGCGCGCCGACACCGGGGCATAGCGCACGCGCTCGATAATGTCCCTGATGTCGTCGATGCCGGTATGCGACGCGGCGTCCATCTCGATGACGTCGACATGGCGGCCTTCCATGATCGCCTGGCAGTGCTCGCCCAGGAAGGCGAGGTCGACCGAGGGATGGTCGACCGTCGGCGTCTTGTAGTTGAGCGCCCGTGCCAGGATGCGCGCCGTCGTGGTCTTACCGACGCCGCGCACGCCGGTCAGCATCCAGGCCTGGGCGATGCGGCCTGTGGAGAAAGCGTTGGTCAAAGTGCGGACCATCGGCTCCTGGCCGATCAGTTCGGAGAAATTCGACGGACGATATTTGCGCGCCAGCACGCGATAAGCGACGGCCTTTTGCTTCTCCAGGTTTTCGGGGTCCGAATTTCCGGCTTCGCTCATTCGCCCGTAAAGCTCCAAAAGGCCGCGTCTCAGCGTAGCCGATTCCTGCTAGATCGTTTCACCGTTTTCTGAAACGGCAAACCGCTCTACCCTTTGCTTTAGCGCAATTCCGGACGGGAAACCGCTCACACTTTCCCTGGAATTGCTCCAATAGTCTCGCCCGCGCTGCAATGCGTCGTCAATGTCGCGAGAGGGGCCGATGAGGTGGGAGGCTGGAACAATGACCCGTTCCGGGCTCGTTAGGGCTGCTTCCTTCCGGACCTGACCCGGTTGGCGAGTGGATCGTCCACCACCAACCTCCCGCGTTCCATATCGGCAATTCAGCGATCAAATGCAAGGGTGCATTGAGAATCGGATGCCCGTGAACTCCGCCGCTCAATGAATCGCTTGCAGCCCCCGTGCAGCCGCTCTAGCGTCATGAGTTTGGGAGTAATGTGAGAAGCGCAAGGGAAACGCCAATGCTACCGGGCCTCAAGGCCGGATTCACGCTCGACTCCAGGCTGGAGGCGGATAGCGAGCAGCTGATGTGGCTCGGCCTGTGCGAGCTCAGGGTGATGAACGATAGCCGCTGGCCATGGCTGGTCCTGGTGCCGCAGCGGCCGGGGGCCGAAGAAATCCACGACATGACGCCGCTCGACCAGGCGATGTTGACCTTCGAAACCAACATGGTGGCGCAGGCGCTGAAAAGAACCACGGGCTGCACCAAGATCAACACCGGCGCGCTCGGCAACATCGTTCGGCAATTGCATGTCCATGTCATCGCCCGCTCGGAAGGCGATCCGGGCTGGCCGGGGCCGGTGTGGGGGCACGGCATGCGCGAGCCCTATGAGCGTTCAGGCATCCGCCAGTTTGCGCAACAGATCAAGGCGGCGCTATAAGCCGCCTGTGTCCATTCCTAGACGTTCGAGCTTCCATGACCTTTCGCCTTTTTGACGCGCCCTTGCGCGAACCGAGCCAGTTCGTCGGCTTCGCCGGAAACACGATTGATCGGCAATCCGAGAACCGCGCCGACGATTCCGTCGAAAAGGCGTTGGCCGATCCCTCGGCACGTTTTTTGCCGATGCATGGCGGACGGCTGTATCTGAAATTGCACGATGGCAGCTTCGACCCTTGGTTCGATCTGGCTGAGGGCCAGAAGCTGCAGCCATCACTCGCACAAGGCGTGCTGCTTGGCTTTGCCGAGAGCGGCCCGGTACTTGCCGTGCCGGTCGGCCTCGATCCCGAACAGCTACCGGAGACCATGAAGGCGATCGATTATCGCTCGGTCTATATGCAGGGGCTGATCGACGAGGCGGCAGCGGGCGCGCTGGCGCAAGGCGCCGCCCTGCTTGCCTGGCATGCCACCCATCGCTTCTGCAGCAAATGCGGCCATGAATCGCAAATGCGGGCCGGCGGGTACAAGCGCCATTGCCCAAATTGCGGCACCGAGCACTTTCCACGCACCGATCCGGTGGCGATTATGCTGACGGCGACGCGGGAAAAATGCCTGCTCGGCCGCGGCCGGCATTTCGGGCCCGGCATGTACTCGGCGCTTGCCGGCTTCATCGAGCCGGGCGAGACGATCGAGGCGGCGGTGCGCCGCGAAACGCTGGAGGAAGCCGGCATCCGGCTCGGCCGCGTCGTCTACCATGCCAGCCAACCCTGGCCGTTCCCCTATTCGCTGATGATCGGCTGTTTCGGCGAACCGCTCAATGACGACATCCAGGCCGATCTCAACGAGTTGGAAGATTGCCGCTGGTTTTTTCGCGACGAGGTGCGTTCCATGCTGGAGAGGACGCACAAGGACAATCTGGTCACGCCGCCGAAAGGCGCGATCGCGCATCATCTGATCCGCGCCTGGGTCGACAGCGAATAAGACTTGTTATTTTACGCAATTCCGGACGGAAAACCGCTTCACACTTTTCCTGGAATTGCTTAACGGGAGCAAAAAATGATCCGTCACACCGTGGTTTTCACCCTGAAGCACCCGCAGTACTCGCTGGAGGAAAAGCGGTTCCTCTCCGATGCCAAGCGCATTCTCAGCGCAATCAAGGGCGTCACCCATTTCGAGCCGCTGCGGCAAGTCAGCCCGAAGAACGACTACCACTTCGGCTTCTCGATGGAGTTCGTCGATCAGGCCGCCTACACCAGATATAACGAGCATCCCGACCACGTTGCCTTCGTGCGCGACCGCTGGATCCCGGAAGTCGAAACCTTCATGGAAATCGACTATGTGCCGCTGACCCTTCTGGTTTAGGGGAACCTTAGTCCGCGACCTTCCACTGCTCGCGCGACTCGCTGGCGGGATAGACACCCAGAATGCGCACTTCGCGCGAGAAGAAGCGCAGTTCGTCCAGCGCCAGCTTGACCAGTGGATCGTCGGGATGGCCCTCGATATCGGCGTAGAACAGCGTCGCGGTGAAGGCGCCCAGTTGATAGCTCTCCAGCTTCGTCATGTTGACGCCGTTGGTGGCGAAACCGCCCATTGCCTTGTAGAGCGCAGCCGGCACGTTGCGGACACGGAACATGAAGGTCGTCATCATCTTGGTGTCGGCCGAGGGCCGTTCGGCCAACCGCTTGTCCTTGGTCAGGACGACGAAGCGGGTGACATTCGAGTCCGTGTCCTCGACATTCTTCTCGATGATGTCGAGGCCATAGAGTTCTGCGGCGAGCGCAGGCGCCAGCGAGGCCATGCTGCGGTCCTTGAGCTCGGAGACCAGCTTCGCCGAACCCGCCGTGTCGCCGGCAATCACCGGCTTCCAACCATTCTTGCGGATGTATTTGCGGCACTGTCCCAGCGCATGGATATGGCTGTGCACGGTCTTGATCTCTTCGCGTTTAACGCCGGGCAGCACCATCAGCTGGAAATGGATCGGCAGGAAATATTCGCCGACGATGTGGAGTTTCGATTCCGGCAACAGATGATGGATGTCGGCGACGCGGCCGGCGATGGTGTTTTCGATCGGGATCATGGCGAGGTCGGCCTTGTTGGTCTCGACCGCGTTGAAGGCGTCCTCGAAGGTCGGGCACGGCAACGGCTCCATCGAGGGGAACATGTTGCGGCTGGCGGTGTCGGAATTGGCGCCCGGTTCGCCCTGGAAGGCTATTCTGTTGGTCTTGTCAGGCATGCCGATATCTCAGGTTTGAAAGGATCTGCGGTGTCAGGAAAGCAAAGAATTTGTCTGGCGCGTTCGAGGTCTTCCGGCGTGTCGACGCCGAGCGGCAGCGATTGCACGATCTCGGCATCGATGCGCATACCGGCCTCCAGCGCCCGCAACTGCTCCAGCCGCTCGCGCCGCTCCAGCGGCGACGGCTTCAAAGCGACGAAGCGTTCGAGGGCTGAGCGCCGATAGGCGTAGAGGCCGACATGGTGATAGAGCGGCCCCTCGCCCCAGGGCGCGGTGGCGCGGGTGAAATAGAGCGCCTTCAGCCGCGTCGCCGACAACGGCGAACCGACGATCTTGACGACGTTGGGGTTGGCCTTTTCCTCGTCGCGGACGATCTCGACGCCGAGCGTGGCGATGTCGACCGCAGCGTCCTCGAACGGTTTCAGCGCCGCACCGATGATCTTGGGATCGATGGTCGGCAGGTCGCCCTGCACATTGACGATGGTTTCGACCTTGCGATCGGGGTCGAGCGCGGTCAGCGCCTCGAAGATACGGTCGGAGCCGGATTCGTGGTCGGTGCGCGTCATCACCGCCTCGAAACCGTGCGCGCGCACCGCTTCGGCCACGTTGCGCGTGTCGGTTGCCACCACCACCCGGCCAAGCCCAGCCTCAGCGGCGCGGCGGGCGACATGGACGATCATCGGCGCGCCGGCTATGTCGGCCAGCGGCTTGCCCGGCAGGCGCGTCGAGGCCATGCGGGCCGGGATCAGGATGAGCGTGGACATCGAGGTTGCAAGGCGTTCGAAAGAGGATGGGGAAAGTGGCAAAAGGTCTCACTGGAAGCGCCCTTATAGGTGTTGCAACGCCCAAGCAAAAGACCTAGTTTCCGCCCGATTTGACCGGCTCGACGGGGTGGGTCACGATACCGACGGACGGAGTGGACGGAGAGGTCCGCCGGAAAAGGGAGCCCTGGGGCGTATGGATTCCAACGAAGTCAACAAACTGCTCGCCGGGTTGCTTGGAACCTGTTTCGTCGTCTTCTCGGTCGGTTTGGTGTCCGACGCCCTGTTTGCCTCGCCGGCGCCGGAAAAACCCGGCTTTGCCATCGAGGCGACGGAGCCTGCCGAAGGCGGCGCCGCCGGACCCGCGGCGGAGGCCAAGCCGATCGCCGACCTTTTGGCCACCGCCAATGTCGAGCAAGGTGCGGCCGTCTTTAAGAAATGCCAGGCCTGCCATTCCGGCGAAAAAGGCGGCCCCAACAAGGTCGGCCCGGATCTCTGGGACATCGTCGACCGCCCCGTCGCCGAGCATGAGGGCTTTGCCTATTCGGCCGGCATGAAAGAGTTTTCCAAGGGCGGCGCCGAGAAGTGGACCTATGACAATCTCAACCACTTCATCACCTCGCCGAAGAAATTCGTGAAGGGCACGGCGATGGGCTTTGCCGGCCTGCCGAAGGACGAGGACCGCGCCAACGTCATTGCCTATCTGCGCACGCTGTCGGATAGCCCGAAGCCGCTGCCGACGCCAGGTGCCGCCGCCGATGCAACGGCGCCGGCCAAGCCGGCCGAGGGTGCCGCTCCGGCCAAGCCGGCTGAAGGTGCAGCTCCCGCCCCTGCGACGCCGGCACCGGCGCCCGCCAAATAACCGAATTGTCATCTCCATGACCTCAAAAAAGCCGGGTTCAGCCCGGCTTTTTGTTAGGAAAATCGCATATGCGGCGACAAAGCCGCCGCATGGCGGTTTTCACCGGCGTCAAATCATTTAGGATTGCCGGGCATCGCGACGAGGAGAACGCATGACGGTTGGCCGAACGCTTCTGAGGTCCTTTCTGGTTGTGGGCGCCCTCGCAGGCGGCCTGCAGGCAGCCTTCCCCCAGGAATGGCACACCACCTCTTCGCTGATCGGCCCCTCCAAATATGGCGAGAACTTCCAGCGCTACGATTATGTGAATCCGGATGCACCGAAGGGCGGTACCTACAATTCGGTCGTTTCCGGCACGTTCGACAGCTTCAATCCCTATATCGTTCAGGGATCGCCGGCGGCCGGCCTGCAGCCATTTGGCGGCGGCCTGCTCTACGACACGCTGATGGACCAGGCGACTGACGAAGGTAGCGTCAGCCACCCGCTCATCGCCGATGCCTACAAGTACCCGACCGACTATTCCTCGGCCACCTACCGGCTCGACCCGCGGGCGAAATGGCATGACGGACAGCCGATCACAGTCGACGACGTGATCTGGTCGTTCCAGGTGCTGAAGGCCAACAGCCCGATGTACAGCCGCTATTTCGAAAACGTCACCGACGCCGTCGCTGTCTCGGACCGTGAGGTCGAGTTCCACTTCGACCAGAAGGGCAATCGCGAACTGCCCAAGATCCTCGGCGACCTTGTCGTGCTGCCCAAGCATTGGTGGGAAGGCACCGACGCCAATGGCAAGAAGCGCGACATCACCAAGGGGACGCTGGAGCCGCCGCTGGGCTCGGCTGCATACAAGATCGCCAGCTTCAAGGCGGGGTCGGAAATCGTCTGGCAGCGCGTCCCCGACTATTGGGGCGCCAAGCTGGCTGTGAAGATCGGTCGGGAGAATTTCGACACGCAGCACTTCACCTACATTCTTGACGACAACGCCTCCTGGGAGGCGTTCAAGAAAGGTGGCCTCGACGATATCAAGCCGGAAAACAGCTCGAAGCGCTGGGCGACATTTTATGATTTCGCGGCGATCAAGGCCGGCGATGTGATCAAGCAGGAGTTCAAGACCACCTCGCCCGAGCCGATGCAGGCTTTCATGCTCAACCAGAGACACAAGCTCTTTGCCGATCGTCTGGTCAGGGCCGCGCTCACCTATCCCTTCGATTTTGAATCGATGAACCGCACGCTGTTCTTCGGTTTCAACACCCGCACCCACAGTTATTTCCAGGGCACGGAACTGGCCTCGAGCGGCCTGCCGCAAGGCAAGGAGCTGGAGATCCTGGAGAAGTACCGCGACAAGCTGCCGCCGGAGCTGTTCACGCAGGAATTCAAGCTGCCGGTCTACGATTCGCCGCAGGCGGAGCGCAAATATCTGAAGCAGGCGGTCGACCTGTTCGCCCAGGCCGGCTGGGTGATCAAGGGCGGCAAGATGGTCAACGCCAAGACCGGCGAGCCATTCAAGTTTGAAATCCTGGGCTCGAATGAAACCGACCAGGTCATTTCCAGCCCCTGGATCGCCAATCTGCGCAAGATCGGCGTCGATGCGACACTGCGCATCGTCGACCCGAGCCAGTACACCAACCGCGTCAGAAATTTCGATTACGACGTCATCACAGGACAGCTCCAACAGTCGGAATCGCCCGGCAACGAGCAGCGCGATTTTTGGAGCTCCAAGGCCGCCGACACACCGGCATCGCGCAATTATTCCGGCATCAAGAACCCGGTCGTTGACGCCCTTGTCGACCGCATCATTTTTGCCACGGATCGCGATGACCTCGTCGCCACCACCCATGCGCTCGATCGCGTGCTGCTGTGGAATTACTATGTGGTGCCGCAATACTATCGCGCCGTTGTGTGGCTGGCTTACTGGAACAAGTTCGGCATCCCGGAAAAGCAGCCCGGCTACCGTGGCGCCGATATCGATTCCTGGTGGATCGATGCGGACAAGGAAAAGGCCCTGGCCGCCAAGTACAAGGGCAGCAATTGATAGCGGGGCTCCCTCGGCGCGATTTCCTGGCCCTCAGTGGCGCCGCGGCTGTTGCTGCGCTGCTGCCGGGCAAGGCTTTCGCCGCCAGCCCAACCGGCGTGAAACTGCATGGACTGTCGGCTTTCGGCGACCTCAAATACAAGCCGGACTTCACTCATTTCGACTATGTCAATGTCGATGCGCCGCAAGGTGGCGTCTTCAACTTCCTGCCGCGCAACTGGCTTGCCAACCAGACGCCGCTGACCTTCAACACGCTGAATTCGTTCGTCCCCAAAGGCGATTCGCCCCAGCGCACGGAGATGTGCTTCGATTCACTGATGGTGAGAGCGTACGACGAACCTGACGCCGTTTACGGGCTGATCGCTGACGGCGTGACGATTTCCGACGACCGCAACGACTTCACCTTCTCGCTGCGCCCGCAGGCCCGCTTCCATGACAGCACGCCATTGACCGCAGAGGATGCCGCCTTCACCTTCAAGCTGCTCAAGGACAAGGGGCACCCGTACTATTCCCTGCCGCTAACGCATCTGGATGACGGGATTGCCGTGGATGCCCACACGCTGCAGCTTAGGTTTTCCGGCAAGCAGACAAGCCGCACCATCCTCAACGTCGTCGAGTTCCCGGTCCTGTCGAAGGCGTTCTACACGACCAACCCGTTCGATTCCTCGCAGATGAACCCGCCGTTGGGGTCAGCCGCCTACAAGGTCGGTCGCTGGTCGGCAGGGGCCTGGATCGAATATGAGCGTGTGGCTGATTATTGGGGCAACGACCTGCCGGTCAATCGCGGCCAGAACAATTTTCAGCGGATTCGCGTTGAGTTCTATCAGGACCGTAGCGTTGCCTTCGAAGCGTTCAAGAAGGGAGAAATCCTCTACAGGGAGGAATTCACCTCGCGCGTCTGGGCGACCGGCTACGACTTCCCAGCCTTCACTGCCGGCAAGGTGGTGAAGCACGAATTCCCGGCCGAAACGGTGCCTTCGATGCAGGGCACCGCCGTCAACCAGCGGCGCGAGCAGTTTCGCGACTCGCGCGTGCGGCAGGCGATCGGGCTGTGCTTCGACTTCGAATGGACGCGGCGCAATTTCTTCTACGGTTCCTATGAGCGCTCGCAATCCTGCTTCGAGAAATCCGAATTTCGCGCCGAGGGCAGACCGTCGCCACAAGAATTGGCTCTTCTTGAGCCGCTGCGTGAGCAGATTCCCGCCGAGGCTTTTGGCGAAGCCGTGATCCAGGACGCGTCGAACGGCTCCGGCCGCGACCGGCAGTTGCTTGGCAAGGCGGCCAAGCTTCTGGCCGAGGCCGGCTGGAAACGGTCCGGCAATTTCGTCGTGAACGACAAGGGTGGTCGGTTGTCCGCAGAGTTTCTTGTCGACGACGAAGTCTTCGAACAGGTCTACTCGCCCTGGGTCGAAAACATGAAGGCGGTCGGCATCGATGCCTCGATCCGGCTGGTGGATGCCGCGCAATATCAGCTGCGGCAGAATTCGTTCGACTACGACCTCGTCTCGGTCGCGGCCTCGTTTCCGGCGACGCCAACCCGTGATGACCTCGAAACCATTTTCCATTCGCGAGCAGCTACCGTATCGGGCTCTCGCAATCTGCCGGGAACGTCGAGCCCGGCCATCGACGCCCTGGTTGACGCCGCAGGTGCCGCCGAGGGTCGCGAAAGCCTGACAATTGCCATGCGCGCGCTCGACCGGGTCTTGCGTGCACGGAGGGATTGGATTCCAAGTTGGTTCCTGGCGAATCATCGAAGCGCCTATTGGGACATGTTCGGTTTTCCCGAGCGGAAACCCGATTTCGACTTCCCGGTCGAAGGGCTGTGGTGGGTCGACAAGGGCAAGGCGGCAAAAATTGGCAAAGGGTAGGCTGTTGCGCGGCACTTTACCCTCCCCCTCGTGGGGAGGGTCGGTGAGCACTTCGTGCGCAGCACGAATGGCGAACCGGGGTGGCGGTGTGACGGCGTACGCCGGATCGAGACTACCCCCACCCCGCTCCGCTTCGCGGATCGACCCTCCCCACAAGGGGGAGGGTGAAAGCTGATGGGCGCCTACATACTGCGCCGTATCCTGCTGATGATACCGACCCTGTTCGGCATCATGGCGGTTGCTTTCGTCGTCACTCAATTCGCACCGGGTGGACCGGTCGAGCAGGTCATCGCCAGCCTGACCAATCAGGGCGGCAGCGACCGCCTCGGTAGCGGCGGCGGCGATGCAGGAGGCGGCGGCAATTTCGATGTGGCCGGTGACGTCGGCTCGAAGTATCGCGGCGCGCAAGGACTCGATCCCGAGTTCATCAAGAAGCTGGAAAAGCAATTCGGCTTCGACAAACCACCGCTCGAACGCTTCGGCATGATGCTATGGAACTATGCCCGCTTCGATTTCGGCGACAGCTATTTCCGTGACATCTCGGTTCTCGATCTGATCCTGGAGAAGATGCCGGTGTCGATCTCGCTTGGGCTGTGGATCACGCTGTTGTCCTATCTGATCTCGATCCCCCTTGGCATCCGCAAAGCGGTCAAGGACGGCTCCGCCTTCGACGTCTGGACCAGCGGCGTGATCATCGTCGGCTATGCCATACCGGCCTTCCTGTTCGGCATATTGCTGATGGTGCTGTTCGCGGGCGGCTCCTTCTGGGACTGGTTCCCACTGCGCGGCATCGTCTCCGACAATTGGGACCAATTGTCGTGGCCTGACAAGATCGTCGATTATTTCTGGCACATGACCTTGCCGCTGACGGCGCTGGTGCTGTCGGCCTTCGCGACGACGACGCTGCTGACCAAGAACTCCTTCCTGGAAGAGATACGCAAACAGTATGTGGTGACGGCCCGTGCCAAGGGCCTGTCGGAGCGGCGGGTGCTTTACGGACATGTGTTCCGCAACGCAATGCTGATCGTCATTGCCGGCTTTCCAGCGGCCTTCATCTCGGCCTTTTTCACCGGCTCGCTTTTGATCGAGAACATCTTTTCCCTCGACGGTCTCGGGCTGCTCGGTTTCAGGTCCGTGTTGGCGCGCGACTATCCGGTCGTGTTCGCCAACCTCTATATATTTTCGCTACTTGGCCTGTTCGTGACGCTGTTGTCCGACCTGATCTACACATGGGTCGATCCGCGCATCGATTTCGAGCGGAGAGACGTCTGATGACGCAGGCTGCAGCCGAGATCACACCGACAAGGATCGCCCGCCCCTGGCTGTCGCCGCTCAACAAGCGGCGCTGGCAGAACTTCAAGGCCAACAGGCGCGGCTACTGGTCGTTGTGGATATTCCTCGCTCTGTTCGTGCTGTCGCTGTTTGCCGAACTGATCGCCAACGACAGACCGATCGTCGCCTACTACAAAGGCGAGATCCTGTTCCCGGTGGCGGTCGCCTACCCCGAGGAAAAATTCGGCGGCTTCTACGCCGTCACCGACTATCGCGACCCGGTCATCCGCGACGAGATCAACGCCAATGGCTGGATGATCTGGCCGCCAATCCGCTATTCCTACCGCACCGTCAACAATGCGATCCCCGACGCCGCTCCCGCAAAACCGTCATGGGAATACGACGCGCAGAGGCGATGCAGCCAATATCCGCAAGGCGCTGCCGATCCTGACTGCATTGTCGGCAACTGGAACTGGCTGGGTACCGACGACCAGGCGCGCGACGTGCTGGCGCGCATCATCTACGGGTTCAGGATTTCCGTGCTGTTCGGGTTGATCCTGACCGCGGGTTCGTCGGTTATCGGCGTCGCCGCCGGCGCGCTGCAAGGGTATTTCGGCGGCTGGACCGACCTTCTCTTTCAACGCTTCATAGAAATCTGGTCGGCGATACCGCTGCTGTATCTGCTGCTGATCGTCGCTGCCATCCTGCCGCCGGGCTTCTTCATCCTGCTCGGGCTGATGCTGCTCTTCTCCTGGACGTCGCTTGTCAGCGTGGTGCGCGCCGAATTCCTGCGCGCGCGCAACTTCGAATATGTCAACGCGGCCCGCGCGCTTGGTGTGTCCAACCGCACCATCATGCTGCGCCATCTTCTGCCCAATGCCATGGTGGCGACGCTGACCTTCATGCCTTTTCTGGTCAGCGCCTCGATCTCGACACTGACCTCGCTCGACTATCTCGGCTTCGGCCTGCCGCCCGGCACCGCGTCGCTCGGCGAACTGCTAAAACAGGCGCAGAGTAACCTCAATGCCCCCTGGCTCGGTATATCGGGCTTCATCGTCATCTCGCTGATGCTGTCGCTGTTGGTGTTCATCGGTGAAGCAACGCGCGATGCTTTCGACCCGCGCAAGGCGTTCCGATGAGCAGCGAACTCCTGCTCTCCGTCCGCGATCTCAGCGTTGCCTTCACCCAAGGCGGCAACGAGTCGACCGCCGTCGACCACATCTCCTTCGATCTCGCCAAGGGCGAGACGGTGGCGCTTGTGGGCGAATCCGGTTCCGGCAAATCGGTCTCGGCGCTGTCGGTGCTGAAGCTTCTGCCCTACCCGACGGCCAGCCATCCCTCGGGCAAGATCCTGTTCCAGGGCGCCGACCTTTTGGCGATGAACGAAAAGCAGTTGCGCAGCGTGCGCGGCAACAAGATCACCATGATCTTCCAGGAGCCGATGACCTCGCTCAATCCGCTGCACACGATCGAGCAGCAGATCGTCGAGATCCTGGCGCTGCATCAGGGCATGGGCGACCGCCAGGCCAAGGCGCGCACGCTGGCGCTGCTCAACGAGGTCGGCATTCGCGAACCGGAAAAGCGGCTCGACGCCTATCCGCACCAGCTGTCCGGCGGCCAACGCCAGCGCGTCATGATCGCCATGGCGCTGGCCAACGAGCCTGAACTGCTGATCGCCGACGAGCCGACGACGGCGCTCGACGTCACTGTCCAGGCGCAGATCCTCGAATTGCTGGCGGGGCTGAAGAGCCGCAAGGGCATGTCAATGCTGTTCATCACCCATGATCTCGGCATTGTCAGAAAGATCGCCGACCGCGTCTGCGTGATGACCAAAGGCAAGATCGTCGAGACCGGGCCGACCAGGGACATCTTCGCCAACCCGCAGCACGCTTATACCAAGCACCTCCTGGCCGCCGAGCCGAAGGGCAAGCCGCCGGCCGCCAACGACGCCGCCAAACCGGTTATGACCGGCAAGGACATCAAGGTTTGGTTCCCGATCAAAAAGGGTTTCTTTCGCACCACCGTCGACAATGTGAAGGCTGTTGACGGAATCGACGTCACCGTACGCGCCGGCCAGACGCTAGGCGTCGTCGGCGAATCCGGCTCCGGCAAGACGACGCTCGGGCTGGCGCTGGCGCGGATGATCTCATCGACCGGCACCATCCAGTTCAATGGCAGCGACATCAACCAGCTTTCCTTCAACGCCATGCGGCCGCTGCGCCGCGAGTTGCAGATCGTTTTCCAGGACCCGTTCGGCTCGCTCAGCCCGCGCATGTCGGTCTCGGAGATCATCGAGGAAGGCTTGAAGATCCACGAGCCGAAGCTGTCGCCCGACCAACGCGACGACAAGGTCGTCGCCGTGCTGAAGGAGGTCGGGCTCGATCCGGCGACCAGGAACCGCTATCCGCATGAATTCTCCGGCGGCCAGCGCCAGCGCGTCGCCATTGCGCGCGCCATGGTGCTCAATCCGCGCTTCGTCATGCTGGACGAACCGACCTCGGCGCTCGACATGAGCGTGCAGGCACAGGTGGTCGACCTCTTGCGCAATCTGCAGGCCAAGCACGACCTTGCCTATCTGTTCATCAGCCACGATCTGAAAGTCATTCGCGCCCTTGCCAATGACGTCATCGTCATGCGCAATGGCAAGATCGTCGAAGCCGGCCCTTCCGAACAGATTTTCGAGCGGCCGCAGACCGACTATACGAAGGCGCTGATCTCGGCCGCGTTCAAGATCGAGACGGCGCCGGTCGGTATCGTCAGCGAATAACAGGGAATACAATCCGCAAATGGAAAAAGGCAAAATCCTGCTTGCCGTCACCGGCTTTCATCCGCAGCGCTGGCGCGAGCTGCTGTCGGCCGAGCGCGAAGTGGTGCTGGAGCCGGACGGCGCTTCGGATCCGTCGATCACCTATGCGGTGGTGTGGAAGCAGAAGCCGAACCTACTGAAATCGCTGCCCAATCTGCGCGCAATCTTCTCGATCGGCGCCGGCGTCGACCACATCTTCGCCGATCCCGGCCTGCCCGATGTGCCGATCGTCAAAGTGGTCGCCGAGAACCTGACGCAGTACATGACCGAATATGTCGTCTGGCGCGTGCTCGACCATCACCGCCAGGGCATGCTCTATCGTGCGCAGCAGCCGAAGAAGACCTGGCACGAACCGCCGCAGCGGCCGGCCGGTGACATCTCGGTCGGCATTATGGGGCTCGGCAATCTCGGCCGCGCGGCGGCATCGGTGCTGTTGTCGCTCGGCTTTGCCGTCAATGGCTGGTCGCGGAGCGACAAGGCCATGAAAGGCGTTGCGACCTATGCCGGAGAGGCCGGGCTGATCCCCTTCCTCAACGCCACCGACGTACTGGTGGTGCTGTTGCCGCTGACGCCGGACACGCACGGCATCATCAATTACGGCGTGCTGAAGGAATTGCGCAAGCGCAACGGCCTCGGCGGCTCGGTGCTGATCAATGCCGGGCGCGGCCGGCTGCAGAAGGACGCCGACATCTTGCGAGCGCTGGACGACGGCACGTTGAAGGAGGCGAGCCTCGACGTGTTCGAGGTCGAGCCGCTACCGAAGACCAGTCCGCTTTGGAGTCACCCGAAAGTGTTCGTGACGCCGCACGCGGCGGCGACCTCCGACCCTGTCCACCTGGCGCCGAGCATGTTGCGGCAGATGGATGCCTTCGAGCGCGGCGAAAAGCTTGATAACGTGGTCGACCGCAAGGCGGGGTACTGAGGAAGTTCAGGTTCAGCTCGGCAGACTGAACTTCTTCTGCTTGTTGGGCTTGCCGCAGTCGCGGCGGACGATCGAGCGGTTCATGGCGTCGATCTTGCCACTAGCCAGATCAGTATCGCGCTTGCTTTTGGAGCGCATATCCGGCGTGAACGGGCCGAAGCCCATCGCCGGATTGGAGAAGCTCGGCTTGGCGTCCGTCGACAGATGGTATTGCTGCGCCAGTTCGTTGCGCTGCGCCAGCAACTGATCGCAAGGCACATTGTCATACTGCAGCGACGATTGTACGTCCTGGTCCTGCCGCTCCGACATCGAGCTGCTGCAGCCGGCCATCGCCAGGCAGGACGCCAAGACCATCATGTTCCAGCGCATGTGTTCCTCCTCGAGGCCAAGCCTGCCGAGCGCTCTTCTCGGCTTGTATTCTACCTGATGCCGCCCCAGCCGCAAAAATCCTATTCACGTTTTCGAACAAGACGAGACATCAGCCCTTGGACGAGGGCTCGTGAGCACGGCAAGCCCGTCGACGGGCTGGCGGCGATCCCAACGGATGACGGTCGGCTGCATCGACAGCACCGACAGGCCGTTTGCGGCAAGCACCCGCTCGACATAGGCTTGAGAATGGGCGTAGCGACGAGACGGCTGCAGCGCGAAACCGGCGTCGCCGCCCGCCCCGCCCTTGGCTGGCTTTTCGACGGAAAAGGCAAACAGGCCATTGGTGGCCAGAATGCCCGCGACGGTCTTCATCACGCGATCGAGCGCGCCGACGTAGATGAACACGTCGGCCGCCACCACCAGATCGGCTTTCGGTCCGGCATAGGCGAAATGCTGCAGATCGGCCTTGGCGAGCAGATCGTAGACGCCTTTGGCGCGGGCCTTTTTCAGCATGGCGGTGGAGATGTCGTAGCCCTCCAGCCGTTCGGCGACCGGCCGCAGTTTCTCGCCCATCAGACCGGTGCCGCAACCAAGGTCGAGCGCCAGCGAAAAGCGGCCCGGTCTTGCCGCGCGAATGGCGCGATCGAGAAACTCCGGCAGCCGGTAGCCGAGCTTGTCGACCAGCGAGTCCTCGAAAGTCTCGGCATAATGGTCGAACAGCGTCTCGACGAAGGCGCTGGGTGGCGCTGCGGCAGCCGGCGCCTTGCCGATCAGCTGCAGCTTCAGCGCAGCACCCAGGCGATCCGCCGGGTCCAGTTTCAGCGCCGTCGCCCAGGCCTGCGTCGCCAGGTCGAGCAGCCCCGTTGCCTCCTGCATCTCGCCCAGGCGGAACCAGCCCGCCGCCCATTGCGGCGCCAGTTCCAGCGCGCCGAGCAGCAGCTCCGCCGCTGCCGCGTGCTCGCCCGAGCCGAAAAGCATCTCGGCATAGTCGGCGCGACGGTCGGCGGTCAGGTCGCCGGACAAGATTTTCAGCGGTTGCATGGCGATGGCCCCGCCGGCTGATGCGGCCGGTGGCTGGCTGTAGGCCGAGTCAGCAGTCTCTTGCAACAGGCTTCCCGCGCTGGAATTAGCCACTATCTTGACTGGATGCGCGCCAGCGACCTGCTCCATCCCCGGCCTGAAGGCCTTTATTGCCCATGCGGCGATTTCTTCATCGACCCGGTGCGGCCAGTCAACCGGGCGTTGATCACGCATGGCCATTCCGACCATGCCCGATCCGGCCATCGTTCGGTGCTGGCGACGCAGCAGACGCTCGACATTATGGGGTTGCGTTATGGCGAGGATTTTGCCGGGACAACGCAAGCGGCCGTGCTTGGCGAAGCTATGGCGCTGAACGATGTCAGCGTCACCTTCCATCCGGCCGGCCATGTGCTGGGCTCGGCGCAGATCGCGGTCGAGCACAAGGGCAGGCGCATCGTCGCCTCCGGCGACTACAAGCGCCAGAAGGACGCGACCTGCGCACCGTTCGAACCGGTCCAATGCGACGTCTTCATCACCGAGGCGACCTTCGGCCTGCCGGTGTTTCACCATCCGCCCGACACGGAGGAGATCGCCCGGCTGCTCAAATCGGCGGCGCAGTTTCCCGAGCGATCGCATCTGGTCGGCGCCTATGCGCTGGGCAAGGCACAGCGGGTGATGCGGCTGCTGCGCGATGCCGGTTATGACAGGCCGATCTATATCCACGGCGCGCTGGCCAAGCTCAGCGAATATTACCAGAGCCAGGGCATCGACCTCGGCACGCTGGAGCCGGCAACCGTCGACAGCGGCGGCAAGCAGGATTTCACTGGGGTCATCGTTGTCGGCCCTCCATCGGCCTTCGCCGACCGCTGGGCGCGGCGCTTTCCCGACCCGATCTCGTGCTTCGCCTCGGGCTGGATGCGCATCCGCCAGCGCGCCAAGCAAGGCGGCGTCGAACTGCCGCTGATCA
The DNA here is from genome assembly GCF_040320535.1 of Mesorhizobium sp. M0676. Taxonomy (NCBI): domain Bacteria; kingdom Pseudomonadati; phylum Pseudomonadota; class Alphaproteobacteria; order Hyphomicrobiales; family Phyllobacteriaceae; genus Mesorhizobium; species Mesorhizobium sp. M0676. The sequence goes on from NZ_JAMYPU010000003.1 coordinate 43,843, forward strand.
TTTCCGACCACGCCGACTGGGACGAACTGACCGCCACCGTCAAGGAGACGGGCGCCGGCGAAATCTGGGTGACGCATGGCCGCGAGGAAGCGCTGGTGCGCTGGTGCGAGCTGGAAGGCATCGCCGCCAGGCCACTGCACCTTGTGGGCTATGAGGACGAGGGCGATTGATGGTGATCACCAGCGCCGCGACCCGTTGCGCCCCCCTCTGTCCTGCCGGACATCTCCCCGTCAAGGGGGCATATTGGCAGCTCCAATGCCGGCTCATCTCCGCCAATATCGGAGATTGGCCAAGGCCGGCGCGACATCCGATCTTCCTCCTTGAGGGGGAGATGGCCGGCAGGCCAGAGGGGGGTGCCTCGCGCCGGTTTTCACCATTGGCGTGGGGCGACGCATGAACCGTTTCGCCGAACTCCTCGACCGCTTGGTGCTGACGCCGTCGCGCAATGGCAAGCTGACGCTGCTCGTCGACTATTTCCGCAGCGTCGAGGACCCCGACCGCGGGCTGGCGCTGGCGGCGATCACCGGCGACCTCAACATTGCGGCGGTCAAGCCGGCGATGCTGCGCACGCTGGTCACCGAGTGCATGGATCCGGTGCTGTTCGGCTATTCCTACGACTATGTCGGCGACCTCGCTGAAACCGTGTCGCTGGTCTGGCCGCAAACGCCGGGACATATCCCCAACCGGGAGCCGACGCTTGGCGACGTCGTGGCGACGCTGCAGGCGGCGAGCCGCTCCGACGGACCCAAGGTGCTGGCCGGGCTGCTCGACAGCGCCGGCATTTCGGCGCGCTTTGCCATCATCAAGCTGGTCACCGGCGGCTTGCGCATCGGCGTTTCGGCGCGGCTGGCCAAACAGGCGCTGGCCGATTTCGGCAAGGTCGATGTCGCCGAGATCGAGGAGCTGTGGCACGGGCTGACGCCGCCCTATATCTCGCTGTTCGCGTGGCTGGAAGGCAAGGCCGAGAAGCCGAAGCGGACCGCACTTGCCCTGTTCAGTCCGGTGATGCTGTCGAACCCGGTCGGCGACGGCGACCTCGAAAAGCTCGATCCGGCCGACTATGCCGCGGAATGGAAATGGGACGGCATCCGCGTTCAGGCGGTGTGCGAGGGCGGCGTGCGCCGGCTCTATTCGCGCACCGGCGACGATGTGTCCGGCGCATTTCCCGATCTCGCCCAGGCAATGGATTTTTCCGCCGCGCTCGATGGTGAATTGCTGGTCGGCGAGCCGGTGGCGACCGGCACCTTTTCGGACCTGCAACAGCGGCTCAATCGCAAGAGCGTGGCCCCGAAGATACAGCAGCAATACCCGGCGTTCATGCGCTGCTACGATGCGCTGCAGATCAACGGCGAAGATTTGCGCGCGCTACCTTTCCGCGAGCGGCGGGCCCGTCTTGAGGCCTTCATCACAACGCTGGACCCGCACCGTTTCGATCTGTCGCCATTCGTCGAATTCCCGGATTGGCAAACGCTGGAGGAACTGCGCCGCGCGCCGCCGCACCCGATCATCGAAGGCGTGATGCTGAAGCGCTGGGATTCGCCCTATCTCGCGGGACGGCCGAAAGGCCCGTGGTTCAAGTGGAAGCGCGATCCGCACACGGTCGATGCTGTGCTGATGTATGCGCAGCGCGGCCATGGCAAGCGGTCAAGCTTTTATTCCGACTATACGTTCGGCGTCTGGTCGGGGCCGGAAGGCGCAGAGGAACTGGTGCCGGTCGGCAAGGCCTATTTCGGCTTCACCGACGAGGAGCTGAAGCAGATCGACAAATTTGTCCGCGACAACACGGTCGAGCGTTTCGGCCCGGTGCGCTCGGTGCGCGCCGACCGCAGCCAAGGCCTGGTGCTGGAGGTGGCGTTCGAAGGTCTCAACCGTTCGACCCGCCACAAATCCGGCGTTGCGATGCGATTTCCCCGCATCTCACGGCTGCGCTGGGACAAGCCGACCGCCGAAGCCGACCGCATCGAGACGCTGCAGGCGCTGCTTGATCGCTAGGCGGCGCTTACGGTTCGATCGAAACGCGGATCTCGTAGATGTCGACCGCCTTGCCCTGCTTGTCGAAGTCGGAGTTGATGGCGATGCTGCCGGCCGCGCCCGGGGGCTTGTCGGGGAATTTCACGTCGAACAGATATTCGTTACGCTGCTGGCCGACCGCATAGCGCTTGCGGCCGCAGTCGCCGAGATCGCCGAAATTGCAGTCGACGGAGATCTGCGTGTCCTTGCCGTCCTCGGCGCGGGCGACGATGTCGAACACGGCATGTTTGCCGGCAAGCTTCTCCAGCACGCCCTGCCCGACATCGAAGCTGATGGCCGAGCCGGAAGCACCGGAGCGGATGCGCAGGAAGGAGCCGGTGTCATCCTGCACGACATCGGCCTTGGCGTCGGACGGGGTCGCCACATGCGTTGGATCGGTGGGTGTAAACACGTTGATCCAGTCGCGCGTCTGTTCGGCGACACCAGGCTGCTGCGGCGCGCCAGGCTGCTGCGGCTCAGTTGTATCGGCAGGCGGCGTGAAGTCGTCATCGTCGACGGTCGGCGGCGCTTCGGGCGGCGCCGTGTCGAGCTGCGCCGGCGTCTTGAAGACCCCGGTCTGCACGGCGAAATAGAGGCCGATGCCGGCGGCGGCGAGCAACGTCACGCCAAAGAAGATCGCCGTCAGCGGCAGGCGGCGGCCCCTTATCCGCCTTTCATCACGGTCAGGCGCCACTTCCGCCGCGGCCTCGGCCGGCGCGGAATCGGCCATATCGATCGCCGGGGCGCCGGGCAGCGTGGCGTCAGGCATGATGTCGGGGACGACCGGCAGCACGCGCGAACGCGGCGCGTCGGATGCCTCGGGCTGAACCGGTTCATCAACGACGATCGCCGGCGACGGTCCGGCCGCGACACCTGTCGGGGCATCGACCGCGGGCGCCTCGGCGGCGCCCTGTACGGCGTCTTGCGGCTGCGCAACGCGTTGCGTCAGCGCGGTATCTTGTGTCTGCGCAGCGCTCTGCGTCTGCGCAGCGCTCTGCGTCGGCGCGGCGACATCGGGGACCGCGGGCAGGAATTCGGATTCGATCTCGGCGATCTTTTCCTGCACCGCCTTACGGCGCTTGATGGCGGCTTCCACCGTCACGCCGGGATTGGCCTGGAGCACGCGGTCGAGCGCCGCGAAAGCCGACCGATAGACCCGCTCGCGAAATGCCCGGTCCTCGGCGTTGCCTTTCTCGAAGGCGTTGCGGATCGCTTTTTCGATCGCGTCCAAAAGCGAATTCCCCTGTCCGTTCGCTTACATTGCCATGATCGTTAGCCGCAGGCGACCAATCAATCAACGGGCGAGCGCCCGCATTCTGCCTTACAGGCCTGTTCAAGGCCCATTTCGATGCGTTTTGGCAATAAAATCAGTCCGTTTTGCCGCCTTGCCGGGCAGTTTGTGCGCAGTCCACCGCGACGTCTCCGCGTAGCCGAAAAAGCAAATGAGGCGGTGGCTCATTGCGCGCCAATGGAAAATGCCGGGACGAATTGCCGGATGCCGGCTCGAAATCGCGGTTGCCCATCTTGAATTAGCGGCCGGTTGAGTCTATCACCCAGCCGATCCTGGAACCTCGCGCTTCCCGGGCCGCTTTAGCTCAGTTGGTAGAGCACATCATTCGTAATGATGGGGTCAGGTGTTCGAGTCACCTAAGCGGCACCAGTTCTCCATCCGACGCAAGCGTGACGGCAGGTGCAAGGCTAATGCACGTCACTCCCTACACCAACACCGGCACTTCCTGTCTGCCTCGCCACAGGATTGCGTCGTCAGACGCTTGACCATCGACTATGCTGCATCGCGCAAGATCGACAGCCTAGAGAACCCGACAATACAAGCATAATTTATAAGATACAAAACCACTATCTTGGAATAATCTTCGTCAATTTTGACCTATAGCAGACACTCCGGATTATAGTTGTGTAATTAAACCGTGCCTTTTCTGACATGGTACTACTGCTCATGCAGCATTGCGGACGTGAAAAACCCTGATCGACGCAACGCACTCGCAAATCATACCCATTTTTAGCACTAACTCACACAAATATTACAGCTCGATAGATATTTTGTGTTGCACTGCACCATTGCCCGGTTGCACCATTTCTTGGGGGATTTGGTACTGGGAAGTGCGCCGTGGAGGATTCCGCCAAGTTGATCAGCTTGAATTTTTCGCTGGCCAGCACCGATTTCGAGGCTGCCCCGCGCACAAGGCGCGGGTTTGATGTTGTCGGCGCACTCTCGACGCTGGCAGGCCTCGACCTGAGGCCCGGAATGCAGGGCCGCTGGCTTCATCGGAGATTTCAGACCGGCGGAAATGGCTGATGGCGGTCGCGCGTGACAATCAGTTGGACGCTCTGCGCGCCATCGCTGTCACGATGGTTCTCTATTCCCATTTCCTTGCACCCAACGGGTCCTCCTTTTGGGGCCACATCGGGGTGCGGCTTTTTTTTGTGCTGAGCGGCTTCCTGATCACACGACTGCTGCTCGAAGCGCGCGCCGCGGCCGAATTCAAAGCCGGCCCTGCATTGAGTTCCTTCTACATCAGGCGCGCGCTGCGCATATTCCCGCCCTATTTCGCCGTGCTTGGGTTCGTCTGGCTGACCGATCTGGAGCAGTCCAGTGGATCGCTCGTCTGGCATGCGCTTTACCTGTCGAATTTTTGGTACGCGCTGCGCAACGAATGGACGCCCTGGCTACTCTGCCATTTCTGGAGCCTGAGCATCGAGGAGCAGTTCTATATCGCCTGGCCGCTGGTCGTGCTTCTCGCACCCCGCCGGCGGGTGGAAGCGATCACTATCGGCGTCATCCTGTTGTCGCTGGCCTATCGCTTCTACTGGCCGATCACCGCCACCCCGGCGCTAGCGCGCGACCTGCTGCCGCCAGCATCGATGGACGCGCTGGCGTTTGGTGCTTTGCTTGCCTGCCGGCGGACCAGAGGCGCCGGCCTGCCGCAATGGATGCGGCTAGGCTGGCCAGCCCTTGCGGCTGTCTTCCTGGCGATTGAGTGGCTTATCCCTGCGCCGGCCGATCCTATGCTGGAATGGGCCCGCTGGGCGTTACTGCAGATCCTGCCCCTAGTGCCGCTGGTGGCCGTTGTCGCCGCCTGTTCAGCCGGCCTTGGCGGCGTCCTCGGCAGGGTTTTCGAACTGCCACCGCTGCTGTCACTGGGCCGCATCAGCTACGGCGTCTATCTTTACCATCCGATCCTTCTTTCGCTCGCCGTCAAGTCACAGCCCTGGATCCCGCTCAATGTCTCGGAGCAGGGGCCAGGGCGTTTCCTGGTCGCGAGCACCGCCACGATCGCCGTCGCTTCGATCTCGTGGACGGCTTTCGAAAAGCCGCTCAACGGCCTCAAGCGCCGCTTCCCCTATGTAGCGCGCCGCCGCTCCCAGGCACGCTCTGGCGATGCCGGCTGGCTCGGCAGGGCGGCGGACGCCTATCCCGGCGGATCCCCCGATGGCCGCGCCGCACTCGAACTCCGGCGAACGGATGCGCAGAGATGACCACCGCGCCGCTCGTCTCCGTCCTGCTGCCGGTCTACAATGCCGGGCCTTATCTCACCGCTGCGCTGGAGAGCATTCTGCGGCAAGACTACGATCGCCTGGAGGTCATCGCTATCGATGACGGATCGACTGACAACTCGCTCGAGATTCTCGAACGATACCGCCGGGCAGACAATCGCGTTTCTGTCATCTCGCGTGAGAACCGCGGCCTCGTCGCCACCCTCAATGAAGGGCTACGACTGGCCCAGGGCGAGCTTGTTGCGCGAATGGATGCGGACGATGTCGCCTATCCCCGGCGCCTCTCGCGCCAGGTCGCACTGTTCGAGCGGCGGCCCGATCTCGGCTTCTGCGGCGCCTGCGTCGATACCTTGCTTCACGGCCGTATCGCCAAAGGCAGGCTAGACCCGGTGTTCCGGCTCGGCCGGCTCGACATATTGTCGATGTTCTTTACGATATTCTTACATCCGACGGTGATCTATAACAGGAAGGTTATTGGGAACAACGATCTCTATTACGATCCAAAATATAGGCATGCCGAGGATTTCGATCTCTTCAGACGGCTTGCCGGCCGTTTCCCGGCGACCATATTGCCCGATAGCCTGCTCGTCTATCGCATCCATGCGGGAAGCGTGACCATGCGGCATGCCAAGGAAATGCGCAGGACGCATTTGCGGATCGTGGCCGAAAATCTCGAGCGTGAGGGGCTTGCGGAAACCACAGCGGATCTGCGCGACATCGGCGAGGCCGTCTCTTTCGACACGGTTTCGCGCGCAGCCGATTTCATCCGTGCGCTCGAAGAGCGGATTTCCGAGCTGCCGACCGACACACGGCCAAGCTTCGAGGCAGGCGCGCTGAACCTGTTCTATTTCCTCTACCAACTCGTCGGCGACGAAGGAGAACCGCCGCTGACCCACGAATTGCTCACGCGGACGGCGAGATGGAATTTCATCCGGCGCCGCGAACAATATGCGCTGCGTCCCGGCGTCTGGGCGCCTTGGCTCAGCCTGCTCTCGATAAGGGCCGGAAAGCGGGCGGACGCGGTGGCGTACTTCTTCAAAACCACGCCGGCCGAAGCGGTGCTTGCGCGTTATCAGCGGGGACTGGTATGACCGACAGGCCCCACCCGCTCCTGCGCGATCACCAGTTTGCGAGTGCACCTGTCCCGACATCTCCCCGATCGGAGCGGCCGTCGCTCGAGGTCAGTTTCATCGTCTGCACGCGCGACCGCGCCGCTGTGCTGGAGGCTTGCATAGCCTCGATCCAGACCGCATGCCGGGTGCACGCCACCTTCGCGGCAGAGTTGGTGGTGGTCGATAATGGTTCACGGGACGGCACGTCAAAGCGGCTGGCCGCTATCGCCGAAACTTCCGACATCCCAGTCACAGCCGTCTCGGAGACTCGCCCCGGACTAGCCGCTGCCCGCAATGCCGGATTGGCGCGAGCGCGAGGCCGCGTGCTGGTCTTCGTCGACGACGACTGCAAGCTCGACCGCGACTATCTCCGCGACCTGGAGCGGCACTACCGGAGTGGCGAGAAGTGGCTGATCCGCGGCGGCCGGGTCGAGCTCGGTGATGCCCGGGACCTGCCCTTCACCATAAAGCTCCGCGAGGCAAGCGAGCGGCTGACCCCGGCGGTCCACCCCGGCGGCTTCGTGCTCGGCTGCAACATGACCATGCACCGCGACGTCGCGGCCCGCATCGGCTCGTTCGACGAACGCTTCGGCGCTGGCGGCCCGCTACGCTCGGCTGAAGATACTGATTATCTCGTGCGGGCGATGCTGCTCGGCATGCCGGTCGAGTATGTGCCCGACATGACGGTCTTGCATCATCACGGCCGGCGAGACCGCAAATCGATCGACAGGCTGCACCGCGACTATAGCCTCGGTAATGGTGCGCTGTGCCTGAAACATGTCCGCCACGCCCCTTGGCTGCTTCGCCATGTCTATTGGTCCGCGCGGGCCGCGTTCAGGGAACTGGCGGGCCGTCCTCGCTTTGACCGCGACCTCGATCTGTCGCACTGGCCTATTGTTGTTATGAATCTGGCAGGTGCCGCCAGATTTGCGCTGCTCGTCATGATGGGATGGCCAAAACGGCTGCCGCTGCGCCACGACCGAGAAGCCAGCGAAGCCAATGCGGAGGCCAGAGCGCGATAATGTCACTGATTCCGTCAGCCCTGCCAATGCTGCGCCGCGCGCTTGGTGGCAGGCTGTTGCGGCTCGTTCCCGTCGTGGTGGGGCTCGGGCTTGCCGGCGCCGCGCTGGAAGGCCTCGGCATCGGTCTCATCATTCCGCTGCTCGGCATCATTATGGGACGTGGCGAAACATCAGGCATGGCCGGTTTCTCCGCCCTCCTCCAGCAGGTTGGAGCGGACCTCGGCGAGCGCCAGCGGCTGATCGCCATTTCGGCCGCGATCCTCGGTTCGATCGTACTGAAAAATGTCTTTGCCTTCGCCAACACTCTGCTGACCAGCTACATCTACGGCAAGGCAGGTTATTCGATCCGTAGCGCACTGTCGGAGCAGTTGCTCAGGGTCGGCTACCCCTTTTTCCTGCAGCAAAGCCCCGGGCGGCTGCTCAACATCATCTCCAACGAATCCTGGCGAGCATCCGACGCTATCCAGGCCCTGCTCGGCGCGATCGTCAGTGCCTCGGCCGCCGTCATCCTGCTCGCCTTCCTCCTGCTCCTCTCTTGGCAGATGACGCTGCTGGTGACTCTAGGGCTGGCGCTTGTCCAGCTGGCGCACGGGGTTTTGTCGTCCAATCTGAAGGCGCCGAGCCGCAGCGTCGTCTCGCGCAACAGCGCACTGGCGTCGCAGATGCTGCATCTGGTGCATGCCGGGCGCCTGATTCGCATCTTCGGGCAGGAGAACCGCGAAAAGGCGGTCTTCGCCAAAGCGTCCGACGGGGTGCGGCGGGCGGCTTTCGTGCTTTCAATCCGCCAGGGCGTCTTGCCGCCACTGACCGAGGTATTGCACGCGATGCTGTTCCTGGCGGTGGTGATCGGAGCCTGGCTGGCGAATGTAAGCTTCCCGCTGACCGTCGCCTTCCTCATCCTGCTCTACCGACTGCAGCCGCATATGCGCGCCTTGCAGATGTCCTGGAGTCAGTTGCAAGGCATGAGCGGCTCGCTGGAAGAGGTACAATGGCTGCTCGATCCTTCCGACAAGCCCGAGGCGCCGCAGGGCAGCCTGCCGTTCGACGGCTTGCGCCAAGGGATCAGCTTCGATGATGTGAGCTTCGCCTATTCCGGTCCCCTGTCAGGCCCCGACGCGCGCGAGGCGGTGCTGCATAAGGCGGTGTTCGACATCCGCAGCGGCCGCTCGACGGCGCTGATCGGCCGCTCGGGCGCCGGCAAGACGACGATCGTCAATCTCCTGTGCCGCTTCGTCAAACCCGACAGCGGCAGGATCCTCGTCGATGGGGCACCGCTCGATGAAGTCGACCCAAGCCAGTGGCGGCGGAACATTGCCCTGGCCAGTCAGGAGTTGGAACTGGTCGATGGCACCATTTTTGAAAACATTATCTACGGCTACGACACGGCGTCGGCCAGCGACGCCATGCGCGCCGCAAGGCTGGCCGAGGCACATCAATTCATCGAGCACCTGCCGCAGGGTTACGCGACGCTGGTCGGATACCGGGGCATCAACCTGTCAGCCGGACAAAGGCAAAGGATCGCCCTGGCGCGGGCGCTGGTGCGCGATCCCGATATTCTCATCCTCGACGAAGCCACCAGTGCGGTGGATGGGTTGTCAGAAGCCGCTATTGTCGAGACGCTGAAGTCGCGGGCCGGCCGCCGCACCACCATTGTCATCAGTCATCATTACAGCACCATATCGTTCTGCGACGACGTGGTGATCTTGAGCCGCGGTCGGGTGAAAAAACAGGCCCCCTTCGCAACCCTGGCAATGCTCAGCATGGACGAGCTTTACCAGCACGGAGCGGGTGAGTGATGGGGCGCACCCCAACCTGCGACGCGGCTTGCGCCCGGCAGCTCGCAGATCGCGATCCATCCTGCCGGCAAACCACCGCCGCGACGCATTTCCGATTGTTCAAAAACAATTCTCGGTGAGAGGTCAGGCGGCCTTCTTCTTCGCCAGCCGCGCCTTGATCGAGGCGACGTCGGCGCGCGGCGTCGCGGCGAACAGCGTCCTGGTGTAGTTGTGCTTGGGGTCGGCGAAGACCTCCTCGCGCGAGCCGTATTCGACGGCTTCGCCGAAATACATCACCATCACATCGTCGGCGATGTAGCGCACGACCGACAGATCGTGGCTGATGAAGACATAGGTCAGCTGGAATTCGTCCTGCAGGTCGGCGAGCAGGTTGAGCACCTGCGCCTGCACCGAAAGATCGAGCGCGGAGACCGGTTCGTCAAGCACCAGCAGGCTCGGGTTCAGCATCAGCGCGCGGGCAATGGCGATGCGCTGGCGCTGGCCGCCCGAGAACATGTGAGGATAGCGATTGTAGTGCTCGGTTCCGAGGCCGACTTTCTTCAGCATCCTCATGGCGAGGTCGCGCCGCTCTTCGGCCGGCTTGTCGGTGTTGATGAGCAGCGGCTCGCCCAGCACATCGCCGATCTTTTGGCGCGGATTGAGCGATCCGTAAGGGTTCTGGAAGACGATCTGCACCTTGCGGCGCATCTCCCTGGTCAGGCCGTTCCTTGCGATGTCGACCTTGTTGCCGTCGATGAACAGTTCGCCCGACGTTGCCGGATCGATCAGCGTGATGATGCGCGCCAGCGTTGACTTGCCGCAGCCCGATTCACCGACGATGGCCAGCGTCTTGCCCTTGTCGACGCTGAACGAGACGCCCTTGACCGCATGCAAGGTGCGCGCGCCGCGAAACAGGCCGCCGCCGACGTGATAGTCGCGCACGATGTCCTTGCCTTCGACGACCTTGATGCTCATCAGACGCCCCCGGCAGCTGGTTCGAACAGCATGTCCGAGACGGTCGGCAGCCGGTCGCCGACGGCATTATCCGGCAGCGCCGACAACAGCGCGCGGGTGTAATTGCTCTTCGGCGATTCAAACAGCGACAGCACGTCGGCCTCTTCCATCTTGCGGCCCTTGTACTGGACGATGACGCGGTCGGCCGTCTCGGCGACCACGCCCATATTGTGGGTGATCATGATCAGGCCCATGCCGTATTTAACCTGCAGCGACACGAGCAGGTCGAGGATCTGCTTCTGGATGGTGACGTCGAGCGCGGTGGTCGGCTCGTCGGCGATCAGAAGCTTCGGATTGCAGGCGATGGCGATGGCGATCATCACGCGCTGGCACTGGCCGCCCGACATCTGGTGCGGAAACGAGTTCAGCCGTTCGGCCGGCTCGGCAATGCCGACCTGCGTCAGCAATTCGATGGCGCGCTCGCGACGCTGGGCCTTGTCCATGCCCATATGGAAGCGCAGCACCTCCTCGATCTGAAAGCCGACGGTGAAGCACGGATTGAGACTGGCCATCGGCTCCTGGAAGATCATCGACATGTCCTTGCCGACGATCTTGCGCCGGTCGGCCGGGCTCATCTTCAGGAGATCGCGGCCGTTGAAGCTCATCTCGTCGGCAGTGACCGTCGCCGTCCACGGCAACAGCCCCATCACAGCCAGCATCGACACCGACTTGCCGGAGCCGGATTCGCCGACGATGGCCAGCACTTCACGTTCGTTCACATGGAGCGAGACGCCATCGACCGCGCGGAACGGGCCGGATGCGGTCTGGAACTCGACGACGAGATTGCGGATGTCGAGCAGCGCCATTACGACCTCCTCAGCTTCGGATCGAGCGCATCGCGCAGACCGTCGCCGATCAGGTTGATGGCAAGCACGGTGATGAGGATGGCCAGACCGGGGAAGGTCACCACCCACCAGGCGCGCAGGATGAATTCACGCGCCGAGGCGAGCATGGTTCCCCATTCCGGTGTCGGCGGCTGGGCGCCAAGGCCGAGAAAGCCGAGAGCGGCCGCCTCCAGGATGGCGTTGGAGAAGGACAGCGTGCCCTGGACGATCAGCGGCGCCAGGCAGTTGGGCAGGATGGTGCGCAGCATAAGCCTTATATGGCCGGCGCCGGCGACCTTGGCGGCGACCACATATTCGCGGCTCTTTTCGGCCATGACGGCAGCGCGCACCAGACGGGCAAAGTGGGGTTGCAGGACAAGCGCGATGGCCAGCATGGCGTTGAACAGGCCGGGGCCGAGGATGGTGACCAGAACCAGCGCCAAGAGCAGCGACGGGAAGGACAGGATCAGATCCATGACCCGCATGATCGCCACGTCGACCCAGCCCCGGAAATAGCCGGCCAAAAGGCCCAGCGTGATGCCGCCGACAAGCGCCAGCGTGACCACGACGGCGCCGATGAGCAGCGAGAAACGCGCGCCATAGAGCAGGCGCGAGAGCATGTCGCGGCCGACGGCGTCGGTGCCAAGCAGATATTCCATGCTGCCGCCTGCCTGCCAGGCCGGCGGACGCAGGAAAGCTGTCTTGTCCTGGATGTCGGGCGCATAGGGTGCCAGCAGCGGTGCAAAGAGCGCGGCCAGCACCAAAAGGATGAAGACGAACAGGCCGATGACGGCGCCGCGGTTTACCGAGAAATAGTGCCAGAAGGTCCTGAAGCCGGTCAGACGGTCAGGGTTGCCGGCGGCCATCGGGGCGATTTCGGTCGACTGGCTCATCACGCCGCCCTGATGCGCGGGTTGATGACGGCATAAAGCACGTCGACAATCAGGTTCACCGCCATGACGATAAGGGCGATCAACAGCAAGCCTGACTGCACGACGACATAGTCGCGCTTGGATATGGATTCGACCATCCACTTGCCGATGCCCGGCCAGGCGAAGATGGTTTCTGTGAGAATGGCGCCGGCGAGCAGGGTACTGACCTGCAGGCCGATGGTGGTGACCACCGGGATCAGCGCATTGCGCAGCGCATGCACGCCGATGACGCGGGACGACGACAGGCCCTTGGCGCGGGCGGTCCGCACATAGTCTTCGCCCAGCACTTCGAGCATGGCCGAGCGCGTCTGGCGCGCGATCACCGCCAGCGGGATGGTGCCGAGCACAATTGTCGGCAGCACCAGGTGACTCAATGCCGAGCGGAAAGCATCCCACTTGCCGTAGAGCAGGCTGTCGAGGGTCAGGAAGCCGGTGATCGGCTTGATAAAGAACTGAAGGCCGATGCGGCCTGAAACCGGGGTCCAGCCGAGATAGCCGGAGAAAAAGATGATCAGCAGCAGGCCCCACCAGAAGATCGGCATGGAATAGCCGACGAGGGCGGTGCCCATAAGCCCCTGGTCGAACCAGGAGCCGCGTTTGACCGCAGCAATGATGCCGGCCGGGATGGCCAGCACCATGGCGAAGATCATGGCGAAGACTGAGAGCTCGATGGTTGCCGGGAAGAGCGTCATGAAATCTTCGATGACCGGCCGCTTGGACGAAATCGACACGCCGAAATTACCGGTCGCGGCATCGCGGACATAATGCGCGTATTGCTGCCAGATCGGCAAATTGTAGCCGAACTGTTCCTTCAGTTCCGCGTAACGCTCGGGCGACACGCCATGCTCGCCGGCCATGGCAAGAATGGGATCGCCGGGCAGCAGCCTGACGAAAGCGAAGGCGCAGATGGTGATGCCGATCAGCGTCGGCAGCACCAAGACGATTTTGTTTAGGAGATATCGGAGCATCTTGAAAAGCGGGCGGCGCCTGATTGCGCGCCGCCCGCCTAACAGTTCTATTCGGCCTTGTCGACGCCGTCGAAGCGATGAATGCCGAGCGGGTCCATCATGAAGCCGCTGACATTCTTGCGCACGACTGCGTAGACTTGGCTGTGTGCCATGAGGAAGGCCGGAGCCTGCTTCTGGAAGACAACCTGCGCCTCTTCATAGAGCTTGGTGCGTTCGGCCTGGTCGCTGGTCTTCTTGGCCTTCTGGATCAGATCCTCGAAGTCCTTGTCGCACCAGCTGGAGTAGTTCGACACGCCGATGGCCGAGCAGGCGAACAGCGTGGCGAAGAAATTGTCCGGATCGCCATTGTCACCGGTCCAGCCGATCTGGAAGGCGCCCGGGCGCTCCTTCTTCTTGCCTTCTTCGCGGTACTTCGTCCACTCGTAGCTGACGATCTCCGCCTTGACGCCGACCTTGGCCCAGTCAGCCTGGATCAGTTCCGCGGCGCGCTGGAAGTTCGGGTTGTAGGGACGGACGCGGTCGGAGGCCCAAAGCTGGATCTCCTTCAATCCGGCATCGGCCAGCACCTTCTTGGCTGCTTCCGGATCATAGGCGTCGGACTTCACGTCCTTGTTCCACGACCACATGGTCGGCGGGATCAGGTTTACGGCCGGCGTGGCGCCGGCGTCCTGGAACAGCGACTTGATGAGCGATTCCCGATCGATCGCCTGGTTGAGCGCATGGCGCACTTCAGGCTTGTCGAGCGGCGGGATGGTGGTGTTGTAGCTCATATAGCCGATGTTGAGGCCAGCCTGATCCATCAGGGTCACGTCGGCGTTGGCCTTGATCGTGCCGATGTCGGCAGGATTCGGATAGGGCGCGATATCGCATTCGCCGGCGAGCACCTTCTGGATGCGGGCGGTGGCGTCAGGCGTGATCGCGAAGACGAGATCGTCGATCTTTTCCTTGCCCTTAAAGTAGTCCGGGTTGGCCGCATAGCGGATGACCGAATCCAGCTGGTAGTCGACGAACTGGAACGGACCTGTACCGACCGGCTTGGTCGAGAAGTCGGCCATCTTGCCGTCTTTTTCCAGCTGGTCGGCATATTCCTTCGACACGATCGAGGCGAAGTCCATGCCGAGATTGGCCAGCATCGGCGCGTTCGGCTCGGTCAGCGTCAGCTTCACGGTCAGGTCATCGACCTTTTCCCACTTGGCGACGTATTTCGGCATGTCCATGCCGGTGTAGTAGTCCCAGGTCAGGTTCGGCAGGTACTTCTCGCCGTTCCAGGGGTTTTCCTTGTTGAACTGGCGATCGAACGAAAAGACGACGTCGTCGGCATTGAAATCACGCGTCGGCTTGAAGAAATCCGTCGTCTGGAACTTCACGCCCGGATGCAGGTGGAAAGTATAGACCAGACCGTCGTCCGAAATCTCCCATTTGTCGGCGAGACCGGGCACAACTTCGGTGCCGCCATGCTTGAACTCGACCAGGCGCGAATAGACGGTGCGCGACGAGGCGTCGAAGTCGTTGCCGCCCGTCGTGGTACCCGGGTCGAAGTTGGCCGGCGAGGCCTCCGAGCAATAGACCAGCGTCTTGGCATTGGCCACACCGCCGAGGACGCTTGCAGCCAGCAACGCGGCTGCAAAAGTCAGTTTCTTTTTCATTGAGCACTCCCTGATGTTCTTCCAAGCCCCTCTATAGGCTCGCGAAGCGCGCATATAAGCACCGTTTTTCCGGCTTTGGAACACCCTGTTTGCCTACCCCACCGTAAGCAGAAAATATTTCTCGGTCTTTGACGAACTGCAGAAACAAATAGCAAAATCTGCTAATCACGGGATTGTTAACGACCGCATTTTTTCATTGATCGCAGCAATCGTAAGCCAAAAATCCACAAGCCTGGGTTTCGCCACCGAGATGACAGGACGGCATTGCCGAGCCGGCGTCGCGGGAAGGATTTCGACGGCAAATCTTTGCCGTCCTGCCGCTGGGGCAAGACTTGCACGGCCGCCGATAGTCGCAATAGATAGATGACACGCTGGATTTTCCGGGATCCGCGACATCGCTGCAGCGGAGGACGCCTCACCACATCGAGGCGGCGCAGCATGGAGCAGGCAACAGAACGACTTAGGGAGGCTAGAGGTGGCGAAAGCAACAAAGTCAACGGCCCCGGCGAAAGCAAAAGCGGCGAAAGCTTCAAAACCGGCCGCCGCTGCCGCCAAGTCGAAAGCGCCACCGGCCAAAGCCACTCCCGCCGTCAAGCCAACGGCAACCTCGACGCCGGCGAAGGCAAGCGCCAAGCCGGCAGCGAAACCTGCGGTCAACCGCGCTGCGAAGACAGCACCCGCTGCAAAGCCCGCCCAGCCGCCAGCCGCCAAGACAGCCGCGGCGAAGCCCGCCTCGAAGCCGTCGACGGGCGTGGCCAAAAAACTGCCGAATACGCTGACGGCGCTTGCCGCGGGCTTGCCGGAAAAGCCATGGCTAAAAAGCTATTCGAAAGTCGTGCCGGCGGAGATCGGCGCCCTGCCCTACAGTTCGATCGGCGACTTCCTCGTCGGCGCCTGCAAGCAGTTTTCCGGCCAGCCGGCATACGTCTGCATGGGCAAGTCGATCTCCTATGCCGAACTCGAGCGGCAATCGGCCGCCTTCGGCGCCTATTTGCAATTGAAGGGCCTGCAGAAGGGCGCACGCGTGGCGCTGATGATGCCGAATGTGCTGCAATATCCGGTGGCGATGATGGCCGTGCTTCGCGCCGGCTATGTCGTGGTGAACATCAATCCGCTCTACACGCCGCGCGAGCTCGAACATCAGCTCAAGGATTCCGGCGCGCAGGCGATCGTCATTCTGGAGAATTTCGCCAGCACCCTGGACGCGGTGATTGCCAGGACGGCGGTCAAGCATGTGGTGGTCGCGGCGATGGGCGACATGCTCGGCGGCCTCAAGGGCACGATCGTCAACCTGGTCGTGCGCCGGGTGAAAAAGATGGTGCCGGCCTGGTCGCTGCCCGGCCATGTCAAATTCAATGCGGCGGTGAAGGCCGGCGCCGGCATCGCCTTCAAGCCGGCCAAGATGGAAGCCAGCGACGTCGCCTTCCTGCAATATACAGGCGGCACCACGGGGATTTCCAAAGGTGCTGTGCTGCTGCACTCCAATGTGCTGTCCAATGTCGCGCAGAACACGCTGTGGCTGCAGGACGCCTATGCGATCAAGCCGAAACCGGCGCATCTCAACTTCATTTGCGCACTGCCGCTCTACCATATCTTCGCGCTGACGGTGAACGCGCTGATGGGCATGCAGCAGGGCGCCCAGAACGTGCTCGTTCCCAACCCGCGCGACATTCCCGGCTTCGTCAAGGAGCTGCAGAAATACCCGATGCACATTTTCCCCGGCCTCAACACGCTGTTCAACGCGCTGCTCAACAACGAGGATTTCCGCAAGCTCGACTTCAAGCCGCTGATCATGACGCTGGGTGGTGGCATGGCGGTGCAGAAGGGGGTTGCCGAGCGCTGGAAGGCGCTGACCGGCAATTCGATCACCGAGGGCTACGGGCTGTCGGAGACCTCGCCGGTGGCGACCGCCAACAAGTTCAGCGACAGCAATTTCACCGGCACGATCGGCCTGCCGCTGCCGTCGACCGAGATCGTCATCCGCGACGATGACGGCAACAACCTGCCGCTCGGCGAGGTCGGCGAGATCTGCATTCGCGGGCCGCAGGTCATGGCCGGTTACTGGAACCGGCCGGACGAGACCGCCAAGGTGATGACCAAGGACGGCTTCTTCAAATCCGGCGACATGGGCTTCATGGACGAGCGCGGCTACACCAAGATCGTCGACCGCAAGAAGGACATGATCCTGGTCTCCGGCTTCAACGTCTATCCCAACGAACTCGAGGAAGTCGTCGCCCAGCATCCGGGCGTGCTCGAAGTGGCGGCGGTCGGCGTGCCGGACGAGCATTCGGGCGAGGTGCCGAAGCTGTTCGTGGTCAAGAAGGACCCGGCGCTGACCGTCGAGGCACTGACCGCCTATTGCCGCGAGAACCTGACCGGCTACAAGCGACCCAAATACATCGAGTTCAGGACCGAGCTGCCGAAGACGCCGGTGGGCAAGATTTTGCGCCGGGCGCTGCGGGAATAGTTTGAACGGCGAGCCTGGCGACGGCGGGATGGCGGACGATAGTCGGCGTCCCGATGCAGTAGTGTTCATCAAGGCGAACCTGCGGCTTGCGCCCGTTCCCGCCCTTCGTGAAATCCAGCTCTATACGGCTCATTCCGGCAGCGGCCTGAGGCGGCTTGTCGAGTGGCGAGTTCATGGACCGGAAGACGGCAGCCAAACCAAGGAGCACGAAGCTGAGCCGCAGCCGCCCTACTGGGCCTATGCCTGGGCCGGCGGCGCCGTGCTTGCGCGCTATATACTCGACCATCCGCAAAGCGTGGCCGGCCGCCGCGTGCTCGACCTCGGCGCCGGCTCGGGCCTTGTCGGCATCGCCGCCGCCAAGGCCGGCGCCAGCGCGGTGATCGCGGCCGAGATCGACCGCAACGGCGTCGCCGCGATCGGCATCAATGCCGCGGCCAACGGCGTCGAGATCACCATTGTCGACAAGGACATCACCACAGGCCCGCCGCCGGCCGTCGACCTCGTGCTTGCCGGCGACGTGTTCTACGGCCGCGAGGTTGCTCTGCGGGTGATCCCGTTCCTCGACCGCTGCCTGGCAGCCGGCATCGAGGTGCTGGTCGGCGATCCCCGCCGCGCCGATCTGCCGCTGTCGCGGCTACGATTGCTCGCCGAATATCAGGTGCCGGATTTCGGCGACGCAAAGGGGGCTGCGACGAGGCCGAGCGGGGTGTTTTGGTTCGAGGCGGAAGAGCGCTGACGCGACAAAGCCTATCGCTGAGTGGCCGAGTTCGACCCATTGCAGACGAAACAGCTTTGCTCCACAGCATTGTTGAAGAACAACAACTCGCCATTATGACGGAAGAAAGTTCGATGACCGAGGACAGCCTGCCTCCAGGTTGGGCCACCGCTGCAGCCGAATATATGTCGCGAAATCAGCAGTGCTTTGACGACGCGGCTTGGGAGCACACATTCACCAGCGCATACCAGATGAGCTGCGAGGCTTTAGTGGCTCTCGGATACGCCGACGAAACCGAATGGGGCGCAATACCGCTGAAGAACTCAAAATTACCCGACGATCTTCCACGTTGGGACGATGTATGCGTGGCTGTCGTCAAATTGGCCGACCAAAGAGGGGCACTGCAACTTCGGCTTATGGATGGGAGCTTGTACCTTGGGGTTCCGCTGAGTCGGCCCCTGACAATCGTCGCACCCGCAGAGAGATGGTCGCCGCCGACGCCCAATATCGCTGGTGCCCAAGGCCTTGGGCTCGCTTATGCTCTCCCCGACGTCCAATCCGTCCTGCTGGCGCTAGGGCTGACAAGCGATGCAGGATGGACGAAAGCTGCCGAAACCATCTTCTGGCGAGCCGGTCATCCTCCGGGATGGGCTGTGGATTTTCAAGCTGACCGCAGGTTCTCCGCCGCTGCCGAGCGCGCCTGCGCCGATATTCCTGACGATGTCCGCGAGGAGTTGGATCGACTCTCGACAGTGACCGACAAGGATATCGATACGACCTTGGCTAAAAATGCAGCACGGTATCAAGAGCTGCGCAGCCAATACGGGCCGAACGCAAAAATCCACGTCTTCACCACGAATGAACAGGCACGAAGGAGTCTCGAGTCCGGTCGTCGGCACGATCTCGATTGGTTGTTCTTTCGCCGGTGGCGTCTTGGCGACGGATGGTTATCTGCCGACCAGGCAAAGCGGGCGCTGGAAATTTTCCACGATCCCTTGGCGATGGCAATGCGGCGCACAGTGATGGGGCAGCTTTACCCAGACCTGCCCTATTTGTCCGAGAGGTAGCAAAGAAGAACAGCTCGCCATCACGACGGAAGAAAGTCCGATGACCAAAGACAGCCTGCCTTCAGATTGGGCGACCCTCGCAGCCGAGTATATGTCACGGAACCAGACGTACACGATTGATGGCAAGAACTGGCAGCACGGGTTTGTGACTGCCTACGAAATCAGTTGCGAGGCATTGGCGGCTCTTGGACATGCGGAAGAAACCGAGTGGGGCGCCATACCGCTGAAAGATCCCAAATTGCCCGACATCCTTCCGCGTTGGGATGATATATGTGTCGCAGTCGTTCAGTTGGCCGATCAAAGAGGTGGGCTGGAATATCGGCTTGCGGACGGCAGCGTGCTCGCCCCCCTAGGCGGAACCTGGACAATCATCCCAGCGAACGGCACACCGCCGCGGCTAGGGCCTAATATCGATGCCGCCCGAGGTCTAGGACCTGCCTATGTCTTCCCCGACGTCCAACCCGTCCTGCGCGCGTTGGAGCTGATAGACGATGGAGGATGGAGGATGGACCAAGCTGCCGAAACCATCTTCTGGCGCGTCAACCACCGGGAGTGGTTCGTGGAGTTCGAAGCCGACCACCGGTTCGCCGCCGCTGTCGAACGCGCCTCCAGTGATGTACCGGGCGACGTCCGCGAGATAATGGATCGGCTTGCGACAGTCACCGACAAGGATGTTGAAGCGGTACTGGCCAAAAGTGCCGCATTGTACGAAGAGATGCTCGGCAAATACGGGCTGAAGGCAGCAAAACATGCCTACACCACGAGCGAACAAGCACGAAAGAGCATAGAGGCCGGACGGTCGTACGAACTCGATTGGCTGTTTTTTCGCCGCTGGCGTCTCGACGACGGATGGCTATCGACCGATCAGGCAAAACGGGCGCTGGAAATTTTCCACGATCCCTTGGCCATAGCCATGCGGCGGGCAGTTATAGCGCGGCTTTACCCAGACCTTCCCTATTTGGCTGGGAGATAGCAAATCGCGACGGCATCGTCGGCCTGGTGGTCCGCTCGACCCATCGGCGGGAAGGCCCAGGTTGACTTTCGTTTTGCCCCCGCCCTTCTCCCCGTCAGACCGTCTCCTTGACCCGCGCCGAGAGAAAGTCTGGCAAATCGGCGACCGAATCCAAAACGACATCGGCGATCGCCGACAGCGATTCACGCGTGCCGGTGCCGGAGAGCACGCCGACCGCCAGACCGCAGCCGCCGGCACGCGCCATCTCCAGGTCGTGGCGGTTGTCGCCGACCATGGCGATCTCTGACGGCCTCAGCCCGGTCAGGTCGCAAAAGGCGACGATCGTGTCCGGCGCCGGTTTCGGATTGGCGACCGCGTCATAGCCATAGGCCGCGGTGAACAGCTGCGCGACGCCGAGCGTGACCATGGTCTTTTCGGCACCGGCAGTCGAATCATTGGTGGCGACGCCGAGCCGGTAGGATCGCTTGTGCAGAGCCGTCAGCGCCGCGACGATGCCGGGCAAGGCCACCGCCATCGATGAGCCTTGCACCGAGGTGATCTCGTTGAAACGGGCGACGGCCAGCATCTGGTCCTCGTCGGACAGGCGCGGGAACCATAGTTCGACGACATCCATGTTGGTGCCCGAGGCGAAGATGGAATCCGGCTTGAAACGCTTGGCGACAAAATCGAAGCCCGCCGCTGAAAGCAGCCTGTCGGCTTTCCAGCGATCGCCCTCGGCAGCATCCATGGCCATGAAATCGGCGATGCCGAGCCAGGTCGCGTTGAAATCGACAAGCGTGCCGTCCTTGTCGAACAATATGCCCTTGATGTCGGCCGGATTTTTCATTGCGCCCCCCGCAGTTGCTGGATGCGCGCCACCAGCCCGGCCGTCGATGCGTCGCGCTTGGCGGCGCTCTCCTTGCCTTCCACGACTGGCAACAGGCCGGTCGCCAGCTCCTTGCCGAGCTCGACGCCCCATTGGTCGAAGGAATTGATGTTGAACAGAGTGCCTTCGACGAAGACGCGGTGCTCGTAAAGCGCGATCAGCCGGCCGAAGGTGCGCGGGTCGAGCTTGCGGTAGAGGATCGTCACCGATGGGCGGTTGCCGGAGAAGACGCGGTGCGGGGCTATTCTGTCGACATCGGCCGGCTTCATGCCCTTGGCCAGCATCTGCGCGCGCGCCTCGTCCAGCGTGCGGCCCTTCATCAACGCTTCCGATTGGGCCAGGCAATTGGCAAGCAGTAGATCGTGCTGGTGCTTGAGATCAGGCTCATGGCCGACGGCAGCGGCAAGGAACTCGACCGGGATGAAATCGGTGCCCTGGTGCAGCAGCTGGAAGAAGGCGTGCTGGCCATTGGTGCCGGGCTCGCCCCAGACCAGCGGTCCGGTCGGCGTCGTCACCGGCGTGCCGTCGAGGGTGACGCCCTTGCCGTTCGATTCCATGTCGAGCTGCTGTAGATAGGCCGGCAACCTGGACAGTCGCTGGTCATAGGGGATGACGGCACGCGCCGGATAACCGCAGATCACGCGATGCCACCAGCCGACCAGCCCAAGCAGCGCAGGCAGGTTCTTCTGCAGGGGTGCGGTGCGGAAGTGCTCGTCCATCTCATGCGCGCCATCGAGGAAGGCGCGGAAGTTGCGCGGGCCGATGGCGATCATCACCGGCAGGCCGATGGCGCCCCACAGCGAATAGCGGCCGCCGACCCAGTCCCAGAAGCCGAACACGCGATCCGCTTCGATGCCGAACTTGGAAACCAGGTCGAGCGCGGTCGAGACGGCGGCGAAATGCTTGCCGACTGCTTCCTTGCCGAGCGCCTTCTGCACCCATTCGCGTGCCGTCTCGGCATTGGTCATCGTCTCAACCGTGGTGAAGGTCTTCGAGGCGATGATGAACAGGGTGGTTTCGGCCGACAGGCCCTTCAGCGTGTCGTGGATATGGGCGCCGTCGATGTTGGAGACGTAGTGCGCGCGCGGGCCGTCGTGATAGGGCGCCAGCGCCAACGTCGCCATGGCCGGGCCGAGATCGGAGCCGCCAATGCCGATGTTGACGATGTCGGTGATTTTCTTGCCGGTGGCGCCGGCGGCCTTGCCGGAGCGAATGGCATCGGCGAAGGCGCCCATGGCGTCGAGCACGGACAGCACATCCGCCTTGACGTCCTGGCCATCGACCGTGACGCCCTTGCCCGAGAGGTTCCGTAGCGCCGTGTGCAGCACGGCGCGATCCTCGGTGATGTTGATCTTCTTGCCGGAAAACATTGCGGCCCGGCGACCTTCGAGATCGGCGGCGGCGGCGAGCTTCTCGAGCAGTTCCATCGTGCGCTGGTCGACCGCGCATTTCGACCAGTCGAGCAAAAGGTCGCCGTCGCTGGCCGAAAATGTCTCGAAGCGCTTGGGGTCGGCGGCAAAAGCCTCGCGCATCGTGCCCGATGCCGCCGCGCGCGCAGCACGCAAGGCGACAAGCTGTTTGTCGAAGGAGGAATGATCCACTGCCGGCTCCTGATCGTTTTTTCACGACATCTTATCAGACCGGATGTTTCCGGCGCGTGTCGTCGGGGTGACGTTATCGAGCCGAATTCCGCATGTTTCAATGCGTGGGGATGACGCAGTGCAGCATAGTGCGATGTGATGGAGCTACGACGCTGCGCGTCGCGCTGGATGATGTGATGGGAGTAGCGACGACGCTTCGCATCGCGCTGGGGATAATGAGGCGCGACGACGCTGCGCGTCGCGCGGGCGTCCGCGCTGCGGGATGACGCAAGCGTCACCCGGGGATGCGACGACGCTGCGCGTCGCGCATAGATCACTGGCATAAATCCCAGCGATCAGAAAAATTGATTGGCGCAACCCCTTGTGCCACGGTTACCTTCCGCTGGTCCAGCCAAGCAAAAAAGACTGGCCATCGAGGAACACCTTCCATGCCACAGCGTAACGACACGGCCATATGGTCCGGCCTGTTCCGGATTTCGGCGGAATCGGGCCAGACCCTGCAGGCGCAGATCCGTCAGGCGATCGTCGCCGCCATTCTCGACCGGCAGATTGCCGCTTCGATGCCGCTTCCGTCCTGCCGCATCCTGGCTGAAAAACTCGGCGTCGCGCGCGGCACTGTGGTGCTGGCGTTCCAGCAATTGGTCGATCAGGGTTTCCTGGTGGCGCGTGAACGGCGCGGCCATTTCGTCAATCCGGATGTGCTGGCCACCCCGGCCAAGCCGCACCAGAAGGCGCCCGACCAGCAGAACGAGATCGACTGGAAGGCACGCCGGCAGATCGCCGCCAGCGACATGCCGCCGCCGGCCAAGCACGACAACTGGATCAAGTCGTCCTACCCCTTCGTCTATGGCCAGTTCGACCCGGCGCTGTTCCCGACCGCCGAATGGCGTGAGTGCAACCGCATGGCGCTGGCCGTGCTCGAAATCCGCAACTGGGCCTCCGACATGGTCGATCGTGACGATCCGCTCTTGATCGAGCAGATCCAGGCGCGGCTGTTGCCGCGGCGCGGCATCTTCGCCAATCCGGACGAGATCATCGTCACGCTGGGCGCCCAGAACGCGCTCTATATGCTGGCGACACTGCTGATGACAAAGGGCTCCAAGGTCGCGATGGAAGACCCGGGATACCCCGACGCGCGCTCGATCTTCCGCTTGGCAGGCGCCGAAATCCAGCCGGTTCCGGTCGATCAGTCCGGCATCGTCACCTCGTCCATTCCCAACGATTCCGGCTTTGTCTTCGTCACCCCCAGCCACCACTGCCCGACCATGGTGCCGCTGTCGGCGGAGCGGCGGCAGGACCTTCTGGCGCGCGCCAACCGCCACAACCAGATCATCATCGAGGACGGCTATGACAGCCAGCTTCTCGACGAGGCGCCGCAGCAGGCGCTGAAGAGCCTCGATCGCTCGGGTCGCGTCGTCTATGTCGGCTCGATGTCGAAGACGCTGGCTCCGGGCCTGCGGCTTGGCTACATCGTCGCTTCGGCTGGACTAATCTCCGAGCTCAGGGCGCTGCGTCGCTTCATGCTCAGGCACCCGCCGGCCAACAACCAGCGCGCGGTCGCGCTGTTCCTGTCGCTCGGCCATCACGAAGCCCTGGTGCGGCGGCTGTCGTCGGCCTTCGACGAGCGGCGCAAGCGTCTGGTCCATGCGATTTCCGCATTCCTGCCGGAATGGCGCTCGACCGATTCGGCCGGCGGCACATCGCTCTGGCTGGAAGGCCCGCGCGGCACCGATTCACGTGGACTGGCCGAGGCCGCGGCCTCGCGCAGCGTCATCATCGAGCCGGGCGACCGCTTCTTCGATCGCACCGAAAAGCCCTCGCGTTTCATGCGCTTGGGCATTTCCTCGATCGCGCTGCAGCACATCGAGCCGGGTATTCGCGAGCTCGCGACTGCGGCCGGACGCAGGCCCGCGGCAGCCTGATTTGCCTGTGCCGGAGCTTTGAACAGCCCCGGCCCTTGGCATGATCACCAACATTCTGCATTAGCTCTCTGGCATACTCGGCTGCGTTGACTGGCCCATAGGCTGGGCCAATGGCAACGGCATAGTCGGCTGACAGAGGGACGAAGCAAGCCGACGGTGGACCAATCACCGCGCCGTGTTTCGCAAGCTAAAGGTGGAGTGTCCCCCCATGTCAGTGGCTGTTGAGCAGCAGGATGCGGCTCTTAAGGATGCGGCTCCTAAAGATACATCAGCCGACCAGCGTTCGCGACGATCCGGCGGGCGCGAAGCGCGCCGCGCCATGCGCGCCGCACCGCTTGCCGACGATATCCGGCCGGTGCGCGCCGGCCTCGAAGGCGGCAGCTACGGGCCGCTCAACCAGAACGACCAGGAGCGCATCCATGAAGCGGTGCTGACGCTGCTGGAGACCGTCGGCTTCGCCAATGCCATTCCCTCCTGCATCGAGGCGCTGACCGGGGTCGGCGCCGTCTATGGCGATGACGGCCGCGTCCGTTTCCCACGCGGGCTTGTGATGGACACGATCAGACGAGCCGCGCGGAATTTTACGCTGCACGGCCAGGACCCCAGGCATGACATGCTGATCCAGGGCAAGCGCGTGCATTACGGCACGGCGGGTGCGGCGGTGCATCTGGTCGATGTCGAAAAGCGCGAATACCGCGAGTCGCTGGTGCAGGACATTTACGACGCCGCCCGCCTCGTCGAAGGGCTCGACAACATCCATTTCTTCCAGCGGCCGATGGTGCCGCGCGACATTCCCGATCCGCTCGAAATGGACTTCAACACGCTCTACGCCTGCGTGATGGGGACGTCGAAGCATGTCGGCACCTCCTTCACGGTGCGCGAGAACGTGCAGCCGGCGCTGGACATGCTTTATGCGATCGCCGGCGGCGAGGAGAATTTCCGCGCCCGGCCGTTCGTGTCGAACTCCAACTGCTTCGTCGTACCGCCGATGAAGTTTGCCGAGGACGCCTGCGGCGTGCTCGAAGCCTGCGTCGAAGGCGGCATTCCGATCCTGCTTCTATCGGCCGGCCAGGCCGGCGCCACCGCTCCGGCGGCAATTGCCGGCGCTGTGGTGCAAGCGGTGGCCGAAGTGCTGGTCGGCCTCATCTACGTCAACGCCATCAAGCCCGGGCATCCGGCGATCTTCGGCACCTGGCCGTTCGTCTCCGACCTCAGGACCGGCGCCATGTCGGGCGGCTCGGCCGAGCAGGCAGTGTTGACTTCGGCCTGTGCGCAGATGGCGCAGTTCTACGATCTGCCGGGCGGTTCGGCCGCCGGCATGACGGATTCGAAACTGCCCGACATCCAGTCCGGCTATGAAAAGGGCATCACCGATGTGATGGCCGGTCTTGCCGGCCTCAATCTGGTCTATGAATCGGCGGGTATGCATGCCTCGCTGCTCGGCTTTTGCCTGGAGAGCCTGATCATTGACAATGACATGCTGGGCCACTGCCTGCGCTGCGTGCGCGGCATCGAAGTGACCGACGAAGCGCTGTCGATCGACACCATCACCGAAGTCTGCATGAATGGCCCAGGCCACTATCTCGGCAACGAGCAGACGCTGCGCCTGATGCAGACGGAGTATTTCTATCCTGCCGTCGGCGACCGCTTTTCGCCCAAGGAATGGAACGAGAAGGGCCGGCCCGACATCTTGCAGCGGGCGATCATCGAAAAGAAGCGCGTGCTTGCCGAGCGCTTCCCGCGCCATGTGCCGAAGCTGCTCGACGACAAATTGCGCGCCCGCTTCGGCGAGATGATCAAGCTGCCACGCAGCGGCATGGGCGGGTAAGCTTCACCTTACGTAGGTCAGTCCGCACTTAACCCAAAGCGCTCGACCACTTCGGCGCTGATCAGCTTGCCATGCAGCGCCATCAACACGATCTGGGCATCCAGGCTGTCGCCGGTTTCAAGCGCAGCCTCGATGCGGCGCTCAGCGTCCAGCCGCCGCTCCGGCCCATTGGCCTGCTCGAAGGTTTGTGGGCCCGCGATGCAATAGCCAAACAGCTGCGCCACGGACCGGTAGGCGTCCGGCGGCGGCTCGTCCGGCCAATAATCCTTCATCAAATTGACGATGGTGAGCTTTACCCCCTCAGGGACAAGCGCCGGATGCAGATCGGCGCCGCGCAGCGCGGTGTCGAGTTCCCGCAAATCGCCGGAGCGACCGAACATGCCGAGGAAACCGATTGAAGAGCGCCGTTTAGTCACGTTGATACTTTCCGTCCGATAGCCGACCACTCATATGGGAATGTAGGATCGTTTTTCATCGCCCTTGCGGAGTCTCAGGCAAGCCAGGCGTCGAGCCCGAATTCCCGCTGCAACAGGTCTTCCGCACTTTCCAGCGCGCCCTCGATCCAGCCGTGATTGTTGGACCACGCTTCGCCACAGACATGAATGCCCGGAGCAAGCGTATGGCTCGCCAGTTTTATACCGGAGATATCTATGCCACGGTCCCAGACATGCGACGCGCCGCCATAGGCCGGCGCACCCCAATCCTGCGCAAACCCGCCGATGGGTTTCGAGATGGCGCCGTGTTTGCCATGGACTTCGACCATCTGGCCGTGAAAGGCCTCCAGCGCGGAATGTCCCTCGGCCAAAACCGCAAAACCGTGGCGCCGAGCGAGCTCAGGCAGCAGTGAGCGCCAGAATACCATGTGCCTGCCATCGCAATAGGCCATGGCGACGCTCCGCCGAATCGTCGCGTCGCGCGCGTCCGCTTTTGTGAACTGCCATATCTGGCGAGCCGGCAGATCGGTCACGCTGTGGCCGGCCGCGATGCCGTTTCGAGCCCACCATGGGCTGGCATAGCAGGCGGCCAGCGTGAGCATCGGCCAGGGTTCCGGTGCCGGCAGATCGCTGGGCTGCTCGATGCCGGACTTTTCCAGCAGGGTCCGCAGGGGGCGGACCGGTAACGCCAGCACGACCTTGCGCGCCTCGACCGTCCCGCCCTGCCCCTCGACAGACAAGACCATCCCTTGCGCCGAGCGGGCGATGGCGGTCACGGTGTGATCGAGATGGACGGCGCCGCCGCTGACAGCGATCCGCCCGGCCATTCGCTCCGCAACCGGCTGGAACCCACCATCGGGGGAACAATAGGAGCGGCCGCCGCTCAGCTCGCCGAGCGCAAGCCTGAACGTCTCGGCGGCGTTGGGTCCGCGCAGGAGCAACGAATAGCCCACCGCGTCCTCGGCAAAAGCCATTTCCTCCGGGGTCAAGACCGTCGCCAGCACATCCCAAGTCGCCCAATCCGCCAGCTTGCGGCCGCGATAAACGAAGCCTGCGGCGCCGTTCCATTCGGCGCTGCCGAAGGCCTCCGAACCCGGCAGGATCAGTGCTGCCGCCTTTCGCAGCAGGCGGGACGGGCCTTTTTCCTGCAGCCGACGCGTCACGTCATAGGCAAACAGGCGGCGCGGCGCAAAGCGCGATATAGCGGCGTAGGGCAGGCTCCTACCGCGCAGATGGAGCCGGTTGGCGCCGGTGACGACGTCCATACCCGACAGCTTTACATCCAGCGTCGCCATGAGTTTTTTGAGCAGCCGATGTTGCGGCATCAGCATCATCGCGCCGAGATCGATGCCGAAGTTCGGCTCTCCGGGAAATGAGACCGTGGAGGCCCGACCGCCGACGCGACCGGCGGATTCGAAAACTGCGATCCTTGCGGGCTTTTCACTTTGGGACAAGCGCCACGCCAGGAAGAGACCGGCCATGCCCGCGCCGACAATAGCAATGTCGACCGGGGCAATGTCAATCGGGCTAGGCGGCAAGGATACGCCCGTGGCGGAAAACCATCATCATGGACGACGCTCTGGACCCCTCTTGATTTCGTGTCAAAAAACCCGAAACTGACGAGGACTGCAATGTCATACTGACAGGTGGGATCAGTTGGCGTGCGAGCAGTGATCTAAAACGGGCAACGGGTCCTATGAAGAAACAGTATCACACACCAGTCATCCGCAAGGCAGGACGACTCTCCGGCATCACAGCCATCGCCGCTTCGTCCGGCCCGCCTCCACCCTGAGGCCGCCATCCAAACAAGCTTACGCCAAGGCTTTCATGCCGGCCCGATCAGGCCGGCATTTTCATATCAAGCGGGTGCTCAGTGGTTGTCCCTCGGCACGCCGCTGGTGTGCGCGACGTCCTGGTATTTCACCGCCGGCTTCAGCACCATGCCCTCCGAGAACTGGTCGACCATGGAGCGCTGGATCTCCTGCCATGGCGTCTGATGCTTGGGATAATGATAGCCGCCATCGACCTGCAGTTCGGCACGGCGGCGCGTGATTTCCTCGTCGGAAACGAGGATGTTGGCAGTGCCTTTGCGTAAGTCGATGCGCACACGGTCGCCGGTCTTGAGCAGCGCCAGGCCGCCGCCAATGGCGGCCTCCGGCGAAGCGTTAAGGATAGAGGGCGAGCCGGATGTGCCCGACTGGCGGCCATCGCCGATGCAGGCCAGCGCGTGAATGCCCTTCTTGATGAGATAGGCCGGCGGCTGCATGTTGACGACCTCGGCGCCGCCGGGATAGCCGATCGGGCCGGCGCCGCGCATGAACAGGATGGTGTGCTCGTCGATGCCTTGCGCCGGATCGTCGATGCGGGCGTGGTAGTCCTCCGGCCCGTCAAAGACCATGGCGTTGCCTTCAAAGGCTTCCGGGTCGTTCGGGTTGGAGAGATAGCGTTCGCGGAATTCCGGCGAGATGCCGCTCATCTTCATGATGGCGGAATCGAACAGATTGCCGCTGAGATTGATGAAGCCGGCATTGGCCTTCAGCGGCTCGGCAACAGTGCGGATGACATCGGTATTCTCGTTGGCGACCCCCTTGCAATTGTCGCCGATCGATTTCCCGTTGACGGTCATGGCTTCGGGATAGGGCAGCAGCTTGGCCTTCATCAGTTCGGCAACCACAGCCGGCACACCGCCGGCATGATGATAGTCCTCGCCGAGATATTCGCCAGATGGCTGCAGATTGACGATGAGCGGCACATGGAGGCCGACCGTCTGCCAGTCGTCATTGGTGAGCGGCACGCCGAGATGGCGGGCAATCGCGTTGAGGTGGATCGGCGCATTGGTCGAGCCGCCAATCGCCGAATTGACGACAATGGCGTTCTCGAAGGCCTTGCGCGTCATGATGTCGGACGGCTTCAGATCCTCATGCACCATCTCGACGATGCGCTTGCCCGTCTCATAGGAGATCTGGCCGCGCTCGCGATAGGGCGCCGGGATGGCAGCCGAGCCCGGCAATTGCATGCCGAGCGCCTCGGCCAGCGAGTTCATCGTGGTGGCGGTGCCCATGGTGTTGCAATAGCCGGTCGACGGCGCCGATGAGGCGACGATGTCCATGAACTCGTCATAGTCGATCTCGCCGGCCGAGAGGCGCTGGCGCGACTCCCAGACGATGGTGCCCGATCCCGTGCGCTTGCCCTTGTGCCAGCCATTGAGCATCGGTCCGACCGAAAGTGCTATGGCCGGAATATTGACGGTGGCCGCCGCCATCAGCAGCGCCGGCGTGGTTTTGTCGCAGCCGATGGTCAGCACGACGCCGTCGAGCGGATAGCCGTAAAGCACTTCGACCAGGCCGAGATAGGCAAGGTTGCGGTCGAGTGCCGCGGTCGGGCGCTTGCCGGTCTCCTGGATCGGATGGCACGGGAATTCGAAGGTGATGCCGCCCATCGAGACGATGCCTTCGCGCACGCGCTTGGCGAGCTCGATATGGTGGCGGTTGCATGGCGACAGATCCGAGCCGGTCTGGGCGATGCCGATCAGCGGCTTGCCCGACATTAGCTCGGCCCGCGTCAGGCCGTAGTTCAGGTAGCGCTCGAGGTAAAGCGCGGTCATGCCTGGATTGTCGGGATTGTCGAACCACTCCTGCGAGCGAAACTTCTTCTTTCCGGTGGGGGCGCCTGCCATCATGGTCTCCGTATTTGTAAGACAAATCGATATGGCAACGCGCGGAAGCAGGCAAGAGGGCGCACCGTCGCAACCGGACTTTGGTGCGATAGACACAGACCAGACCGTGCGTTAGGCCTTCGAAGTCTGTCCGGGAGGTATCGATGGCTTTGGTGATCGAAGGCGAGGAACGCATTGCCGCCCCCCTGCAGAAAGTGTGGGAAGCGCTGAACGATCCGAAGGTTTTGCAGGCGACCATTCCCGGCTGCCAGAACCTGGAGATGAAATCGCCGACCGAAATGGCAGCGACGGTGGTCCTGAAGATCGGACCGATCAGGGCGACATTCAACGGCGAGGTGACGCTGAAGAACCTGAAGCCGCCGCACTCCTACACCATCCAGGGCGAGGGCAAGGGCGGTATTGCCGGCTTCGCCAAGGGTGGCGCCGACGTGACGCTGACGGCGGACGGGCCGGATGCGACGGTCCTCAAATACGCGGCCAAAGCCGAAGTCGGCGGCAAGATCGCCCAACTCGGCAGCCGGCTCATCGAATCGACTTCGAAGAAGCTGGCCGGGCAGTTTTTTTCAAGCTTTGGCGAGAAGGTGGGCTCCCCTCCCCCTTGAGGGGAGGGTGCCTCGTGAAGCGAGGCGGGTGGGGTCGCCTCAACTGCCTCAACGTAAGTTGAGCTGCCTCGACTTGTAAAGAAATAGCGTCGAGCGTGTCACCGCGGACCCCACCCGGCCCTTCGGGCCACCCTCCCCTCAAGGGGAAGGGATATCCGAGCTACTCGAACACGATGTTCGGCACCGCCGCTTCGGCCGCGCCGCGTTCTTCGTTGACCCGGTCCCAGACCTTCGAAGCAATGCCGCGATAGATCTTCGCCTCGGCGCTGTCTGGCTTCGACGCTACCACCGGAGCACCTTCATCAGAACTTTCGCGAATGCCCATTTCCAGCGGCACTTCGCCGAGGAAGGTCACGCCGAGTCGCTCGGCCTCGCGCCGCGCCCCGCCATGGCCAAAGATGTCGTAGCGCTTGCCGGTATCGGGGGCTATGAAATAGCTCATGTTCTCGACGATGCCGAGCAGCGGCACGTCGACCTTCTTGAACATATTCAATCCTTTGCGGGCGTCGATCAGCGCCAGGTCCTGCGGGGTCGAGACGATGACGGCGCCGGCCAGCGGCACCTGCTGGGCCATGGTCAGCTGCGCGTCGCCGGTGCCGGGCGGCATGTCGACGACGAGCACGTCGAGGCGGCCCCATTCGACCTCGCGCAGCATCTGCGTCAGCGCCGACATCACCATCGGACCGCGCCAGATCATCGGCGTCTCCTCGTCGACGAGGAAGCCCATCGACATCACCTTAAGGCCGTAATTCTCCATCGGTTTCAGGATCTTGCCGTCGACGGTCTGCGGCCGGCCATGGATGTTGAGCAGCCTGGGCATGGACGGGCCATAAATATCGGCATCGAGCACGCCGACACGCAAACCGTTGGCGGCGAGGCCAAGCGCGATGTTGACAGCGGTGGTCGACTTGCCGACGCCGCCCTTGCCGGACGCCACCGCGATGATCGCCTCGATTCCGGGCACGCCGCGCTTGCCCGAGCTTTGCGAGGCCGGGGCGTGCGGGGCTGGGGAGTGTGGAGCTGGGCGCGGCGCGGCGGGCGCGGCCGTCGGTGCCGGCCTGGGCGCCGGGCGCGACGCAACCGGAGCCTCCATGCCGCCGCCCTTCTTCTCCGCCGTCAGCGCGACGACGGCGCCGGCGACACCAGGGATCGCCTTGACGACACGCTCGGCTGCGGCGCGCAGCGGCTCCATCTCCTGTGCGCGGGCGGCGGGAACGGTGATCGAGAAAAACACTTTCGAATCGGCGATGAAAATCTCCGAAACCATGCCGAGGTCGACGATGTTGCCGGTGAAGTCCGGCCCGTTGACCGTCTTCAGACGCTCGGTGACGATTTCCTTGGTGACGGACATGCATTGTTCCCTAAGGCGTTTGGCTGCGGCTCAGATAGTGCAGATTGGCAGCGACTCCAAGCACCACGGTGTCCGCCTCACCTTGCCAGGCCAACCGCAAGGTAGGTGAGCGCCGAAATTGCAGCCGTGGCCGGCAAGGTGACGATCCAGGCGATGACGATGTTGCCGGCAATGCCCCAGCGCACGGCCGAGACGCGACGGGCAGCGCCGACACCGATGATGGCCCCGGTGATCGTATGGGTGGTCGACACGGGAACGCCAAGCCAGGTGGCGGCAAACAGGGTGATGGCGCCGCCGGTCTCGGCGCAGAAGCCCTGCATCGGGTTCAACCGGGTGATCTTCGAGCCCATCGTGTGGACGATGCGCCAGCCGCCGAACAAAGTGCCGAACGCCAGTGCTGTCTGACAGGTGAGGACGACCCACAGCGGCACGTAGAACGTCCCGCCGAGCATGCCTTGCGAATAGAGCAGCACGGCGATGATGCCCATGGTTTTCTGGGCGTCGTTGCCGCCGTGCCCTAGCGAATAAAGCGAGGCCGAAAAGAACTGCATGACGCGGAAAGTGCTGTCGACGGCGAACGGTGTCTGGCGCACGAACAGCCAGGAAACGGCCAGGATGAGGACCAGCGCCAGAACAAACCCTGTCGCCGGCGACACGACGATTGCGGCGACCGTCTTGCCAAGCCCGGTCCAGACGATGGCGCCGGGCCCAGCCTTTGCAACGCCGGCGCCGACAAGCCCGCCGATCAGGGCATGCGAACTGCTGGACGGGATGCCGGCAATCCAGGTGACGATGTTCCAGACGATAGCGCCGACGAGCGCCGAGAAGATCACCGCCGGCGTGACGATGCTGACGTCGACGATACCTTTTCCCACGGTTTCAGCCACGTGAAGGCCGAAGAACATGAAGGCGATGAAATTGAAGAAAGCCGCCCACAGGACCGCATATTGCGGTCTCAGCACGCGGGTGGAGACGATGGTGGCGATGGAGTTCGCTGCATCGTGCAGGCCGTTGAGAAAATCGAAAAACAGCGCGACGGCGACAAGGCCGATCAGCACGGGAAAGGCGATGGTGGCTTCCATTGCCTAAACGTTCTCGATGACGATGCCGCTGATCTCGTTGGCGACGTCCTCAAAGCGGTCGACCACCTTCTCCAGCTGGCCGTAGATCTCCGAGCCGATCAGGTAGGCCATCGGATCGCTGCGGCCATGCCGCTTGAACAGGTCCTTCAATCCCTGCTCATGCAGATCGTCGGCGCGGCTTTCGACGCGCATCACCTCTTCGGCGATGGCGTTGAGGCGTACCGTGTGCGTGCCGACCTTGCTGAGCAGCGGGATCGCTTCGGCAACCAGCCTGGAGGCGGCAACGATGACGCCGCCCATCTCCTGCATCAGCGGGTCGAATTCCTTCTTTTCGAACAGCTTCACCGTCTTGACGGTCTTGTGCATCATGTCGATGGCGTCATCCATTGACTGGATCAGGTCCTTGATGTCGCCGCGATCGAAAGGCGTGATGAAGGAACGCCGCACCGCCAGCAGGACTTCGGCCGTGATATGATCGGCCTCGTCCTCGAGATCGATGATTTTCTGGCACCAGCGATCGATGTCCTTGCCCTGCAGAAGCTGCTCCAGCGCCTCGGCGCCGCCGACCACGGTGCGGGAATGCCGTTCAAAGAGGTCGAAGAAGCGATCTTCGCGCGGCAAAAGCTTGCGGAACCAGCCCAGCATGTCCGATCTCCTCGTATTCCATCCAACCACATAGCGCCGTGTTCGGCCGGGGGAAACAGCCAGCCGGCCCAAAGATGTGGATGCATGGCCAATTGCGGGTAGAGCTTGCGGCGAAAGGCAATTTCCCCGACCTTGCGCGCAACGAACGGACGGATGGCATGATCGACAAGCTCGAATTCTTCATCGCGCTGGCCAAGGAGGAGCATTTCGGCCGGGCGGCGGAAGCGTGCGGCGTCACGCAGCCGACCTTGTCGGCCGGGATCAAGCAGCTGGAGGGCCAGCTCGGCGTCATGCTGGTCAATCGCGGTTCGCGCTTTCAGGGGCTGACGCCGGAAGGCAAGCAGGTGCTGGTGTGGGCGCGTCGCATCGTCGGCGATTCCAGGACCATGCGCGAAGAGATGCGGGCGGCGCGACATGGCCTGTCCGGGCGTATCCGTATTGCCGCCATCCCAACCGCCCTCGCCATGGTGGCGCGGCTGACGACGCCATTTCGCGAGAAGCACCCGGGCGTCACCTTCTCTATCCTGTCGCGCACCTCGATCGAGGTGTTGTCGCTGCTCGGCAATTTCGACGTCGATGCCGGCATCACCTATCTCGACAACGAGCCTCTCGGACGGGTGACGAGCGTGCCGCTCTATGACGAGCGCTACCAGCTGATCACGGCGGTCGGAAATCCTTATTCGGATCGCGACAAAGTGACATGGGCCGAAATCAGCCAGCTGCCGCTCTGCCTGTTGACGCCGGACATGCAGAACCGCCGCATCATCGACCAGCATCTGGCCGAGGCCGGCGTGCAGGTGCGGCCGACACTGGAATCCAACTCGATGATCGTGCTGTTCTCCCACATACGGACAGGCAAATGGTCGTCGATCATGCCGCTCAACCTGGCGGAAACATTCGGTTTTTCCGAGCCGATCCGGGCCATTCCGATCGTCGAACCGGATGCCAGCCACACTGTCGGGCTGGTCGCCGCGCCGCGCGAACCGCACACGCCGCTGGTGCAGGCGCTGCTGGACGAGGCGATGGCGCTGGCAGACGATTTCCGCGCCAATCGCTGAGCTAGTCATAACTGGTCAACCGGCGCGATAGAAATTTTCTATCGTGCAACGAAACCGCTTTATTGATTTCAGAGGTTTTCTCTGATTTCTTAAGCACTTAGCGATTAAGCGGCGTAGGCATGTCGTTGTTCCAAAACCGCTTCATGCTTTGGACGATATATGCATCGATCGCTACGATAGGGAGGGCGCTGCGTGACGATGCAGCCAGCAAGTACCGAGATACAGTCGCGCACGGCGGCGATCATCCAGGAGTTGAAGGGCCTCGAAGGCCCGCTGCTGCCGATCCTGCACGAGATCCAGGAAGAATTTGGCCACGTGCCGCAGGACGCCGTGCCCGTCATCGCCGATGGGCTGAACCTGTCGAGGGCCGAGGTGCACGGCGTTGTGACCTTCTATCATGATTTCCGTGCCCGGCCGGCCGGCCGGCACGTGCTCAAGCTCTGCCAGGCGGAAGCCTGCCAGTCGATGGGTTCCGATGCGATCGCCGCAAAGGTCAAGCAGTTGCTCGGCATCGATTTCCATGAGACCACCCGCGACGGATCGGTTACACTTGAGCCTGTCTATTGCCTCGGGCTGTGCGCCTGTTCACCGTCGGCGATGCTGGATGGTGAGGTGATCGGGCGGCTCGATGACGAGAAGATCGAAGAGATCGTCGCGGAGGTACGCTCATGATCCCGCGCATCTACATTCCAGGTGACTCCGGCGCGCTGGCGCTCGGCGCCGAAAAAGTCGCCAAGGCTGTTCGTGCGGAACTGGCCGAACGGGGTGTCGAGGCCAAGATCGTCCGCAACGGCTCGCGCGGCGCCTATTTCCTCGAACCGATGGTCGAGGTCGCGACCGAAAAGGGCCGCGTCGCTTACGGGCCGGTCAAGCCCTCAGACGTCAAGAGCCTGTTCGACAGCGGCTTTCTGACCGGCGGGCATCACAAGCGCTGGCTGGGCGCGCCCGACAAAATCCCGTTCCTCGCCAAGCAGACGCGCCTGACCTTCGCGCGTTGCGGCATCAACGACCCGCTATCGCTCGACGCCTACAAGTCACTGGGCGGGCTGAGGGGCCTGCAGAACGCGGTGGCCATGGCGCCGCTCGACATCGTCAAACAGGTCACGGAATCGGGCTTGCGCGGCCGCGGCGGCGCCGGCTTCCCGACCGGCATCAAGTGGAAGACGGTGCTCGATACGACATCCGACCGCAAATACATTGTCTGCAATGCCGACGAGGGCGACAGCGCCACCTTTGCCGACCGCATGATCATGGAGGGCGACCCCTTCGTGCTCATCGAAGGCATGACGATTGCCGGCATCGCCACCGGCGCGACCAAGGGGTTCGTCTATATCCGCTCGGAATATCCGCATGCGGTGGCTGTCATGAACAAGGCTGTCGAGGTCGCCCGCAAGGCAGGCGTGCTCGGCGTCAGCGTGCTGGGTTCGCCCAACGCCTTCGACATGGAAATCCGCGTCGGCGCCGGCGCCTATGTCTGCGGCGAGGAAACTTCGCTGCTGAACAGCCTTGAAGGCAAGCGCGGCGTGGTCCGAGCCAAGCCACCGCTGCCGGCAATCCAGGGTCTGTTCGGCAAGCCGACGGTGATCAACAACGTCATCAGCCTAGCCTCCGTGCCCATCATCATGGACAAGGGTGCTGCCTTCTACAAGGATTTCGGCATGGGCCGCTCGCGCGGCACGATCCCGATACAGATCGCCGGCAACGTCAAGTTCGGTGGCCTGTTCGAGGCGGCGTTCGGCATGACGCTGGGCGAGATCGTCGACGATATCGGCGGCGGTACGGCCACAGGTCGCCCGGTGAAGGCGGTGCAGGTCGGCGGCCCGCTCGGCGCCTATTTCCCGCGCGGCCTGTTCGACACGCCGTTCGACTACGAAGAGTTCGCGAAGCGCGACGGGCTGATCGGCCATGCCGGCATCACCGTGTTCGACGACACGGCCGACATGCTGAAGCAGGCGCGCTTTGCCATGGAGTTCTGCGCCATCGAAAGCTGCGGCAAGTGCACGCCCTGCCGCATCGGCTCGATACGCGGGGTGGAGACCATCGACCGGCTTGCCGCCGGCATCGAGCCGGAGAAGAACCTGGCACTGGTCACCGATCTCTGCAACACGATGAAGTTCGGATCGCTCTGCGCGCTGGGCGGCTTCACGCCCTACCCGGTGATGAGCTCGATCACCCATTTCCCCGAAGATTTCAAGCCCGCGCCGGCGCGCGTGGCTGCTGAATAGGAGCTGGCAGATGAATATCAAGGCCGACTTCCCGACACTCATCGAAGAACTCGATTACGGAACCCCGGAATCGAAGGCGCAAAAGCAGGTTACGCTGATCGTCGACGGCCGCAGCATCAGCGTGCCGGAGGGTACGTCGATCATGCGCGCGGCGATGGAAGGCGGGGTCGAGATCCCAAAACTCTGCGCTACCGACATGCTGGACTCGTTCGGCTCCTGCCGCGTCTGCCTGGTCGAGATCGACGGGCGCGGCGGCACGCCGGCATCCTGCACGACGCCCGTCGGCGAAGGCATGGTGGTGCGCACGCAATCCGAGCGGCTCGACGCCATCCGCCGCGGTGTCATGGAGCTTTACGTCTCCGACCACCCGACCGGCTGGAACGAGAAGGCCGGCACCGGCGCAAGCGAGTTCGACGTTGTGGCGAAATCGGTCGGCCTGACCGAGAACCGCTTCGGCATCGAGGGCCGCAACCACGTCAAGCAGGAAAACGGCGTCGCGCCCGGCCATGGCTCGCTGGCGGTCGACTACATCGCCCGCGACGAGTCCAACCCATATTTCACCTATGATCCGGCGCAATGTATCGTCTGCTCGCGCTGCGTGCGGGCCTGCGAGGAGGTGCAGGGCACCTTCGCGCTGACGATCGAGGGCCGCGGTTTCGAATCGCGCATGGTCGCCGGCATGCACGAGGATTTCATCGCCTCCGAATGCGTATCCTGCGGCGCCTGCGTGCAGGCCTGTCCGACCGATGCGCTGCGTGAAAAGACCGTGCTTGAGAAGGGCATGCCCGAGCGCTCCGCCGTCACCACCTGCGCCTATTGCGGCGTCGGCTGCTCGTTCAAGGCCGAAGTGAAGGACGACGAAGTCATTCGCATGATGCCCTATAAGGACGGCAAGGCGAACCACGGCCACTCCTGCGTGAAGGGCCGTTTCGCCTATGGATATGCCACCCACAAGGACCGCATCCTGTCGCCTATGATCCGGGAAAAGGTCAGCGATCCCTGGCGCGAGGTGAGCTGGGAAGAGGCCATCGCCCATACGGCCAAGGAATTCCGCCGTATCCAGTATCAATACGGCCGCACCTCGATCGGCGGTATCACGTCCTCGCGCTGCACGAATGAAGAGACCTATCTCGTCCAGAAGCTGGTGCGCCAAGGCTTCCGCAACAACAATGTCGACACTTGCGCGCGCGTCTGCCACTCGCCGACCGGCTACGGCCTCGGCCAGACCTATGGCACCTCGGCCGGCACGCAGGATTTCGATTCCGTCGACTTCACCGATGTCGCCGTCATCATCGGCGCCAATCCGGCTTCCGCGCACCCGGTGTTCGCCTCGCGGCTGAAAAAGCGGCTGCGTCAGGGCGCCAAGCTGATCGTGCTCGATCCGCGCCGCACCGAAATGGTCAAGTCGGCGCATATCGAGGCCGACTATCACCTGCCGCTGAAGCCCGGCACCAACGTGGCGGTGCTGACGGCGCTGGCGCATGTCATCATCACCGAAGGGCTTTTCGACGAAGCCTTCATCCGCGATCGCTGCGACTGGGCGGAGTTCCAGGATTGGGCTTCTTTCGTCGCCTTGCCGGAAAACAGCCCCGAAATCGTGGGCAAGCTGTCCGGCGTCGATCCTGAACTGATCCGAGGTGCTGCACGGCTCTATGCCAAGGGCGGCAATGGCGCGATCTATTACGGCCTCGGCGTCACCGAACACAGCCAGGGTTCTACCACGGTTATGGCTATCGCCAACCTTGCCATGGCGACCGGCAATATCGGCCGTCCCGGCGTCGGCGTGAACCCGCTGCGCGGCCAGAACAACGTGCAGGGTTCCTGCGACATGGGCTCGTTCCCGCATGAACTGCCGGGCTACCGCCACATCTCCGGCGAGGCGGTGCGCGACATCTATGAGACGTTGTGGGGGGTGAAGCTCGACGACGAACCGGGCCTGCGCATCCCCAACATGCTGGATGCCGCCGTCGACGGCTCCTTCAAGGGCATCTACATCCAGGGCGAGGACATCCTGCAGTCGGACCCTGATACCAAGCATGTCGCGGCCGGCCTGGCGGCGATGGAATGCGTCGTCGTGCACGACCTGTTCCTCAACGAGACAGCGAACTACGCGCATGTCTTCCTGCCGGGCTCGACCTTCCTGGAAAAGGACGGCACCTTCACCAATGCCGAGCGCCGCATCAACATGGTGCGCAAGGTGCTGGAGCCGAAGGCGCGCTATGCCGACTGGGAAGCGACACAGGAGCTTGCCCGCGCGATCGGGCTGGATTGGAACTACCAGCATCCCTCCGAAATCATGGACGAGATCGCCAAAACGACGCCGAGCTTCGCCGGTGTCTCCTTCGATCTGCTCGACCGTGTCGGATCGGTGCAATGGCCCTGCAACGAGAAGGCGCCGCTCGGCACGCCGATCATGCATATCGACGGCTTCGTGCGCGGCAAGGGCAAGTTCATCCGCACAGAATATGTGGCGACCGACGAGCGGACCGGGCCGCGTTTCCCGTTGCTGCTGACCACCGGCCGCATCCTCAGCCAGTACAATGTCGGTGCACAGACAAGGCGCACCGAAAACGTCATGTGGCACTCGGAGGACCGGCTGGAGATCCATCCGCACGATGCGGAGAACCGCGGCCTGCGCGATGGCGACTGGGTGCGGCTGACCAGCCGTTCGGGCGAGACGACGCTGCGTGCGCTGATCACCGACCGGGTGTCGCCGGGTGTGGTCTACACGACCTTCCACCATCCCGACACGCAGGCCAACGTCATCACCACCGACTTCTCCGACTGGGCGACCAACTGCCCGGAGTACAAGGTGACCGCGGTGCAGGTCGGCGCCTCCAACGGGCCTTCGGACTGGCAGCGCGATTATAACGAGCAGGCCGAGCAGAGCCGCCGCATCGCTCCGCTACAGGCGGCGGAGTAGTCTTGCCACGGCGTTCGACAATGAGAGCTTCAATCTTGACGGTTGGTCGACCCCCACTCCGTCGAGCTTTGCTCGACACCTCTCCCCCGATCGACGGGGGAGAGGAAGGACGCGAGCTTATGCCGCCTGGCGCCTTTCCTCTCCCTCCGGAGGGGGGAGAGGTGGCGTCGCGAAGCGGCGACGGAGTGGGGGAAGCCGGCCCCGCAACACGCAGCCGTCGAAAGTCGCGCACAACCCAAAGAGCAGGCAAACCGGCCTATCTGGCGAGCAGTCGACCCCCACTCCGTCAAGCTTCGCTTGACACCTCTCCCCCAATCGACGGGGGAGAGGAAAGGCGCGAGCCTCCACAGCTACTGCTAAGGACGAACAGGGCAGAGGGGCGCGCCTCGTGACCCGAAAACGCCAAGCCACCACCCAAATCTCTCGCCTTGCCCACCGCGCCAGCGGCACTGCGGCGGCCAACCGCATGGTGCCGGAGGAGACGCCGGTGGCGTTCTCCTTTGCCGGCACCACACATGCGGTGATGATGGCGAGCCCGGCCGATTTCGAGGATTTCGCGCTCGGCTTTTCGCTGACCGAAGGCATCATCGCGTTGCCCAGCGAAATCGAAGCGATTGAGGTCGAGGACCATGGCGCCGGCATCGACATCCAGATTCGGTTGAAAGACCAGGCCAACACCCGCTTCGAGGCGCGACGCAGGCGCTTGGCCGGGCCGGTTGGCTGTGGGCTGTGCGGCATAGAATCCATCGAGGAAGCGATGCGCTCGGTCGACAAGGTTGGTGCGTCAAAACCTACGCTTGAAGCCGATGACATCACCCGCTCGGTGAAACTTCTATCAAAGGTGCAGCCACTGCATTCGGAAA
The DNA here is from genome assembly GCF_040320535.1 of Mesorhizobium sp. M0676. Lineage (NCBI taxonomy): Bacteria > Pseudomonadati > Pseudomonadota > Alphaproteobacteria > Hyphomicrobiales > Phyllobacteriaceae > Mesorhizobium > Mesorhizobium sp. M0676. The sequence goes on from NZ_JAMYPU010000003.1 coordinate 84,959, forward strand.
CCGGCGCAGTTCATGCAGCGGGCTTCTACATCCCCGGCAAGGGCATCGTCATGGCGCGCGAGGATGTCGGCCGCCACAATGCGCTGGACAAGCTGGCCGGCGCGCTGGCCAAGGCCGGCATTGACGGTGCATCCGGCGCGGTGGTGGTGACATCACGCGTCTCAGTGGAGATGGTGCAGAAAACGGCGGCGATCGGCTCCGCCTTCATCATCGCCGTGTCGGCGCCGACAGCCCTTGCCATCCGCACCGCGGAAGAGGCCGGCATGACGATGGTGGCGCTGGTGCGCGGCGACGATTTCGATGTTTTCACCCACCCGGAACGGGTGGTCTTGGGAGTTGCCCAGCATGTCGCATGACGAAGAACACATCACGAGCACCGGGGAAAAGCTGGTGCGCATGGCGAACCAGATCGCCGCCTTCTTCCATTCAAGGCCCCGCGAGGAAGGTGTGGCGGGCGTGGCCGAGCACATCAACAAGTTCTGGGAGCCCAGGATGCGCCGGCAGTTCTTCGAGATGCTGGACAGCGGCGGCGAAGGTTTTGACGAACTCGTCGTCGTGGCCTCGGCCAGGATCAAGCGGCCGAAGACCGAGGAGCAGGCCGATGTGAGCATCGGCTACGTCCAACCCACGGGTGCAGAGAGCGCCGCTCCCCAGAAATAGCCTCCCCCAGAAATGGCGGGCGAACACGGTTCGCCGCGGGCTATATTCCTGTCTTCTAAAGTTTGGCTGCCGCATCCGCCGGGCGTCTGCTATGGTCGGCGATTAGAAATCGTCTGGCCGGACGGGATAGCAACGTGAGGCCGATCGAGACGCGATATGCCCTCAGCGGCGACGTGCGGATCGCCTATCAGGTGGTCGGCCAGGGATCGTTCGACCTGGTTTTCGTGCCCGGCTTCATCTCCAATCTCGACCTGCATTGGGAAGACGAGGGCTACGCCAGGCTCTTGAAACGGCTCTCGGCGTTCTCGCGGCTGATCCTGTTCGACAAGCGCGGCACCGGCCTGTCCGACCGCGTCGACCCACGCCACCTGCCCAGCCTCGAAACCCGCATGGACGATGTGCGCGCGGTGATGGATGCCACCGGCAGCGGCCGCGCGGCCTTGCTCGGCGCTTCGGAAGGTGCGCCGATGGCAATGTTGTTTGCCGCCACCTATCCGGAACGGACACGAGCGCTGGCGCTCTATGGCGGTTATGCGCATTTCCACAAATGGGTGATGTCGCCGGAGCGCCTCGAGGCCTTCATCGCGACGGCCGGCACGGAATGGGGCACGGGCGCCACACTGCCCAACTTCGCTCCCGGCCGGGTAGATGATGCGCATTTCACCCAGTGGTGGGCCCGCTTCGAGCGGCTGTCGGCCAGTCCGACGGCAGCGGCAGCCCTTGCCCGGATGAATGCCGGAATCGATGTGCGCGGCGTGCTTTCGGCGATCGGCGCACCGACCCTGCTCATCCATCGCCGCAACGACGCGCGGGTGGACCCCGGAGCCAGCCGCTTTCTGGCGAAAAACATCTCGAATGCGCGACTGGTCGAGGTCCCCGGGCGCGACCACCCGATCTGGACCGGCGATGTCGACCGGGTGGCCGACCTGATCGAGGAATTCCTGACCGGCGAGCGTGCCGTGGCCGAAGCGGAGCGCGTGCTTGCCGCTCTTCTGGCGACACGCATCTACGACACGGCGCGGGTTGGCGACCGCATGTGGAGCGAGCGCAGCGAGCGCTTCCAGGAGAGCTGGCGGCAGCTGGTCGGCCGTCATGGCGGACGCGTTGCCGGCATCCATGGCGAATTGATGATCTCGCGCTTCGACGGGCCGGCGCGGGCCATACGCTGCGCGGCGGCACTGCGCGATGCGGCGCAACATATGGGCATTGCAAGCGCCCAGGGCGCCCATGTCGGCGAGGTCGAAATGCGCGGGCCGCCGGTGGGGCTGATGGCACGGGTGACGATGCAGATCGCCGCCCATGCCGGGCGCGGCGACATTCTGGCCTCGCGGCTGGCGGCCGATCTGGCGGCGGGCTCCGGCCTGTATTTCATCGATGCCGGGCGTGTCACGGTGGATGAGCTGGACGACCCGCTGGCGCTGGTCCAGGCGACGTCGGAACAGCACCTGGAGCCGGCCTGCCGCCCCAAGGCGAAACCCGCCGAGCCGGCTCAACTGACGGCGCGCGAAAGCGAGGTGGTGATCCTGATCGCCGACGGCAAGAGCAATGCCGCGATCGCCGCCGAGCTGAGGCTCAGCGAGCATACGGTCAAGCGTCATGTCGCCAACATATTGCTGAAGCTCGATTTGCCGTCACGGGCCGCGGCAGCGGCATTTTCCGCCAGGCAGGCTGGCCCGGACGGGCCATAGGGACCATGGCGCTTTCGGGCGAAGCGGCCAGGTGGGGTCGAGGCGTACCAATTCTCTCCATGCAGGCCAGGCGGATGTCGCCGGGAAAGGCACTGCGGATGGAGGATGCAATGCTGAAGTCAAACAGGTCGATCAAATCGCTGGTGATAGCGGCAGGCGTTGGCGCGCTGTTCACGATCGCTCCCGCCAGGGCCGAGGATGCCTCGGCGGCCGCCGCCTACAAGGACATCGAGGCGACGCTCGGCTCAGTGCCGGACATGTTCAAGACGCTGCCCGATGTCGCGGTTGCCGGCGCCTGGGCCGAGATCAAGGGTGTGCAGCTCAACCCCAAGACCGCGCTCGACGGCAAGACCAAGGAACTGCTGGGGCTGGCCGTCGCCTCGCAGATCCCCTGCCAGTACTGCATCTATTTCCACACCGAGGCCGCCAAGCTCAATGGCGCGACCGATGAGGAGATCAAGGAGGCGATCGCGATGGCGGCCATCGTGCGCCACTGGTCGACGATGCTCAACGGCAGCCAGGTCGATTTCGCGACCTTCAAACAACAGACCGACGGCGTGTTCGCAGCCGTCAAAGCCAAGTCGCAGTGAAAGAAAATGCCGGGCGGTGCGCCGGGCATTGCTTGTGATCATTCAACCGCCCGATCAACGGGCCATGGAGGAGAAGATGCTGACCAAGACGCAGAGCGTGGACGGCGCGGCGATCAAGAAAGCGATCGAAGGACGGGACGGCAGGATGCTCGCTAGCTTCTATGCCGACGACGCACTGGTGCGGGTGATCGACCGCAACAATCCGCCGAGCAAGCCGCGCGAGATCCGCGGCCGGGCGGCGATCAGCACCTTCTGGGACGACATCTGCAGCCGGGCGATGACCCACAAGGTCGACACCACCATCGCCGATGGCGACAATCTCGCCTTCACCCAGGCCTGCGCCTATCCGGACGGAACGAAAGTGTTCTGCGCGGCGATGCTGGAGCTGAAGAATGGGCGGATTGCACGACAGACCGTCGTGCAGGCCTGGGACGAGTAGTTCCACCGCGGAAAGATCAACCGCGGTTTGGGCCGCAAAACTGGAGGAGACAAAAATGTTCAGCGCCAGATGGCAGATCGACGCCAAGTTCGGGCACAAGCAGACCGTGCTCGACCTGTTGAAGAAATGGGAACGCGAGATCGGCTCTCAGGTCGGCATTGCCGATCTCGAGTTCCAGATCATGACCGGTTCGGTCGGAGCTCGGGAAGCGACGGTCGAATCGCATCAGCAGGTCGAAAGCCTTGCCCAGCTGGAGGGATTCTTCGCCAGGATCGGCAAGATCGACGCGCACGCCAAATGGGGCAAGGAGATGGAGCCCTACGTCGTTTCAGGCACCAGCCTTTGGAACATCTACCGCATCGTGGAGTAGCCATGGCAGGTGCAGCAGTTTTCGGCCATCAGTTGCGGCGGCCGAAACTCGTCCGCTGCCCGGAAAACCGCCCTTCCCTGGCCGATCCGGCAGCCGCGACACGTGCCGGCTGATTGGGCAATGTGGCCTGCTTGGCCAGGGCCGCCGCTATCAAGGCGTCGGCCTGGCGCGCGCGCTGGTCCGCGCCGGCATCTCCGGCAGGGTTGCCCGCCACGGAGGTCGACATCCGCCGGCGGGGTTTGAAAGCAAGATAGAGAAGCAACGCGCCGAGCAGTCCAGCGCCAATGACGATCGTCAAACGCGTGCCGGTCATGCCGGTGCGTTCGATCTGGGTGGGGTTGGCGGGGTTCTGGACGACGGTGAGCTTGTCGCCGACCTGCGGTTCGCGGGCACCGTTCTTGTTCAGCTCCATCCCATCGTGGCCTCGACGGCGTCGGCGCCGGTGCCGACGCGCAAGGTGCCGGTGAATTTCTGGGTCACCTTCCACTCTTTGTCAGCATGAACCGTCTTGAACGCATCCACCAGTTCGCACGGGATCGTGGCGGTGCTGACGGTCTTGTAGACAATCTTGTGGGCGGTCGATTCCATGTCGCATTCGACATTGACCGCGAGGATTTCAGCAGGCGCCTCGGGCCAGCCGCTCTTCTTGATCATGTCCTTGCCGCCGAACACAGCGATCAGCAGACAGAAGCCGCCAATGAGTACCAGCTTGATCTTGGTCGTGTTCATGCGCAAACCCCTCGCCGCGCGGTTTCCCGGCAAGAGGCTGCTCGTTCAGGTTGAATATTCAGTAAATCGTGAACTCCCGCCGTACCGCAAAAGTAACTCTCGCTTAATGTACAGAAAACGGGTTGGCGAATATTTTAGAGATAGTGGCGGCCTCTACCCATGCGCCACCATCACATGACGAACGGCGGTATAATCCTCCAGCGCATAGAGAGACATGTCCTTGCCATAGCCAGACTGCTTCAGCCCGCCATGCGGCATCTCGTTGGTCAGCATGAAATGGGTGTTGATCCAGGTGCAGCCATATTGCAGACGGGCGGCCGTCGCCATGGCGCGCGAGACGTTCTTGGTCCACACCGAGGATGCCAGGCCGTAGTCGCTGTCATTGGCCCAGTTCACAGCTTCATCGACCTCGGAGAAGCGGGTGATGGAAACGACCGGGCCGAACACTTCGCGGCGCACGATCTCGTCTTCCTGCAGCGCGCCGGCAACCACCGTCGGCTGGTAGTAGAAGCCGGAGCCTGCGCCCGGCTTGCCGCCGGTGGTGATCTCGATGTGCTTCAGTTCCGAAGCGCGCTCGACGAAGCTCGACACGCGATCGCGCTGGCGGCGCGAGATCAGCGGCCCGATCTCGTTTTCGGTGTCATCGGGCTGGTTGTATTTGATGGTCGAGACGGCAGATGAGAGATCGGCGACGAGCTTGTCGTAGATCTTCTTGCCGGCATAGATGCGGCAGGCGGCTGTACAATCCTGCCCGGCATTGTAGTAGCCGAAAGCGCGCAGGCCGTTGACCACGGCGCCGAGGTCGGCGTCGTCGAAAACGATGACCGGCGCCTTGCCGCCGAGTTCCAGATGCGTGCGCTTGACCGACTTGGCGGCGGCCTGCAGCACCTTCTTGCCCGTGGCGACGTCGCCGGTGATCGAAATCATGTTGACCTTGGCGTGATTAATCAGCGTGTTGCCAACGCTGTCGCCGCGGCCGAGCACGACATTGACGACGCCCTCGGGCAGAACCTCGGCCAGGATCCTGGCCAGCTTCAGCGCCGTCAGCGGCGTCTGCTCCGACGGCTTGAAGACGACGGTGTTGCCGCCGGCAATGGCCGGCGCCAGCTTCCAGGCCATCATCATCAGTGGATAGTTCCACGGCGCGATGGAAGCGACAATGCCGATCGGATCGCGCCGCACCATCGAGGTGTGGCCGGGAATGTATTCGCCGGCGACCACGCCCGGCATCGAACGCACAGCGCCGGCAAAGAAACGATAGCAGTCGACGATCGCCGGGATCTCGTCATTGAGCACGGCGTTGATCGGCTTGCCGCAATTCAGCGCCTCGAGCGCCGCGAACTCCCGCGCGTTGGCCTCGATGCGGTCGGCGATCTTGAGGAGATAGCCGGAGCGCTGCGCCGGCGTTGTGCGTGACCACAAAACGAATGCTCGCCCGGCGGCAGTAACAGCCGCCTCGATCTGCGCCTGGCTTGCTTCAGGCAGGTTGAGAATGGTCGCCCCGGTCTTTGGATTCAGAATCGGCTCCTCGGTCTCGGTGCCGTTCTCGAACTTCGAGCCGATCAGCATCTGGGTGTCCATGCAGGTTCTCCTCGGTCAGGAGCGAGTAGCGAATAGCGAGTAGCGAATAGGGCTGGTCGTGCAATCTCCCCTATTCGCTATTCGCTACTCCCTATTCGCTGTTCTTCATTTGCCCGAACCGGCGATCTGGTCGCCGTCGCGGGTCAGGTAATAGGCGGCAAGGATGGGCAGCAGCGTCACCAGCACCACGACCATGGCGACGACATTGGTGACCGGACGCTGGCGTGGGCGGATCAGCTCTTCCAGCATCCAGATCGGCACGGTCTGCTGCTGGCCGGCCGTGAAGGTGGTGACGATGACCTCGTCGAAGGAGAGCGCGAAGGCGAGCATCCCCCCGGCAAGCAGAGCGGTGGCGATGTTGGGCAGCACGACGTGCCGGAAGGTCTGGAAGCCGTCGGCGCCGAGATCCATCGAGGCCTCGATCATTGAGCCGGAAGTGCGGCGGAAACGGGCGACCGCATTGTTGTAGACGACGACAACGCAGAAGGTGGCGTGGCCGAGCACGATCGTCCAGAACGAGAACGGGATGTCGGCTAGCGAGAAGGCCGAGCGCAACGCGATGCCGGTGATGATGCCGGGCAGCGCGATCGGCAGGATGACGAGCAGCGAGATCGTCTCGCGGCCGAAGAATTTCGTCCGTGACACGGCGGCGGCGCACAGCGTGCCCAGTATCAAGGCAATCGCGGTCGAGATGGCGGCGACACGGACCGAAAGCGACAGCGCCTGCCAGACATCCGGCCGGTTCCAGGTGACGGCGAACCATTGTGTGGTCAGCCCCGGCGGCGGCCAGACGAAGCTCTTCTCTTCCGTGGTGAAGGCGTAGACGAAGATCAACAAGATCGGCAGATGCAGGAACAGCAGGCCGCAGGCGGCAGCGATCTTGAGGCCGAGCGGAGCGGATTGCGAACCGTCAGAGCGCATCGAAGGCCCCCATGCGCTTGGCGCCCCAGAGATAGAAACCCATGATGACGATGGGCACGACGGTGAAGGCTGCGGCGAGCGGGATGTTGCCGGCTGTCCCTTGCTGCGAATAGACGGCCTGGCCGATGAACAGCCGCGATGTGCCGATGATCTGTGGGATGATGTAGTCGCCCAGCGTCAGCGAGAAGGTGAAGATCGAGCCGGCGACGATGCCGGGCAGCGCCAGCGGGAACAGCACGTTGCGGAAGGTCTGGCCCGGCGATGCGCCGAGATCGGAGGACGCCTCGACCAGATTGCCGGGCACGCGCTCCAATGCCGCCTGCACCGGCAGGATCATGAACGGCAGCCAGACATAGACGAAGGCGATGAAGGTGCCGGTGGCGGAGACCGACAGCGAGTTGCCGCCGACGACCGGCAGCGACAGCCAGCCATCGAGCACCCAGAGCAGATGCAATTTGGCGAGCAGCCAGGTCAAAATGCCTTCCTTGGCGAGGATCAGCTTCCAGGCGTAGATCTTGACGAGGTAACTCGACCATAGCGGCAGCATGATTCCGAGATAAAACAGCGCCTTCCACCGGCCGCGGGCATAGCGCGCCGCGTAATAGGCAATGGGGAAGGCGATGACGGCGGAGGCCAGCGTGACCAGAACCGCCATCGTCACCGTGCGCAGGATGATGTCGAGATTGGCGGGCTGGAACAGGTCGCCATAGGTCTTCAGCGTGAATTCGTGGTTGATGAGGCCGGAGAACTCGTCGATCGAGAAGAAACTCTGCGCCAGAAGTGCGAACAACGAGCCGATATAGACAACGCCGAGCCATAGAACCGGCGGCAGCAGCATGAGGAACAGCAGCAGTTGCGGCTTGCGCCAGAAAAGGTCCGACAGTGCGCCGCGCATGCCACCGCTGCCGGGCAGGATGGCGGGGGCGGAGGTTGAGTTGAGCGCGGCGATGGTCATGGGGCGACCGCGTGCTGAAGGAACCCTGAGAAGCCGCGTTCCTTCACACCCCCCTCTGTCCTGCCGGACATCTCCCCCTCAAGGGGGGAGATCAGCAGTTTCGCTACCTCGCCAAATCCCCAACGTTGAAGATTGGCGAAACCGGGAGGAACAGCCAATCTCCCCGCTTGAGGGGGAGATGTCCGGCAGGACAGAGGGGGGTGCTTGGCGCAAACCTCAATCATGCCGGCTCGTCCATCAAATGCAAATGCTCGCGGTTGAACGTCAGCACCACCGCTTCGCCTTCCGCCGGCAGCTTTGTCCCGGCCGGCACGATGGCGTGCAGCCTCAACCCGTCGGCGTCGAGCGCCAGCTTGGTCGTAGCGCCGAGATAGTTGGTTCCGACCAGGCGCGCGGCGACGCCCTCGCCTTTGGCGGCGCGGCCGATGCGGATGGATTCGGGACGCAGGCTGCCCCAGCGGTGCTGGCCGGAATAGCGCTGGACGAAGTCCGGCGGCAGTACGTTGGAGGAGCCGACGAAATCGGCGACGAAGCGGGTCTTCGGCCGCTGGTAGATGTCTTCCGGCGTGCCGATCTGCATGATCTTGCCGTCATTGAAGACGGCGACGCGGTCGGCCATCGACAGCGCTTCGCCCTGGTCGTGGGTGACGAAGACGAAGGTGATGCCGAGCGCCTTCTGCAGCGACTTCAGCTCTTCCTGCATGTTCTCGCGCAGTTTGAGATCGAGCGCGCCGAGCGGCTCGTCGAGCAGAAGCACCTTGGGCTGGTTGACCAGCGCACGGGCCAGCGCCACGCGCTGGCGCTGGCCGCCGGAGAGCTGGCCGGGACGGCGGGCGCCATAGCCTGGAAGCCGCACCAATGACAGCGCCTCTTCCGCCGCCTTCTGCCGCTGCGGCTTGGCGACGCCCTTGACCATCAGCCCGTAGGCGACATTGTCCAGCACGTTCAGATGCGGGAACAGCGCGTAGTCCTGGAACACGGTGTTGACGTTGCGACGATAGGGCGGCATGCCCTCGGCGCGGTCGCCGAAGATCGAGATCGAGCCCGAGGTCGGCTGCTCGAAGCCGGCGATGAGGCGCAGGCAGGTCGTCTTGCCGGACCCCGACGGACCGAGCATGGCGAAGAACTCGCCGGGCACGATATCGAGATCGACCGCATCGACAGCGCGCACGCTGCCGAAATGGCGAGAGACTTTCTGGAAGGAAACGGCCGATGTCATGGGCTGTCCGTCTGTTGCCGGTTTGTGTTCGTCGAAATAGCTCTTGCCGCCACCAATCAGGCCAGCGGGCACGGCACTTCACCTCCCCCTCGATGGGGGAGGTCGCGGCGAAGCCGCGGGTGGGGTGACTAGCACTGGACGTCAGCGTTGCCCCCACCCCGACGCTGCGCGTCGACCCTCCCCACAAGGGGGAGGGTTAAGGGAGCTCACCGCCCGCCGATGACGCCGATATAGTCGGACACCCAGCGGTAGTAGGGCACGCACTGGTCGTTCTGGGTGGCGCACTTCGAGACCGGCGTCTTCCAAAACTTGATCTTGTCGAAGTTCTCGTAGCCGTTGGTCTTGCAGCCTTCCTCGCCGAGCAGCTCGTTGCCCTTGCAGGCAGCGGGCACCACGGGGAGCGAGCCGAACCAGGCCGAGACATCGCCCTGGACCTTGGGCGACAGCGAATGCTCAAGCCACATATAGGCGCAGTTGGGATGCGCGGCGTCGGCCTCCATCATGGTGGTGTCGGCCCAGCCGGTGACGCCTTCTTCCGGCACGGTCGAGGCGACCGGCTTCTTGGCGGCAACCAGCGTGTTGACCTGGTAAGGCCACGAACCGGAAGCGACGACGCCTTCGTTCTGGAAATCGTCGACCTGGATGGCGGCGTCATGCCAGTAGCGGCCGACCAGCGTCCGCTGAACACGCAGCAGCTCGAGCGCTGCCTTGTACTGGTCTTCGTTCAGTTCGTACGGGTCCTTGATGCCGAGTTCCGGCTTGTGGAACATCAAATAGTTGGCGGCGTCGGCGATGTGGATCGGGCCGTCATAGGCCTGGACGCGGCCTTTGTTGGACTTGCCGTCCGGCAGGTTCATTTCCTCGAAGACGACGTTCCAGCTCTTGGGCGCTTCCTTGAAGACATCGGTGTTGTACATCAGGATGTTCGGGCCCCACTGATAGGGAACGCCGTAATGCACCTTGTCGACGGTGAACCAGGGCGCATCCTTCAGACGGTCGTCTACCGCCTTCCAGCTCGGGATGAGATCGGTGTTGATCGGCTGCACGCGCTTGCCGGCGACGAGGCGCAGCGAGGCATCACCCGAAGCGGTGACCAGATCGAAGCCGCCCTCATTCATGAGCGAGACCATCTCGTCGGAGGTGTTGGCGGTCTTGACGTTGACCTTGCAGCCGCTCTCCTTCTCGAAGGAGGTCACCCAGTCATAGCCCTTGTCGGTTTCGCCGCGCTCGATGTAGCCCGGCCAGGCAACGATGCTGACCTCGCCTTCGCCCTTGCCGAGCTCCTTGACCTGGGCGACAGCCTGACCGGAAAAGGTCAGCGCGACCGTCAAGGCCGTGCACGTCTTCAGAAATGAGTACATCGTCAATCTCCCATTTTGGCGCCTGACTGCGAAGCGAGTCGCCGCCGCAGTCAGCCGCAGGCTGAAAAGCGTCAGTTCATCCGATGGCACGTTGCCGCTCTGATGGCGGCTTTCGTCCCAGATGAAAAGTGCTCGGAAAATTCCGGTTTCGCAAATTCATTTATCAGAAACGCGATATCGGTTTTTCCGATAGATAAGCACACACCGTATCAACGCTGCTGGCGTACCATACGCTGCGACTGGGCAAGGCCGATGAAGTCGCGCGACGCCTGCGGCAGACCGGAGCCGCGGCGCCAGACCATGCCGACCTGGACGACCGGCAGGGAACCCGAAATGTCGCGCGATTCGATGCGGTCGCCTTCCAGCGACCACGGCCGGTAGACTAGGTCGGGCAGCAACGCCACGCCCGCTCCTGTGGCGACGAGGCTGCGAACGGCTTCGACCGAGCGGGTGCGAAAGGCGACATGCGGCCTGGCGCCGATCGCCGCCAGAAGCTTGCCGGTGTTCTCCTCGATCTCGTCGACGGTCAGCATGATCAGCGGCTCGCCGGCAATGTCGCCTATGCCGATAATGTCGGCGCTGGCCAGCTTGTGGCCGAGCGGGACCCACAGCCGGTAGGCCGAGACCTCAAGGATTTCCGACTGTAGGGCAGTGCGGTCGCGCAGGTTAGAGGTGACCATGACGGCAATGTCGAGCTTGCCGCCGATCAGCAGATGTTCGAGATAGTCGCCATTGTCCTCGATAGCCGAGACATCAATGCCGGGATAGGCGCGGCGGTAGCGCGCCAGCAGATCGGACAGCACATAGCCCGCGACCAGCGAGGTGACGCCGAGCTGCAGCCGCCCGCCGGCCACCACCTGGTCGTCGGAAAAAGCGCGGCGCGCGTCGGAGACGTCGGCCAGGATCTTGGTCGCATGGCGCAGGAACTGGTGGCCTTTGTGAGTAATGTTGAGGCCACGTGGATGGCGCTCGAACAATTCGACGCCGAGATCGCTCTCCAGCTCCTTGATCGCCTCGGTGACCGAGGATTGCGAGATGGAGAGGTTTTGTGCGGCGCCCGACACCGTGCCTTGCTCGGCGACGGCAATGAAGAACTGCAACTGGCGGATGGTGAAAGCCATGGCCGGACTAAACACCGGCGCGACGGGGAAGGAAAGCCGAAGGCGGGCCTTATACCCATACGGCTTGAGGCGCCTCCTGGTCAGCGGAATCCGAGGCGCCGCCGGCAGGCTGAACCGTAGCGCAGCGCGAGCATAAACGCCGTCTCCAGCGCCAAAACGATGACGATGATGCGAAAGCCGATGGCATAGGAATCCCGGCCGCTGCCGCGCATAAGGTAGCCGGTGACGAGGAAGCCGGTGTTCCATAGCGTGGCGCCGAGCAGCGTCGCCGCCGCGAAGGGCAAGAGTGGAAGACGGAGCGCGCCGGCCGCGATCGGCAGATAGTTGCGAACCGTCGGGATGAACTGCGCCAGCAAGGAGACCCGGACATGATGGCGGCGATAGGCCTGACCAAGCTTGCTGTAGGTCGCATAGCGCAGGCAGACATATTTGCCGAACCGCTCGACCAGCCTGTCGGCACGATCCAATCCAATCCTACGGCCCACACTATACCAGACAAGGCAGCCTGTGATGGCGGACAGCGTCGTCACCAGGAGCAGGATAGCGAGCGCCGGGAGATCGGGGGCTGCCGTCATGCCGAGGAACAGCAGCAGCACATGCGAGGGCGGCAGCGGCAGGATCTTTTCTGTGAAGGCGAGACAGCCGACACCGAGCAGGCCGAAGCCCAGGATCGCCGACAGTGGATCAGTCATGCGAAGCGCCAGTCATAAGTTTTGAGGTTCTTGATCCTGGACACCTTATACACCGTCGCCGGCGGAAAGTTGCGGAATGTCCGGCCAGCCGGGTCCGCTTCCAGGTCGGAGCGCGCAAGCGTCCAGGCCGTAGGAAAGACAAGGCATCGTTTGCAGCATGGTGGCCTCATTGCTGATGCGGGCGATTCGCCCGGCCCGCATTTCGACGAGGCGCTGTTTGCGGCTGCCAAGTTGCATGGACATTGCGAAGAGCGGGATGATTGAAAAACAATTTTTCACCAGAACGACATCTTATGCGGCCGGCGACGCGGCGCGCATGATGCACAACATCGCCTTCGTGGTATCGGGTGGCGGCATGGGCCGGGATCGCGGCGCGCCAGTCGCTGGTGTTTGGCTAGGCCGCAGCGATGCTGAGGCGCGCTCCAGCCTCGGCAAGTGCCGAGGCAATGTCGCGCGGCGGCGGCTGGTCGGTGGCGAGTTCGGAAAAACCGTCGAAGCCGCAGACCTGGACCAGACCCTGGCGACCGAACTTGGTGTGGTCGGTGATGACCAGCGAGCGCTGGCCGCGCGACAGCACCATGCGGGCGAACTCCGCCTCTTCCAGATCGTAGTCGGCAAGGCCTGCGGCGGCATCGACGGCGCCGATCGAAATCACCGCATGGCTGACCGAGAAGCGGCTGACGAAATCGATCGCCGAGGCGCCGAAGGCGGCTCCGGAATCGCTGCGCAATTCGCCGCCGGCCATATAGACCTTGTTGCCGTTGACGGTGGCCAGCGTGCGGGCGATGTCGGATGAATTGGTGACCACCGTCAGCCGCCTGTGGCCGAGCAGTTCGCGGGCCAGGAACGAGGTCGTGGTGCCGGTGTCCAGCATGACCGATTCACCGTCGCGAATGGTGGCAGCGACCATGCGGGCGATCAGCCGCTTGGCCTCGGCGTTGTCGCGCATGCGCCGCTCGAAGGGCGCTTCGCCGGCCATCGACGGCAGGCCGATGGCGCCATGCATCTTGAGCACCGAGCCATTGCCGGTCAGTGGCTTGACATCCCGGCGCACCGTTTCAAGCGAAACCCCCAGCCGGTCGGCGAGGCTGGCAATGGTGACGGTGCCCTCTTCCTTGAGGAGGCGGAGGATTTCGCCATGCCGTTTCGAATGGATCATCTGGCTTCCTCAATTTGCGGCCTGCCCGGTTTTAGGGCAATGCCGCCGTTTTTAAAGGAATTGCTCGTGGTTTCGGGCAAAACACCCAAAAAAAGTCACAACATTTCATTGACAGTTAGGTAGCACTGGCGTGACATTGACGGCGTGACAGCTTCGGAACTGCCACGGGAGGGTGATGGCAGAGCCGCAATTCACGGACCGGACCGTCTGGCCAGACCGTCTGGGTTTGAACTGGCACAAAAGTTTCTCAAATCCGCGGGGGCGGAGACCAGGTATCAAAACCTGGCCAGAGGGGCTCGTCGGTGCGGCGCGGGATAGGAGTTCCTGCGTCCCGCACCGACGAGATTTTTTGCGTTTCCCAACGCTCGTTGCGCGGCGCATGGCGCCCAGGAAAGCTCCGCAAAAGTCAGGGATGGCCCCGTGACTGCTGAAGACCGCATCCGGGCCTTGCCTTGCTGGAATGGCAGCATCGACATTGCGCCGCTGCCGGGCGGCCTCAGCAACGCCAACTATCTGGTCAAGGACGCGGCCGGGCGGCATGTCGTGCGCTTCGGCCAGGACTATCCATTTCACCACGTCTTTCGCGACCGCGAGGTGATGACGGCCCGCGCGGCGCACGCCGCAGGCTTCGCGCCGGCGGTCCACCATTCCGAACCCGGCATCATGGTCACGGAATTTCTCGGCGCGAAAACCTATGTTGCCGAGGACGTGCGCGCCAATATCGGCCGCGTCGCGGCCCTTATGCGCGGGTTCCATCGCGAGATGCCCAATCACATCTCCGGCGCCGGCTTCATGTTCTGGGTCTTCCATGTCATCCGCGACTATGCGCGAACGCTGAGCGAAGGCGGCAGCCGCAAGCGCGACGAGCTGCCCAGGCTGCTGGCTCTGGCCGACGAGTTGGAGCGGGCCCAGAAACTGCTGCCGATCGTCTTCGGCCACAATGATCTTTTGCCGGCAAATATTCTCGACGATGGCGACAGGTTGTGGCTCATCGATTTCGAATATGCCGGTTTCAACACCGCGATGTTCGATCTTGCCGGCGTTGCCTCCAACGCCGAGATGAGCGACGCGGAGTCCTTCACTTTCCTCACGGCGTATTTCATGCGCGAGCCGGATGAGGCGATCCGCCGCTCGCACGCGGCCATGCAATGCGCCTCGCTGCTGCGCGAGGCGATGTGGAGCATGGTTTCCGAACTTTACCTAGACGCGCCCGGCATCGACTACGTCGCCTACACCGCAGAGAACCTGACGCGGCTTGACGCGGCGCTGGGCAATTACCGCACGAAGTACGGGACCCAGTCATGACATTGCCCACACATGCCGGCATCGTCGTCATCGGCGGCGGCATTATCGGCTGTTCGACGGCCTATCACCTGGCGCGCGACCACAAGGCCGATGTCGTGCTGCTGGAACAGGGCAAGCTGACCTCGGGCTCGACCTGGCATGCGGCCGGGCTGGTCGGCCAGCTGCGCTCGTCGGCCTCGATCACCCGCGTGCTCAAATATTCGGTCGAGCTCTACAAGGGACTGGAAGCCGAAACCGGGCTCGCTACCGGCTGGAAGATGACCGGGTGCCTCAGGCTTGCGACCAATGCCGACCGCTGGACCGAATATAAACGGCTGGCGACGACGGCCAGGAGCTTCGGCATGGACATGCAGTTGCTGTCGCCGGGGGAGGTCAAAAAGATGTGGCCGCTGCTGGAGACCGGCGACCTCGTCGGCGCCTCCTGGCTGCCGACCGATGGGCAGGCCAGCCCCTCCGACATCACGCAGTCGCTGGCCAAGGGCGCGCGCATGCATGGCGCCAAGCTGTTCGAGGACGTCCGCGTTACCGGCTTTGACGTGACGGACGGGCACATCACCGCGGTGAAGACCAACAAGGGCGACATTGCTTGCGACAAGGTGGTGAACTGCGCCGGGCAATGGTCACGCCAGGTCGGCGCGATGGCCGGCATTTGCGTGCCGCTGCAACCGGTCAAGCACCAGTACATCATCACCGAGAAGGTCGACGGGCTGGCGACCGACGCGCCGACAATCCGCGATCCCGACCGCCGCACCTATTTCAAGGAAGAGGTCGGCGGGCTGGTGATGGGTGGCTATGAGCCGAACCCACAAGCCTGGACGACCGGCCTGCCGGGCGGCGATGTCCCCGATGACTGGGAGTTCCGGCTGTTCGACGACGACTACGATCATTTCGAGCAGCATATGAGCCAGGCGATCGCGCGCGTGCCGGCGCTGGAGACGGTCGGCGTCAAGCAGATGATCAACGGGCCGGAGAGTTTTACGCCGGACGGCAATTTCATCCTCGGTGTCGCGCCCGAATGCGCCAACATGTTCGTCGGCGCCGGCTTCAACGCCTTCGGCATCGCTTCGGGCGGCGGCGCGGGCTGGGTGCTGGCGCAGTGGGTGGTCGACGGCGAAGCGCCGCTCGACCTCTGGGTGGTCGACATCAGGCGCTTTTCCGGCCTGCATCGCGATCGGCAATGGGTCAGCGATCACACGCTGGAAGCCTATGGCAAGCATTACACGATCGGCTTTCCACATGAGGAGTATTTGTCGGGCCGGCCGCGCATCGTCTCGCCGCTCTATGACCGGCTGAAAGAGCACCGCGCGGTGTTCGGCTCCAAGCTCGGCTGGGAACGGCCGAACTGGTTCGCACCGCAGGGCACCAAGCCCGAAGACGTCTATTCGATGGGCCGGCAGAACTGGTTCTCAGCCGTCGGCGACGAGCACCGGCATGTGCGCGAAAAGGTCGGCATCTTCGACCAGTCCTCCTTCGCCAAATACGAAATGACAGGCGTCGATGCAGCCAAGGCGCTGGACTGGATCTGCGCCAACGATGTCGCCAAGCCGGTGGGACGGCTGACCTACACGCAGCTTCTCAACACGCGCGGCGGCATCGAGGCCGATTTGACGGTGGCCAGGCTCGCCGAAGACAAATTCTACATCGTGACCGGCACCGGCTTCCGCACGCATGATCTCTCCTGGATCGGCGACCATGTCGGCAAGGGCCTCGACGTGACGTTGAAAGATGTCACCGAGGATTTCGGCACGCTGTCGCTGATGGGGCCGCGCGCCCGCGATGTGCTTTCGGCCGTCACCGACGCGGATGTCTCGAATGCCGCCTTCCCGTTCGGCCATGTCAGCGAGATCGCCATTGCCGGTCATACGGTTCGGGCGCTGCGCGTCACCTATGTCGGCGAGCTCGGCTGGGAATTGCATGTGCCAATCGCCGCCACCGGCGAAATCTTCGACGCATTGATGGCCGCCGGCAAGCCGCTCGGCATCCGGCCGATCGGCTACCGGGCGCTGGAATCACTTCGGCTGGAGAAAGGCTACCGCGCCTGGGGCTCCGACATCACCCCCAACGACACGCCTCAGGAGGCCGGCCTCGGCTGGGCGGTGAAGCTGAGGAAGAACACCGATTTCGTCGGCCGGCGGGCGCTCGAAAAGATCAGCGGCGCCGACCTGAAGAAACGCTTTGCCGGCTTCACGGTCGACGATCCCGATATCGTGCTGGTCGGGCGCGAGACGATTTTGCGCAATGGCGAACCGGTCGGCTATCTCACCAGCGGCGGTTATGGCTACACGCTGGCTAAGAACATCGGCTATGGCTATGTCCGCAACGCCGATGGCGTCAGCGACGATTTCCTCGGCTCGGGCGACTATGAGCTGGTGGTGGCAATGGAACGGACGCCGGCCAAAATCCATCTCGAACCGATGTATGATCCTACAATGAGCAGGATCAAGGCGTAGACGAAACCTGGATTAGCTCACACGGAGTACAAGGCCGCGGCTGGGCACGGTGTCAGCCTCGCCCGGCATCGAGACATAGGGCGCCGTCTCCTCGGCGCGGACGACCCTGCCCTCAGCTTCGAGTACAGCGATGCGTTCGGCGAAGCCGGCGTTCCACAGCGTGTTCTTGACCGTCAGCACGATGATGCCGTCCGGCCGGCAGATGCGGATCAGTTCGTCCAGTCCCTCGGCGCCGACATGCCCGGAGGTGAAAACGCCGGCCGAGACGATGCCGGCATAGGCATTGTCGGCAAAGGGGAGCGGCCCGCCGAGCGCCAGGCAATGCAGCGCCGAATAGACGCCCTTTGCCGCCGCCTTGGCCAGCATGCCTTGCGAAATATCGAGCGCTTCGACCTGGGGATAGCCGGTGATGGCCAGCCACTCGCCGATCAGCCCGGTGCCGGCCCCGGCATCGAGAAGCGGGGCCGCGCCGCGCGGCAGATGCCGTGCGAGCAGGGCCAGGCAGATCGTCGGATGGCGGTAGCCGGCGGCCGACATATCGGCATCGTAGGTTTCCGACCAATTGTCATAGATCGCGGCGACGTCCTCGGGCCGTTGCGCCGCATAGGCGGCGCCAAGCCCGCCATGATCCTTGTCGTCCGCCATGGCTGTTTCTCCGCCAGCTCGCTGCTCACCCTGGAACCGATGATAGCCAAACGGCGAAAACTGTGGAACCGTTGTCGCAAGAAATAGCACGCCAGGGGCAACAGGCATGGGGACGGACGAGGCACGCGCAACACTTGCGGCGATTCCGGCGTTGGCGGGCTATGATGGGCCGCTGGAACGACTGGGCGGAATGACCAATCTCGTCTTCCGGGCCGGTGATATCTGCCTGCGTATCCCCGGCAAAGGCACGGAGGAGTACATCAACCGCGCCAATGAAGCGGTGGCGGCGCGTGAGGCGGCCAAAGCCGGCGTCAGTCCCGAGGTGCTGCATGTCGACCCCGCGACAGGCGTGCTGGCGAGCCGCTTCGTTGCCGGCGCAGTGACGATGTCGCCGCAAAAGTTCAAGCTGCGCGCCGGCAGCCCGGCCCGCGCCGGCGAAGCCTTCCGCAAGCTGCACGCGTCCGGCGCCGTGTTTCCGTTCCGCTTCGAGCTGTTTGCGATGATCGACGACTATCTCAAGGTTTTGTCGACCAAGGACGTTGCCTTGCCGCCGGGCTACCACGACGTGGTGCGCGAATCCGACACCGTGCGTGCGTCCCTTGCCGCGCATAGACTGCCGCTTGCGGCCTGCCATTGCGATCCGCTGTGCGAGAATTTTCTCGATACGGGCGAGCGGATGTGGATCGTCGACTGGGAATATTCGGGGATGAACGATCCGCTCTGGGACCTCGGCGACCTCTCGGTCGAAGGCCGGTTCGACACCGCGCAGGAGGAAGAGATGATGCGCGCCTATTTCGGCGGCGAGGCGAAACCGGCCGAGCGCGGCCGCGTCGTTATCTACAAGGCGATGTGCGACCTGTTGTGGACGCTGTGGGGGCTGATCCAGCTTGCCAACAACAACCCGGTCGAGGACTTCCGCGCCTATGCCGACGGCCGCTTCGCCCGTTGCAAGGCGCTGATGGAAACGCCTGAGTTTTCACGGCATCTGGCGGCGGTGCGCCAAGGTTAGGTCAATTCACGCCTTTCGGCACGTTCTCCGGCGGCACGACTGTTTCGACCACCTTCTGGCGGTGGAAGATGAACAGGCCGGCGAGCACGACGATGGCCGCGCCGATCAGGATGCGCGGTCCCGGCACGTCGCCGAAGAAGGCCAGGCCGAAGATCACCGCCCATAGAAGCAGGCTGTAGTGCAGCGGCGCCAGCGTCGAGGCAGGGGCCAGTTTCAGCGCCCTGGTAATCATCAGATGCGCGCTGCAGGAGACGATGCCGAGCAGGAGCATGGCGCCGAAATCGAGTGCCGAGGGCGTCTGCCAGGCGCCGATGGTCATCACGCCGCCGACCAGCAGCGTGCCGATCGTCTGCCAGGTGACCAACGTTGTGTCGCTGGTGCCGCGCAGGCGGCGGCTGAGGATGATGGCGAAGGCGAAGGCAATGCTGCCGACCAGCGCGAACAGCGAGGACTGCGAAAACGCCGCCGAAGAGGGTTTCAAGATGATCAGCACGCCGCAGAAGCCGACCAGGATGGCGGCCCAGCGGCGCCAGCCGACCTTTTCGCCGAGCAGGAAATGCGACAGCGCCGCCACATAGATCGGCCCGGCCATGTAGAAGCTCATCACATCGGCCAGCGGCAGATAGACGACGGCCGCGTAAAACAAGGCTGTGTCCACCGTGGTCGCCAACACGCGCAGAATCTGGAGGACCGGCCGCTCCATCCGGAACAGTCTGCCGGCGCCCTGGTTGGCGATCATCGGGCCGAGCACGATGAAGGCGCCGATCGATCGGATCAGCACCACCTGACCGACCGAGAAGCTGGCGACCAGCCATTTGCCCATCGCGTCGTTCAGCGCGAACATGAAGTCGCCGGCCAGCATCAACAGGATGCCGGCCAGAAGCACGTTCCTGATGGTAAAGGTGCGGACGAGCGACTGGGCCATGCGGCTCCCTAGCTGCAAGCGGCCGCTTTGACGAGGCAAATCGGTAAGACCAGCGGCGGAAATCGGCTGTTTCTACGCAGTTTTGTGCCGCCGGTTCACCTGTCCGGGACGGCCGGCGATCGACAGCCGTGTCTCCTGCTTCGTGCGCTCGGCCACCACCTTGCCCCTGGCGACGACGCGCAGCCGTTCGGCACGTAACCTCAAGGCCTCGATCGGGTTGCCGGCATCGAGGATGACGAAGCTGGCGCGCTTGCCCACGGCAAGGCCGAGATGATCGAGGCCCATGATGGCGGCGTTGACATTGGTGACCATGTCGAAGCAGCGTGCCATGTCGGCAGGGCTCGACATCTGAGCGACGTGAAGCCCCATGAAGGCGACGTCGAGCATGTCGGCGGTGCCCAGCGAATACCAGGGGTCGAGAACGCAATCCTGGCCCCAACCGACGCGGATGCCGAGCGCCAGCATCTCCTTCACCCGGGTCATTCCGCGCCGTTTGGGAAACGTGTCGTGGCGGCCCTGCAGCATGATGTTGATCAGCGGATTGGGGATCGCCGACACACCGGCCTCGGCGATCAGCGGCAGCAGCTTGGAGACGTAATAATTGTCCATCGAGTGCATCGAGGTGAGGTGCGAGCCGGCCACCTTGCCCTGCAGGCCAAGGCGCTGCGTCTCATAGGCAAGCTGCTCGATGTGGCGCGACAGCGGATCGTCGGTCTCGTCGCAATGCAGGTCGACCATCAGCCCGCGCTTAGCCGCGATTTCGCACAATTCGGTCACCGAGCGCGTGCCGTCGGCCATGGTGCGTTCGAAATGCGGGATGCCGCCGACGATGTCGACGCCCATGTCGAGCGCGCGCAGCGTGTTCTGGCGCGCCGTCGGCGAACGGTAGAAGCCATCCTGCGGGAAAGCGACCAGTTGCAGATCGATATAGGGCGCGACAATCTTCTTGACGTCGAGCAGCGCCTCGACCGCCAGCAGCCGGTCGTCGCAGACATCGACATGGGTACGGATGGCGAGCAGGCCCATCGAGACCGCCCAGTCGCAATAGGCGAGCGCCCGCTCGCGAACCGCGTCATGCGTCAGGAGCGGCTTCAGCTCGCCCCATAGCGAAATGCCTTCCAGCAGCGTACCCGAAGCGTTGATGCGTGGAATGCCGTAGGACAGCGTCGCATCCATATGGAAATGCGGATCGACGAAGGGCGGCGAGATCAAATTGCCACGGGCGTCGATCGACGTGCCGGCGCTGACATGCAGTTCGGGCTCGATGGCGACGATCGTCTCGCCGATGATGCCGAGGTCGGCGACGGTGCCGTCGGGCAGCGTTCCGCCGCGCACAACAAGGTCGAAATCCATCTGTCGTCATCTCCCCGCAGATCAATCGCCGCAATCGTGGCGCAAAAGACACCGTGCCGCAGCCGATTGTCTCCGCGACAGCGAAAGGTTCCATCCGGCCACAACTCGCTCTATAAGCCGCCTTTCGCCCTGGTGGCGAATCCGAAATTCGTCAGTCAGGCATGGGATCGGCCATTTGTTTCGCTTCTTCCGTTCGACGGAAAACCAGCGCCTTATCGCAAGGCTTTTGCGGGAATCCTTTCACGCGCATAGATTTGGCTACGCTGTGGCCATTCTGTCGATGCTGGTGGTGGCGGCAACGACAGCAGCCAGCGCCTATATGCTGCGCGAAATCACCAATGAATTCGTGGTTTACAAGCGGATTGGGCAGGTCAATCTGATCGCGGCGGCGACCGGAGCGATTTTCATTCTCAAGGGCTTCGCAAACTTCATCCAGGCCTACTTCATGAGCAGGGTCGGCAATGCCATCATCGCCGACCGGCAGCGCAAGATCTATGACAGCATTCTTGCGCAAGGCATCGAATTCTATCATTCGACCTCTTCGTCCGAACTGATTTCGCGCATGACGAACAATGCCCAGGCCGCGCGCAGCGTGCTCGACCAAATCGTCACGTCCTATGTTCGCGACCTGGTGACGTTGGCTGCGCTGGTGGGTGTGATGGTCTGGCAGCAGCCGGCGCTGTCCCTGATCTGTCTGGTGATCGGGCCGATCGCCATTTACGGCGTCAATCGTATCCTGAAGCGCGTCCGAAAAATTGCCTCGCAAGAATTCCGTTCGCTCGGCCAGATCGTGCAGGTGATGCAGGAAACTGCGATCGGCGTGCGCGTCGTCAAATCCTTCGGTCTGGAAGGCGCCATGCGCAAGCGCATGTACAAGGCCGTGTCGGACGTGGAGAGCCGCGCCAACAACATCGCCACGCTGGAGGCCGCCACCAGCCCGGTTATGGAAACGCTTGCGGGGCTGGCCATCGCTGGCGCCGTTTTTGTCAGCGGCTTCCTGGTTCTGGGCGGCGGCGGTCAGATGCCGGGCAACATCATGGCCTTCATCGCGGCGCTGCTGTTGGCCTATGAGCCGGCCAAGCGCCTGGCCCGCGTACGCATCTCGCTTGAAACCGGCATTGTCGGCGTGCGCATGATGTTCCAGCTCGCCGACCGGCCGCTGACGCTGGCCGAAAAGCCGGATGCAAAGCCGCTGCGGGCCGGGCCGGGCGAGATCCATTTCGACAATGTCAGCTTCGCCTACCCCGAAAGCGCGCCGGTGTTCGAGGGACTGGACCTGACGCTTGCCGCAGGCAAAATGACGGCGCTCGTCGGACCCTCGGGCAGTGGCAAGTCGACCATCCTCAACCTGATCATGCGCATGTACGACCCGCAGAGCGGCAGGGTGATGTTCGACGGGCAGGACATTTCTTGTGCCACGCTCACCTCGGTCAGGGAAAAGCTCGCCTATGTCAGCCAGGACACGTTCCTGTTTGCCGGCACGATCATGCACAACATCAGGCTCGGGCGCGAGGGCGCCACGGACGAGGAAGTAATGGCCGCCGCAAGGGCCGCCAATGCACATGACTTCATCAGCGCCCAGGCGAAAGGGTACGACACGGATGTCGGCGAGAATGGCGCGCTGCTGTCAGGCGGCCAGCGCCAGCGCATCTCGATCGCGCGCGCCATGCTGCGCAATGCCGAAATCCTGCTGCTCGACGAGGCGACCAGCGCGCTCGACGCCGAATCCGAGGCGCTTTTCCGCGACGCGCTGCAGCAGCTGACGGTCGGGCGCACCACCATCGTCATTGCCCACCGCCTGTCGACCGTGCACCAGGCCGACACGATCGTGGTGCTGGAGGCCGGCAAGGTGGTGGAAAGCGGCGCGCATCGCACGCTGCTCAACCAGGGCGGGCTGTATCAGAAGCTTTACGAATATCAGCTGATGCCGTGAGCTTTACCCTCCCCCTTGTGGGGAGGGTCGCTGCGCAGCAGCGGGGTGGGGGTCGGCGCCGCACCCCTCACTCCGGTACGTGCCGCACCGCGCCCTTGTCGGCGCTGGTGGCGAAGGCGGCGTAAGCGCGCAGCGCGGTCGTCACCTTGCGCTTGCGCTTTTCCTCGGGCTTCCAGGCCATGGCGCCCTTCGCCTCCATGGCCGCGCGGCGCGCGTCGAGTTCAGCGTCGCTGACAGCAAGCCGGATCGTGCGGTTGGGGATGTCGATCTCGATCGTATCGCCTTCCTGCACCAGTCCGATCGTGCCGCCTTCCGCTGCTTCGGGCGAGGCATGGCCGATCGACAGGCCTGATGTGCCGCCGGAGAAGCGGCCGTCGGTGACCAGCGCGCAGGCTTTGCCGAGGCCTTTCGACTTCAGATAGCTGGTGGGGTAGAGCATTTCCTGCATGCCGGGGCCGCCACGCGGCCCTTCATAGCGGATGACGACGACATCGCCGGCCTTGATTTCGTTGGACAGGATCGCCTTCACCGAAGCGTCCTGGCTTTCGAACACGCGGGCCGGGCCGGTGAACTTCAGGATCGACTCGTCGACCCCGGCCGTCTTCACGATGCAGCCGTCGAGCGCCAGATTGCCTTTCAGCACGGCAAGGCCGCCGTCTTTCGAGAACGGCGTCTCGGCTGAGCGGATGACGCCCTTCTCGCGGTCGAGGTCGAGCTCGTCCCAGCGGCGGTCCTGGCTGAAGGCGACCTGTGTCGGCACGCCACCCGGAGCGGCGAGGAAGAAATCGCGGACGCTTTGGCTGGAGGTGCGGGAAATGTCCCAATGGTCGAGCGCTTCGCCGAGGCTCGCCGTGTGCACCGTGGGCAGGTCGCGGTTGAGCAGCCCGGCATTGTCGAGCTGGCCGAGGATCGCCATGATGCCGCCGGCGCGGTGGACGTCTTCCATATGCACGTCGGACTTGGCCGGTGCGACCTTGCATAGCACCGGAACCCGCCGTGACAGCCGGTCGATGTCTTCCATGGTGAAATCGACTTCGCCCTCGTGGGCGGCGGCCAGGATATGCAGCACCGTATTGGTCGAGCCGCCCATGGCGATGTCGAGCGTCATGGCGTTCTCGAAGGCGCCCTTCGAGGCGATGCTGCGCGGCAGCGCCGTCTCATCATCCTGCTCGTAGTAGCGCTGGGCGAGATCGACGATAAGGTGACCCGCCTCGACGAACAGCCGCTTGCGGTCGGCGTGGGTTGCCAGCGTCGAGCCGTTGCCCGGCAGCGAGAGCCCCAGTGCTTCGGTCAGGCAGTTCATCGAATTGGCGGTGAACATGCCCGAGCACGAGCCGCAGGTCGGGCAGGCCGAGCGCTCGATGACCTTGACGTCCTCGTCGGAGATCTTGTCGTCGGCGGCGGCAACCATGGCGTCGACCAGGTCGAGCGCTTGTGTCTTGCCGGCGAGCACCACCTTGCCGGCTTCCATCGGCCCCCCGGAGACGAAGACGCTTGGGATATTGAGGCGCAAGGAGGCCATCAGCATGCCGGGCGTGATCTTGTCGCAATTGGAGATGCAGACCATGGCATCGGCGCAATGCGCGTTGACCATATATTCGACCGAGTCCGCGATCAGCTCGCGCGACGGCAGCGAATAGAGCATGCCGTCATGGCCCATGGCGATGCCGTCATCGACGGCGATGGTGTTGAATTCCTTGGCGACACCACCGGCCTTCTCGATCTCGCGCGCCACCAGCTGGCCAAGGTCCTTGAGATGGACATGACCCGGCACGAACTGGGTGAAGGAATTGACCACCGCGATGATCGGCTTGCCGAAATCCGAATCCTTCATGCCGGTGGCGCGCCACAGGCCGCGGGCGCCGGCCATGTTGCGGCCGTGGGTGGTGGTGCGGGAGCGATAGGCAGGCATAAATTTTCCTTGGCTGGCTGGCTGCGCTCAACGCGGAGCGTGGCGGCGCTGGATTTGGATCGCAGGGTTTATAGACCGGCAAGTATGGTCTGGCCACATTTTTGCAATGCGCCAGAGTCTCGCTGAAATCAGGGTTTCGAAAAAGATTGCCGGCCAGTGTCGGATCGCTAGCCCGGCATCCGTCCTTGGGACGACGGCAAGGGAATGGCACCATTTCAATAAGTCAGCAGCTTCACCTGTAACCGCAACCAAACAACCGAGGAGCATGACATGCAAAAGATCACCACCTGCCTGTGGTTCGATGGCCAGGCCGAAGAGGCGATGAATTTCTACGTTTCCATCTTCAAGAACTCGAAGGTACTGAGCGTGCTGCGTTGGCCCGAAGGCCATGCCGATGCCGGCAAGGCGCTGGTGACCACGTTCGAACTCGACGGCGTGCAGTTCCAGGCACTCAACGGCGGACCGCAATTCAAGTTCAACGAGGCGATGTCACAGTCGATCGACTGCAAGACCCAGGAAGAGGTCGATTATTTCTGGGACAAGCTCATCGAAGGCGGCGGCGAACCGTCGCAATGCAGCTGGCTGAAGGACAAGTTCGGCGTCTCCTGGCAAGTCGTGCCGGAGCAACTGCCGCGCCTGCTTCTGGATCCGGACCGGGCCAAGGCCGGGCGGGTGATGTCGGCGATGATGCAGATGAGCAAGATCGATATTGCCAAGATCGAGGAAGCTGCGGAGGGGTGAGAAGGGGTCCGCGTAGCGGACGAAAAGCCAATTGCTTGGCTTTTCGAGCTTCGAACGCCCTGAGCCATGCGAACGGCCGGCGCGCGTTGGAGCCAATTGACCCTTCAAGGTCGGCGCTGCCCCTCATCCGCCCTTCGGGCACCTTCTCCGCGTAAGCGGGCAGAAGGAAAAGGGGCGCCTTACGCCGCCTTGTCGCGGACCTGGTAGTCCTTGATGGTGGCGAAGCGGATCGCCCTCCAGCGTTCGGCTTCGTAGTTCAGCGAGAAGGCGTTCTGGGCCAGAAACACCGGGTCGTTGTCGAGATCGCGGGCGATGTCGCCGCGATGCGCCTCAATGAAGCGAAGCGTTTCGGCCTTGTCGTCGGCAGAGATCCAGCGGCAGACCGAGAAGCGCGACATTTCGAATTCGACCGGCAGCGTGTATTCGAAATTCAGCCTTTCCTTCAAGACGTCGAGCTGCAGCGCGCCGACAACGCCGACGATGGCCGGCGAGCCGTCTTCCGGCGAAAACAGCTGCACGACGCCTTCCTCGGCCATCTGGTGCAGCGCTTCCTTGAGTTTTTTCGCCTTCATCGCGTCGCCGAGGCGCACACGGCGCAGGATTTCCGGCGCGAAGTTAGGTACGCCGCGGAACAGTATCTCCTCGCCTTCGGTCAGCGTGTCGCCAATGCGCAGCGTGCCGTGGTTGGGGATGCCGACGACATCGCCGGCAAACGCTTCGTCGGCGGTGACGCGGGTACGGGCAAAGAAGAACTGCGGCGCCGACAGGCTCATCGGCTTGCCGGTGCGCACCAGCTTGGCCTTCATGCCGCGCTCGAGCTTGCCCGAACAGACACGCACGAAAGCGATGCGGTCGCGGTGGTTGGGGTCCATGTTGGCCTGGATCTTGAACACGAAGGAGGTCATCTTCTCCTCCGCCGCCTCGACCTTGCGGGTGTCTGCGTCCTGCGCACGCGGCGGCGGGCCGAAGGCGCCGAGCGCCTCGATCAGGTCGCGCACGCCGTAATTGCGCAGCGCGGAGCCGAAATAGACCGGTGTCAGATGGCCTTCGCGGAAGGCGTCGATGTCGAGCGGGCGGCAAGCCTCGCGCGCGAGCTCCAGCTCCTCTATGAAGGCCTCGCGCTCGTTTTCCGGCAACAGGCCGGCGACGCGGTTGGAGTCGGGGCCGTTGACCGGTGTGCGGTCTTTCTCTGCATCGCCCTTGCGCACAGCGTTGAGCGCCAGGTGGTAGGTGCCGGCAAAAGTCTTGCCGCGGCCGATCGGCCATGTGATGGGGGCAGTGTCCAGCGCCAGCTTCTGCTCGATCTCGTCCAAAATCTCGAAGGGGTCGCGGCTTTCGCGGTCCATCTTGTTGATGAAGGTGATGATCGGGATGTCGCGCAGCCGGCAGACTTCGAACAGTTTCAGCGTGCGCGGCTCGATACCCTTGGCGGCGTCGATGACCATGACGGCGCTATCGACCGCCGACAGGGTGCGGTAGGTGTCGTCGGCAAAATCCTCGTGGCCGGGCGTATCGAGCAGGTTGAAGACATTGTCCTCATATTCGAAGGTCATCACCGAGGTGACGACCGAAATGCCGCGCTCGCGCTCGATCTTCATCCAGTCGGACCGGGTCTGGATGCGATCCTTCTTGGCCTTGACCTCGCCGGCAAGCTGGATGGCGCCGCCGAACAGCAGCAGCTTTTCGGTGAGCGTCGTCTTTCCGGCGTCGGGGTGGGCGATGATCGCGAAAGTGCGGCGGCGCGATACCGCCTGTTCGATGTCTTCAGCCAATTTCTGGAATCCTGTCTGTGGCGCGGGCTTCTAGCAGCGCATTGCTGGCCTGTCGACAGTTTCGGGCCGGCAGGCCGACCACACTTGAGCTTGAATCGTTACGGTGGCATCAGAGGAGCCCATTCTGAGAGGTCCGGTATGAGCAGCGCTAAAGAAGTCATCGTCATTGGCGCCGGCATTATCGGGGCGTCCATCGCCTGGCACCTGACCAAGGCCGGGGCGCGGGTGACTGTGATTTCCGATAGTGGTGCCGGCGGCGTCGCCACGCCAAACTCCTTTGCCTGGATCAACGCCAGCTGGGGCAATCCCGAAATCTATTTCCGGCTGCGCATCCGTGCGATGGCCGAATGGAAGCGGCTGGCAAACGAGCTGCCCGGCCTGCCGCTCGCCTGGTGCGGCGGGCTGTGCTGGGATCTGCAGGCCGACAGGCTCGAAGCCTACGCGGCTGAGCACGCTTGCTGGGGTTACGGCATCGAACGCGTCGACGCCGGGCGGGCAGCGCAAATCGAGCCCAATCTCGTCGAGCCGCCGGAATTCGCTGTCTATGTCGCGGAGGAAGGCGTGGCCGAACCGGTCGCAGCGGCCAAGGCGCTGCTGGCCCACGCAGAACGGCAAGGTGCGCGCGTTCTCTCCAGTTCTGTAACCGCACTTGTCCAGACCGATGGCAGGATTGCCGGTGTCGATACATCGCATGGGCTGATGCCAGCCGAAGAGGTGGTGATCGCAGCCGGTGTCGGGGCGCCCGATATTGCCGCTACCGCCGGCATGAAGCTGCCAATCGAGACGCCGCCCGGTCTGATCGTCCACTCGCAGCCCTACAAGAAGCTCCTCAACGGGCTGGTGCATGCCGAAAAGCTGCATATGCGCCAGACGGCGGAGGGCCGCATCATCGCCGGCTCGGATTTCGCGGGGAGCGATCCCGGTGAGAATCCCGACGCCACGGCGCGCGAGCTGTTTGCAGCAATGAAGGCGGCTTTGCGCGGCGCCGACGAACTGGAATTCGATTTCCACACGGTTGGCTACCGGCCGACGCCGATCGACGGCTTTCCGATCATCGGCCGCGCCGAGGGCACGGAAGGTCTCTATGTCGCCGTCATGCATTCCGGCATAACGCTGGCGCCCGCGGTCGGGCTGTTCGCCACGCGCGAAATTCTCGACGGCGAGCGTGATCCGCTGCTGACGCCTTATGGGTTGGGTCGGTTTGCTCAGTAGCCCGGCGGACGCTTGAAGCCGCCGGTCAGCGCTTCGATCGCCTTGGCGATGCCGAGCAGCCGCGATTCCGACCAGCGCTTGCCGACCAGTTGCAGGCCGATAGGCAGGCCGTCGCGGTCTTGCCCGCAGGGCAGCGAGAGTGCCGGATGGCCGGAATAATTGAAGACCGCGCCATAGGCCGGTAGCATCCAATAGCTTTGCTCCTTGCCGTCGACTTCGATCGGCGTGCCGGGCTCACAATGCGCGAAGGCCGTGGTCATGGCGACCGGGCACAGCAAGGCATCGCAGGTTTCGAAGAACCTGTCCCAGGCCAGGATCGAGCGGTCGCGGCGAGCGAGCGCCTCGAACCAATTGGTGATCGGCGTTGGCTGCTCCGGCGGTTCGGGCTGCGCTGCCTCCAGCATCATGCCGATCAGATCGCCGCCCTGCTCCAGATCGTCATGCAGATCGATCTCAGGCAAGTTCGCTTCTTCCACAATCACCCCTGCTGATTGCAACCGCTTGGCCAGGCTTTCGACCGCGGCAGCGATTTTACCAGCCACCGGAAAGCCGGGGAAGGACGGCGCGACGGCGATGCGCAATGTCTTGAGGTCGAGCCTGGGCATGGCCTCTACGGGCACCGGCGCGAGGTCGGTGTCTGCTCCGTCCGGGCCGGCGATGATTTTGTAGATCAGCGCAAGATCCTCCACGCTGCGCGCCAGCGGGCCGAGGCAGGACATCAGCCGCACGCTGCGCGCCGCGCCGTTCGGATCGGGGAAGGCGCCGGCCAGCGACACGCGGTGCTCGGTCGGTTTCAACCCGTAGACGCCGCAAAAAGCCGACGGCAGGCGGATCGAATCCTGCATGTCGGTTCCGACATCGAACGGCGTCATCCCGGTCGCCACTGCTGCCGCGGCGCCACCGCTGGAGCCGCCTGAAGTGCGCGATAGGTTCCAAGGATTGCTGGTGCGACCGAACAGCGGATTGTCTGACTGCCAGTCGCCCAGCATGGTCGCGACATTGGTCTTTCCAATCAGGATGCCGCCTGCGGCTTTCAATCGGGCGACGACCGGACTGTCTGCCTTTGCCACATAGTCGGCGAATGGTGCGAAACCAACCGTGGTCTTCATATCAGCGGTTTGGTGCATGTCCTTCAACGTGAAAGGCACGCCATGCAGCGGTCCGAGCGCATCGCCGCGCGCCTGCACCGCGTCGGCTTGTTTCGCGCGCTCGCGGGCGCCTTCCCGATCGAGATTGACGACCGCGTTGACCGCCTCGTTATGCAGGTCAATCTGCGCCAGTTGCGCGTCTAGCGCCTCAACGGCGGAGATTTTTCGCGCCGCAATCGTGGCGGCGAGGTCGACGGTCGAGGAGAAGACTAGGTCCATGGCGAATGCTCCGGCAGTCGGCGCCTTCGCCAAATGGCAGGCGCGGCTTGAAGTGAGTTCAGCATTTCTAGGACAGGGAACGCTTGATCGTAATTGCGCTGACCGGTTCGGTTGAGGGGGGCGCGAAGGAATGCGGCCTACCCTGTTTCCTTCGATCAGCCCACCAGCGCGAGCTTCGCAGTTGCCGGCACGAACGGCCGAATAACCATCCCATCGCCGCTGATCGTGACAAAGCTCGCCGGCGGAATGGCCTGCCAGTCGCTGCCTTCGCGGTCGAAGGGTTCGGAAACGATGCAACGGCCGCCGTTGCGCACCGACGTGTACAACGTCGGCGCGTGATCGTCGCTGGCATAGCGCACGGCATAGAGCGCCTGCCCATCCGAGAACGCTGCGGTCAGTTTCAAGGCTGGCTCCAGACCGGCGCGGCGCGATGCCTCGATGACGCGAGCGGTGGCGCGCGATACTGCCCCTTGCGGGTCGCCAGCAAGACCCTCGTCGATCATCAGCAGGAAAAACAATTCGGAATCGGTGGTGCCCTCGCGCTGGTCGAAGACGGCGTCGCAGAGCGAGTTCTCCAGCGCGCGGCGGATCTTTTCGAAGCCGCCGATCTGGCCGTTGTGCATGAACGACCAGCTGCCGGAGATGAAGGGATGGCAGTTCATGCGGCTGGTGGCGCCGCCGGTCGACGCTCTGACATGGGCGAGGAACAGGCCGGATTTGATCTGCCGGCACAGGCTTTTCAGATTGGGATCCGACCAGGCCGGCAGGATGTCGCGGTAGAGGCCGGGCTCGGGCCGGTCGCCATACCAGGCAAGGCCGAAACCGTCGCCATTGGTCGGCGACTTGGCTTCCTGGGCGCAATGGCTCTGGGCGATGAGCGAGTGGCAAGGCGCGGTGACGACGTCCTCGAGGAAGACCGCGTCACCCAGATAGGCCGCCCATCGGCACATCGCTTCTAACCAATCCTAGGCGCGATCCAAGAGAGCCTGGGGCTCCTTGACCGCGTGCGAGCCTCTGTTGTGCGTCCGTTCATAGAGTTCGCGAACGATTCGGCTTGCCGTAGTTTCGAAGAGAAACGGCAAGAAAGCGTGAACGAGTGCCGCACCAGCGGCCATCAGGAGGCGCGAGCAGAACCAGGCGGCAAAGGCCATATGGCTGAAATAGGTCTCGCCCACCTTGGCCGGGTGAGAGGTGAACAGCTTCGAAAACAGCGTCGTCATGGTGATCCCTCCTGCCGGGATAAGCCCCGATGTGGGTATCCTGCCACGGGGTAAAGGTTCATCGGTCTCAATTTGTCCTTGTCTAACGCCGTCGTTCGGGACATTCATCCCAACATGGCGCTTGAATTCGATGAAATCGACCGAAGATTGCTGGCCGAGCTGCAACGCGACGGCACACTGTCGGTCGATCAGCTCTCCGAAAAAGTGTCGCTGTCGCGCAACGCCTGCTGGCGCCGGGTCAAGCGGCTGGAAGAGGACGGCGTCATCACCGGACGGGTGGCGCTGGTCGATGCCGACAAGCTCGGGCTCGGACTTTCGGTGTTCATCCTGATCCGCACCTCCAATCATGACCCGAACTGGCTGCAGAAGTTCCGTGCGGCGGTGACCGGTTTTCCCGAGATCACCGGGGTCTATCGCATGTCCGGCGATCTCGACTACGTGCTGCGCGCCCGCGTTGCTGACATGAAGGCCTATGACCGGCTCTATCAGCGGCTGATCGCCAAGGTGGCGCTGTCGGACGTTTCGGCCTCCTTCGTCATGGAGGAGATCAAGGAGACGACCGTCGTTCCGGTGGAATTGCGCTAGGTCACACTGACGCCTGAAAGAAAGCCGTTGATAGGCCTGCGGACGAGTTGACCGAATCGCCGTTCGCGCCGATAGGATCGATTTTATGCGCGCAGCCTTCCAAAATTCCTCCGTCATTGGTCCCACTGTCGGCTTCGTCAGGTTGCCGCATGGAGATGGACTTCCTCTTCCCGCCTATGAAAGCACCGGCGCCGCCGGCATGGATCTGCGCGCCGCGGTGCCGGAAGACCGGCCGCTGCTGATCCTGCCTGGCAAGCGCGCCTTGGTGCCGACCGGTCTGATCCTGGAAATTCCCGAAGGAATGGAAGGCCAGGTGCGGCCGCGCTCCGGCCTTGCCTTCAAGCATGGGCTGACCGTCCTCAATTCACCAGGCACGGTCGACAGCGACTATCGCGGCGAGGTTAAGGTGCTGCTGGTCAACCTCGGCGACGAGGATTTCGCGGTGACGCGCGGCATGCGCATTGCCCAGATCGTCTTTGCCGCGGTGACGCAGGTGACGGTTGAGGAGCGCTCGCTGGCCGGCGCCACGACGCGCGGCGCGGGCGGGTTCGGATCGACCGGCACCGCCTGAATGAGCATACCGAAACTGGTCATCTTCGACTGCGACGGTATCCTGGTCGACACCGAGAACCTTGCCAACCGGCGGCTTGCCGAGTGGTTTGTTGCCGCCGGTTATCCCACCACATTCGAATATTGCCGCAAATATTTTTCCGGCCGCAGCATGGCTGCGGTGCAGAAGGAAATCGAAGAGACGACCACGGTGCGGCTCGGCGCCGATTTCGTCGATCGCTGGAATGCCGGCCTGCCCGATCTGTTTGCGCATGGCGTCGAGGCGATCCCCTATGTGCGCGACTTCATCGAGGCGGTTCGCGCGGCCGGCATTCCCTATTGCGTCGCCACTTCTGCGCGTATCTCGAAGATGCACATCACGCTCGGCCAGACCGGGCTGCTGCCGCTGTTCGAGCATGCCATGTTCTCTTCGACCATGGTCAGCCGCGGCAAGCCGTTCCCGGACCTGTTCCTGCATGCGGCAAAGACCATGGGTTTTGCGCCGGCCGACTGCATCGTCATCGAGGACAGCGTTGCCGGCACGCAGGCCGGCATTGCCGCGGGCATGCGTGTCTATTCCTATCATGGCGATCCCTATTCCGACCGCGATGGCCTGGCCAGCGCCGGCGGCGTCCTGTTTGACGACATGCGCGAACTTGCCGGGCTGGTGCCGATCCACTGAAGCTGTGTTAGGTTCCGCGCGGCCAGCCTGAGGCGCCCATGCCAACGAACCTGCTTCGCTCCATCCTAAAGCGTTTCACCGTTTCATGGAAACGGCGAACCGCTCTATCTTTTTGTTTTGTTGCAATTTCCGGCCGGAAAACCGCACACACTTTTCCTGAAATTGCTCTAGCGCTTGTGCTGCTGCCGTGGCTTTGGACCGCAGCCGGCGCGCAAGCCGTCAGCTTCCCGGAATTCGGCAGCGCCATCCCCGGCCACATGGATGTGACCTATCTGGACCTCGCAAGGATGGTCATTCCCGGCCTCGCAGGTGACAGCAACGGTTTCTACCGGGGTGGATTGCCGATCGGGATGCGCCACATCGAGGGACCGGATGGCGGCGGTTCGCCGCCTGAGACATCGGGCCTCTCCAACGCCGGCGTGCTCGCCATCAAGGCCGGGGGCAAGGACCGGCTGGCGATGCTCTACGACCTCGGCGACTCTCCCGACAGCGCCGAAGGCTATGCCGTGCTGGCGCTCTACGACATCACAGACAAGCCGAAGCTGCTCGACGCCGTCAATGTCGCGCTCGACCGCGGCACCTATTTCCGTGAACCGGGCAAGCTTTCCGTTGGGCCGAACGACGACATCGTGATCACCATGAGCGCGCATTTCAATTCAAGCCAAAACTACGCGATCACGCCGCTGATCATGGTGCGCGACGACAAATTCCAACTGATCGACATGATCTTCACCTTCGATGAGAACCTGTGCGCCTACAGCCGCAAGCAGGATGTTGCTTTCCAGACGATCACTGACGGACAGCCTTATGCCGCGGTCAAAGTGACGGTGACCGACGCCACGGTGCTCAACGGCGAGAGCTGCGACGACCAGCCCCCCAAGCCTGAAGCCCACGCAATTTCCGTTACCTATCATTGGGACAAAAAGACGTTGCACTACGTCAAGGATTCCGACGCGCTGGACAAACTGGCAGGAGAGAACGCCAAACGCTTCTGAGCCAACCGCATTCGTTTGCCCGGTGCATTTCTGCACGATAGAAATCTGCCGACATTTCCGCATCTGAAGGGAGCACTCATGGACAAGGGCAAGATCTTTCGCGACCTGCACGCCTCGACCTTCGTCATGCCCAATCCCTGGGATGTCGGCACGACCAAGCTCCTGGCCTCCTTCGGCTTCAAGGCGCTGGCGACCACCAGCGCCGGTTTTGCCTTCTCGCGCGGCCTGCCCGACGGCGCAGTAACGTTCGAAGCGATGATCCACCATTGCCGCGAGCTGACGGCGGCGACCAGCCTGCCGGTGTCGGCCGATCTCGAGAAAGGCAAGGGCAACAGCGCGACGAGTGCCGCCGAGACGGTTTTTGCGGCCGAAGCGGCAGGTCTCGCCGGCTGCTCGATCGAGGACCATACCGGCGATCCCGACAAGCCGATCTATGAGTTTTCACACGCCGTCGAGCGCGTTGCATCTGCTGCTGAAGCCGCACGGGCGCTCAAGCATGATTTCGTCTTCACCGCGCGGGCCGAGAATTTCCTTTGGGGCAAACCGGATCTCGACGACACGATCAAGCGGCTGCAGGCCTTCGAAAAGGCCGGCGCCGATGTGCTCTATGCGCCCGGCCTCAAAGATGTCGAGACCATCCGGAACATCTGCTCGGCGGTGAGCAGGCCAGTCAACGTCATGGCACTGCCGGCCTTCACCATCGCCGACCTTGCCATGGCCGGGGTCAAGCGCATCTCGCTCGGTCCGTGGCTGACCAATTTCGCCTTCGGCATGCTGGAAACCGCGGCGCGCGAGATCCAGCAGGACGGCACGTTCGGCTTCACCCGCGCCGCCATGCCGTTCGGCAAATTGCAGGCGCTGTTTTCCAAATCCTCAGGCTAAGGGGCCCGGCGCATGACGCTCACCGTCGTCGACATGCACACCGGCGGCGAGCCGCTCAGGATCGTCACCGGCGGCTATCCAGACATTCCCAAAGGCACGATCCTGGAAAAGCGCGCCTATGTGCGCGACCACCTCGACCATTTGCGCAAGCTGCTGATCTTCGAGCCGCGTGGTCACTACGACATGTATGGCGCGCTGCTGGTGGAGCCCGACCTGCCCGGCGCCGAGCTGGCCGTGCTGTTTATGCACAACGAGGGCTATTCGACGATGTGCGGCCACGCCATCATTGCGCTAGGCCGCTACGCGGTTGACGAAGGCCTGGTGCCCAAACAGGAGCCAATCACCACGGTCAACATCGAGGCTCCGTGCGGCTTGGTCGTCGCTTCGGTGGAGGTCAAGGACGGCAAAGCGGGATCGGTGTCGTTCGAAAGCGTGCCGGCCTTTCTGTTTGCCCATGACCAAAAAATCGAATTGGGGGGACACGGCAAGATTGCGTTCGACATCGCCTATGGCGGCGCCTTCTACGCGCTGGCTGACTGCCATCAATTCGGCCTGGAGTTCGGCCGCAGCCGGGTGCGCGATTTCGTCGACGCGGCAACCGCGCTGACCGAGCGGCTGAAGGCGGCGTTCCCTCTATCGCATCCTGACCATGCCGATCTCGCTTTCCTCTACGGCACCATCCTCACCGATGGACACGATGCATTCTCCAGCGAGGCAACAAAAAACATCTGCGTCTTTGCCGATGCCGAGGTCGACCGCTCGCCGACCGGCTCCGGCGTCACCGCGCGGCTGGCGGCAATGCATGCCAAGGGTGAGATCAACCCTGGTCAGGAGCGGTCCTTCGAAAGCATCGCCGGCTCGCGCTTTTCCGGAGCGGTGGCGCGCACGACCATGGCCGGCCCGCATGATGCGATCATCGCCCGCGTCGGCGGCCGCGCCTACTATTCGGGCCGGGCGGAATTCACCGTCGAGCCGGATGACGAATTGGGACGCGGTTTTCTTCTGCGTTGATAGGCCTATCGCCCGGCGCTCTCCCGCGCGCCGACCGCCTTGTGCAGATGCACCATCATGGCGGCGGCAAAGAGCGGCGTCAGCAGGTTGAGCAGGGGCACGGCGAGGAAGGCAGCGATGAGCAGCCCGGCCAGAAAGACGGTGCCGGCATATTTCCGGCGCAACGCCCTCGCCTCATCTTCCGGGCGGAAGCGCATGGCGGCGAATTCGAAGAATTCACGTCCGAGCAGATAGCCGTTGACGATGAAGAAGGCGGCGATGTTGACGCCTGGAACCAACAGAAGGAGCAAGGCGACGATGTTGCCCAGGATGACGACGCCGAAGAATTTCACCGACAACACGAGCGAGCGCAGCGCCGGCATGGCGCGTCCGACGGGATCGGCCGGATAGTCGGTGCGCTCGACCACTTCGGCGATGTCGTCGAGAAACAGGCCGGCCACGATTGCCGTCACCGGCGCGATCAGCAGCGCCATCCCGAAGGCAAGCGCGATGGCAGCGATGATGCCGCTCAGCCATCCGGCCCAGGACGGCAGGCCGGGCAGCAAGGAGTGAACCCATGGCAGCGCCAGCCAATCGACAAGCCCGGTCAAGACGAACCACAACGCGACCAGCGCCAGCACGGTCAAGCCCAGCGTCTTCAGGAAAACCGCGCGGAATTCGGGAGAAAACAGCCGGCTGAAGGCGGCGCGGGCAGCGTTGAAGATCACGGCGTTTCACCCCCAGGAACGAACGGATATCTCCGACATAGGCTGAGACCCTGTCAGCCGCAAGCCTGCTGGAGCGGGCGCAATTCCGGACGGGAACTAGAGCATGATCCCAAAAAGTGGGTACCGGTTTTTGGAAAAGATCATGCTCCAACAAAGGGTTAGATCATGATGAGATTTCAACCAAATCTCATCACGATCTAGCGCGCCAGCGCCCGGGAGCGGGCTGGGATGGTCATTGCCGCAACGCCGGCGACGACGCAGCCCATGCCCCAGAAAGCTGTCGGCCCAAGGCTCTCGCCGAGGAACACGACGCCGATGCCGACGCCGATCGGCACGCGCAGATAGGCCTGCGACGTCGTGCCGACCGAACCAAGCGTGTGGATGAGGCGGAAAAAGATGCAGAAGGCCAGCGCCGTGGAGAACACCGACAATGCCAACAAGGCCAGTATCGACGCCATTGAAGGCGACAGGGTCCACGGGCGGTCGAAGGCCAGGCTCAAGGGGACGAGGATGACCGCGCCGCACAGCATCGAGCCGGCGGCCGGCAGCATCGGGTCGAGTCCCCTAAAGCCGCGGCCGAAAATGGCGGCGCCGGCATAGCAGACCGTGGCGGCAATGACGGCAAGCTGCGCCCACAATTGATGGCCGAGCCCGCCAAGCGCCTGGGTGCCGACGATCAGGCAAATACCGGCGATGCCTGCACCGACACCGAACAGCTTGCGTGCGGTTACGGTTTCGTGGCGCGTGATGAGCGCGGTCAGCAGGAAGGTGAAGATCGGCGAGGTCGCGTTGAGAATGGTGGCCAGACCGGCGTCGATGGAGCGCTCGGCGGCGGCGATCAGCGTGAACGGCACGACGCTGTTGAGGCAGGCCTGGACCATGAACCGCCACAAGGTCGCGCTGTCCTTGGGCATGGCGAGGCCGCGCCAGCGGATCAGCGCGAGCAGGATGGCGCCGGCAATCAAGGTGCGGGCAGCGATGAAGGATATCGGCGGGATCGTCTCGACACCGATCTTGATGAAGGTATAGGACGCGCCCCACAGGGCGGCCAGCACGCCAAGCAGCGCCAGTTCGGTGGTCATGTCGGTCTTTGCTTGCATGCGGGTGCTTCCAGCGCTTGATTTGAGGCCAAGCTTGTAGGCGACCCGGCGGTCAGATGCTTCGGCCACGGTCGAACTGTGATGGAGCCTCGTCCCAGGCGCGCGCGCCGGCTTGGGCCGGCAAAGGATGGAAATCGGTTGCCATTTTTCGGGGTGATGCTGTAGACCCGCCCGGGCGCGGCAGAAAGCCGGCAGGTTCCGAGGCGGAGACATTGATGCCGGATTTTGACGTGCTTTGCATCGGCAATGCCATTGTCGACATCATCGCCCAGTGCGACGACGCTTTTCTCGAGACCAACGGCATCATCAAGGGTGCGATGAACCTCATCGACACCAAGCGCGCCGAGCTGCTCTACAGCCGCATGGGGCCGGCGATCGAGGCCTCGGGCGGCAGCGCCGGCAACACGGCGGCGGGCGTCGCCAGCTTCGGCGGCCGCGCCGCCTTCTTCGGCAAGGTGTCGAACGATCCGCTCGGCGAAATCTACGCCCATGACATCCATGCCCAGGGCGTTGCCTTCGACACCAGGCCGCTTGAGGGACAGCCGCCGACGGCGCGCTCGATGATATTCGTCACCCCCGATGGCGAGCGTTCGATGAACACCTATCTCGGCGCCTGCGTCGAACTCGGCCCGGAAGACGTCGAGGCCGACAAGGCATCCGGCGCCAAGGTTACCTATTTCGAGGGCTATCTGTGGGATCCGCCGCGCGCCAAGGAGGCGATCCGGCAGACGGCGAAGCTCGCACACGAGGCCGGGCGCGAAGTGTCGATGACGTTGTCGGATTCGTTCTGCGTCGACCGCTACCGGGACGAGTTCCTCGAGCTGATGCGCTCGGGCACTGTCGACATCGTCTTTGCCAACAGCCACGAGATCAAGTCGCTCTACCAGACAAAATCCTTCGACGAGGCGCTGGCGGCTATCCGCAAAGACTGCAAGATTGCCGCCGTCACCCGCTCCGAAAAAGGCTCGGTGATCGTGCGCGGCGACGAGACCGTCACCATTCAGGCGACGACGATCCGCGAACTGGTCGACACCACCGGCGCCGGCGACCTCTATGCCGCCGGTTTCCTCTACGGCTACACCTCGGGGCGCAGCCTGAAGGATTGCGGCGATCTCGGCTCGCTGGCCGCCGGGCTGGTGATCCAGCAGCTCGGGCCACGGCCGCGGCAAAACCTGCGCAGCGCGGCCCAATTGGCGGGGTTGCTGTAGGGCCGTCTTTCGGCGCGCAGCGCCGAGCCAGATGAGGGGTTCCCGCCGGATCAGGCTGTCCGGCGCTCCGCTCAGGCGGTGCGGCGAAGGTCGTCGGACGTAGGCCCGGGTTCCAAAGCCCCGGCGGTGACCAGCCGGTTGCGGCCGCTCTTTTTGCCGATGTACATCAGTCGGTCGGCGAGCGTTATCAGCGCCTCCGAATCGGACGCTTCCGCCGGGTAGATGGCGACGCCAACGGTGCAACCAACATGGATGGCACCATTCGGCGTCGGCACCTTGATCCGCAGCTTTTCCAGGATACGTTCGGCGACGCCCACG
Source organism: Mesorhizobium sp. M0676 (assembly GCF_040320535.1). Classification (NCBI taxonomy): domain Bacteria; kingdom Pseudomonadati; phylum Pseudomonadota; class Alphaproteobacteria; order Hyphomicrobiales; family Phyllobacteriaceae; genus Mesorhizobium; species Mesorhizobium sp. M0676. The sequence continues at coordinate 124,325 of NZ_JAMYPU010000003.1, forward strand.
GCCTTCTGTCGGGCCCGGCTAGCCTCTCCTGAAAACAGGAATGCGAACTCGTCTCCACCGAGCCGCGCCACGAAATCAGCGCTGCGCAGGACGGTGCGAAGCTGACCCGCCACCTCATGCAGCAGCGCGTCGCCGGCCTCGTGGCCGAGCGTGTCGTTGACCTTCTTGAACCTATCGAGGTCGATGAACAGCAGGCCGGCCGCCTGGCCGGTGCTGTCGCAGCGGTCGATCACCGACCTCAGCTCGTTGTGAAAGGCGCGCCGGTTGGGCAGGCCGGTCAATGCATCGTGGTTGGCCGAGTGGTCGCTGTGCTGCTTGGCCAGCTCGATCTCGCGCTTTTGTACGGAGAGTTCCTCATTGGCGGCCTTGAGTTCGAGCAGCAGCTCGGCGTTGAGATCCTCGACGACCTTGCGGTCGCTGATGTCGACGACGAAACCTTCCAGGAATTCCAGTTCGCCGGCCTCGTCCCAGACGCCGCCGCCGATCTCGCGGACCCAGAGCGGCTGGCCGACCTGCGGCACGATGCGGTAGTCGACGTTCCAGTTGCAGCGCGCCTCGAGCGCGGTATCGACGGCGGCATAGACGGCAGCGAGATCATCCGGGTGGATGGCCGAGACATAGTCGCGCACGGCATTTTGAATGAAGTCGCTCGGCCGATAACCGCTGACGGTGAAAATGCCGTCGCTGATGTAGAGCATGGTGTAGGACGCATCGTTGCGGCAACGGTAGAGATAACCGTCCATGCGGCCGGTGATGCTCAGCAGCGCATCCAGGCGCTCGTCGTGATAGACCCCCTGGCCGACCACAGATGCCGTGTCATGCTTCATGGCCGCACCCCCGTTTTGGCGGTCTGAGCGCGCCGCCAATGCCATAAGGCCATAGGGGGCGAGAACGTTCCCTATAGCAGCCGAATATTATCAATCTCTTATGGGTTGGCGATTTTGCCGCCAATCAGGCTCCCGCGCTATAGGCCGCGATCGCAGCCATGTTGACGATGTCTGAGTCCTTGGCGTTCAGCGAGACGATCTGGACCGGCTTGTTGAGGCCGACCAGCAGCGGGCCGATGACGGTGGAGCCGCCGAGTTCCTGCAGCATCTTGGTCGAGATCGAGGCCGAGTGGAACGCCGGCATGATCAGCACGTTGGCCGGGCCGGTCAGCCGGATGAACGGATACTGCGCCATGGCGCGGGCGTTCAACGCAACGTCGGCGGCCATCTCGCCGTCATATTCGAAATCGACGCGGCGCTTGTCCAGGATACGCACCGCTTCCTGCACCCGCTCGGAGCGTTCGCCCTGCGGGTGGCCGAAGGTCGAATAGGCAAGCATGGCGAGCCTCGGCTCGTAGCCCATGCGGCGGGCAAATCCCGCCGCCTCTTCGGCGATGTCGGCGATCTGCTCGGCATTGGGCATGTCGTGCACGGCGGTATCGGCGACGAGGACTGTTTTGCCCCGCGCGAGCACGATGGAGACGCCGATGACGCGGTGTCCGGGCTTGGCGTCGATGACGCGGCGGATATCGTCAAGCGCCGTGGAATAGTTGCGGGTGACGCCGGTGACGATGCCGTCGGCATCGCCCAGCGCCACCATGCAGGCGGCGAAATGGTTGCGGTCGTTGTTGATCAGCCGCTGGCAGTCGCGGAACAGGAAGCCTTTGCGCTGCATGCGCTCGTAGAGATAATCGGTATAGATGCCGTTGCGGCGCGACAGCCTGGCATTGATGATCTCGATGCCTTGCTTGTTGAGGTCGATGCCGGCGTGCCTGGCGTTTTCCTTGATGACATCGTCGCGGCCGAGCAGGATCGCGGTGCCGAGCTTCTGGTTCACATAGGAGACGGCGGCGCGCATCACCTGTTCTTCCTCGCCCTCGGCAAAGACGATGCGCTTGGGCTGGCGGCGGACGCGGTCGTAGATGCGCTGCAAGGTCGAGGCGATCGGGTCGCGGCGGGCCGACAGTTCCTGCGCGTAGCGGTCGAGGTCGAGGATCGGCTTGCGGGCGACGCCTGACTCCATCGCCGCCTTGGCCACAGCGAGCGGGATGGCCGAGATCAGGCGCGGATCGAACGGCACCGGGATGATGTAGTTCGGGCCGAATTTCGGCCGGTTGCCCTGATAGGCGGCGGCGACATCGTCGGGCACGTCCTTGCGCGCCAGGTCGGCCAGCGCTCTCGCTGCGGCGATCTTCATGTCGTCATTGATGGTGGTGGCCCTGACATCCAGCGCACCGCGGAAGATGTAGGGGAAGCCCAGCACATTGTTGACCTGGTTGGGGTAGTCGGAACGCCCGGTGGCCATGATGGCGTCGGTGCGGATTTCGGCCACTTCCTCCGGCGTGATCTCCGGGTCGGGATTGGCCATGGCGAAGATGATCGGGTTCTTGGCCATCGACTGCACCATCTTGGTGGTCAATGCGCCCTTGGCCGACAGGCCGAGGAAGACGTCGGCGCCGTCCAGCGCCTCGGCCAGGCTGCGCGTGTCGGTCTTGACCGCATGCGCCGACTTCCACTGGTTCATGCCTTCGGTGCGGCCCTGGTAGACGACGCCCTTGGTGTCGCACAGGATTATGTTCTCGGGGGCAAAGCCCATCGCCTTCATCAGTTCGATGCAGGCGATGCCGGCGGCGCCGGCGCCGTTGCAGACCATTTTCGTGGTCTTCATGTCGCGGCCGGTGATCTCCAGCGCGTTGATCAGCCCGGCGGCCGAGATGATGGCGGTGCCGTGCTGGTCGTCATGGAAGACCGGGATGTCCATCAATTCACGCAGGCGCTGCTCGATGATGAAGCATTCCGGCGCCTTGATGTCTTCCAGGTTGATGCCGCCGAAGGACGGGCCGAGAAAGCGCACGCAATTGATGAATTCGTCGGCATCCTCGGTGTCGACCTCGAGATCGATGGAATCGACATCGGCGAAGCGCTTGAACAGCACCGCCTTGCCTTCCATCACCGGCTTGGAGGCCAACGCGCCGAGATTGCCGAGGCCGAGAATGGCGGTGCCGTTGGAGATGACGGCGACCATGTTGCCGCGCGTCGTGTAGTCGAAGGCGCGGCTGGGGTCTTCGGCGATGGCCAGCACAGGAACCGCGACACCCGGCGAATAGGCGAGGCTCAGATCGCGCTGCGTCGCCATCGGCTTGGTGGCGACGATCTCCAGCTTGCCGGGGCGGCCCATGGCGTGGAATTCCAGCGCCTCCTCGGCGCTGACGGAGGGGCCGCTGTTTTCGGTTTTCTTGGCCATGATGCTTTTGATTTCCTCGCCGGTGCCGCACCCTTGAGACGGGTGTGTGTTTTTGAAACTTCTGAATCAAGGCTACACGCCACCGCTGTAAACCGCCAAGCAATCTTCACGCCCGCAGCGAAATCTCCCGAAGTCGAACGGCGTCACGTCGGCTCTGGCTCGCTGACGAAGGCAGCGATTTCGCGCACCGTTCCCCGTCGCATCATGCCGTCTGTGCCGGGGAAAGGCCACGTCTCGATGGGTGGCGCACGGCTTCCCTTGCGCCGCAGCAATGCAGTCAGGAACGCCATGAGTTCGATGCGCTGGGCGTGAACCTTCTCCAGCGTGCGGCGGCGGATGTGCTGACGCGGTATGGCACGATCTCGCAGCGTCTCGACGGCGCGGCGAATGGCAGCCGGTTCCGGATCGGCGACGATGCAATAATCCGGATCGAAATAGACGTCGCGACCGCCAAGGCTCGGCGTACTGACGATCGGCAGGCCGGCCATCAGATATTCCATCGAGGAGTACATCGCTCCTTCCACGGCCGACAGGCACAGCCCGACGGCGGCCTGGTTGTAGACGCGGTTGACCTGTTGCGCCGTCAGCTTGCCCGGCCAGCCGTCGACGAGCGGATTGGCGATCTGGTGGAGCGGCGAACGCGCCTGCAGTCGCCGAACAAAGGCGCGGGCGGCAACCGGCGGCAATTCGCCGATCGAATAGGTGATGTGGGCCAGCCGCTCTATGTCGAAGGCCAGGTGATGGCGTTTGATCGGCGAGATGCGGCCATTGTAGACCGCGTCGAATTCGACCGGCACGTCCGGCAGCGGCCGGAATATATCCTCCGACACCATCAGATTGTGGTTGGAGAAGATGGCATTGCCGCCCGCAGCCGCGACGAGACGGCGCTCTTCCTCGGTGTTGCACAGGAAGATGATTTCGTGCAGCGGAAACCGGCCGGCATACCAGGCGAGATCGCGGCCCATCCGGGCGATGACAGCCGGCCGCTCCATGGTCCAGGTCTGCATCGTCAGGAAGGTGACGCGCCGTCCCGCCAGGCGCCGGCCAAGGGCCGCCAGCGGATAGAGCGGACGGGCTCCGCCAATCGGGACATAGAGCACCAGCGGGTCGCGGCTGAGCACATGCAGCGACATCTCGATGCCGCTATCGAGATCGGACAGCGGTCCCCGTGTCGGCAGGAGGAAGGGGACGCGCTTGCGCACTGTCCCCCTAAGCTTGCTTTTGGTGCGGTGGACGCGCCGCGCCGCCAACAGCAGCAGGCGCTCAAGCGCCGATCCAGCCGGACCGACCAGCTCTTCGAACGCCTCCTGTTTGTCCTGATCCATGCCGCTTATCCCCGCCATGGCGATCATAGGGTCTGGTTGGCGCCCGAAGCAACCAACGGCTTCACCCGGCGTAGAGGGAGCACAAGCCGCCGTCGAGGCCGGTCGTCCCCTGCTTTTCGGGCCGCCGGCATTAAACCCCGCACCCACATCTGCTAGCGTGCGGGCATGAACATGCACACTTCAGCAGAAACCGACGCCCCCGAGGTGACACCGCCTGCGCCCGTCGGCAGCGTCACGCCGATGATGGAGCAATATATCGAGATCAAGGCGGCGAACCCGGATTCTCTGCTGTTCTACCGCATGGGCGATTTCTACGAGCTGTTCTTCGACGACGCCGAAAAGGCGAGCAAGGCGCTGGGCATCGTCCTGACCAAGCGCGGCAAGCACCAGGGTAACGACATTCCGATGTGCGGCGTGCCGGTGCATGCGGCCGACGAATATCTGCAAAAGCTGATCGGCCAAGGTTTTCGCGTTGCCGTCTGCGAGCAGATCGAGGACCCGGCGGAAGCCAGGAAGCGCGGCGGCAAATCGGTGGTGCGCCGCGACGTCGTGCGGCTGGTGACGCCCGGCACCATCACCGAGGATAAATTGCTGGCGCCGTCGGAATCGAGCTTCCTGATGGCGCTAGGGCGGGTGAAGGGCGGCAACAGCGGTGACGCCTTCGCCATGGCCTGGATCGAGATCTCGACCGGCGTCTTCCGCGTCGCCGAAACCACGGCCGACCGCCTGCTGGCCGATGTCTTCCGCGTCGACCCGCGCGAGCTGATCGTCGCCGAGCCGGTGTTTTACGATCCCGAGCTGAAGCCGGTGTTCGACGTCATCGGCCGCGTCGCCAGCCCGCAGCCGCCGTCGCTTTTCGATTCGGCTTCGGCAGCGGGGCGGATCGCGCGCTTCTTCGAAGTGGCGACGCCTGACAGTTTCGGTGCCTTCTCGCGCGCCGAATTGTCGGCGATCTCGGGCGCCATCGCCTACGTCGAAAAGACGCAGAAGGCCGAGCGGCCGCCTTTGTCGCGTCCCGAACGCGAGGAGCAGGGCTCGACGCTGTTCATCGATCCTGCGACACGCGGCAATCTGGAACTGTTGCGCACGCTGTCGGGCAGCCGCGACGGCTCGCTGTTCAAGGCTATAGACCGCACGGTCACCGGCGGCGGCGCCAGGCTGCTCGCCGACCGGCTGATGGCGCCGCTGACCGATCCGGCGGCGATTGCCGCCCGGCTTGATTCGGTATCGTTCTTCCGCGCCGAGACGCGGCTCTGCCAGGCGGTGCGGTCAAGCCTGAAGAGCGTCGCCGACATGCCGCGAGCGCTGTCGCGGTTGGCGCTCAACCGCGGCGGCCCGCGCGACCTCGGCGCGCTGCGTGCCGGCTTCGAAGCGGCGGCCACCATTGCCGAACTGTTCGGAACGACCGTCCTGCCCGCTGAGCTGACCGCGGCACTTGCCGCGATAAAGGCGCTGCCGCGCGCGCTGGCCGAGCATCTGACCCAGGCTCTTGGCGAGGAACTGCCGCTGCTGAGGCGCGACGGCGGCTTCGTGCGCGGCGGCTACCATGCCGAACTCGACGAAATGCGGGCGCTGCGCGACGAATCGCGCAAGGTGATCGCCGGACTGGAGCGCTCGCTGATCGAGGAGACCGGCATCCGCTCGCTGAAAATCCGGCACAACAATGTGCTGGGCTATTACATCGAGGTGACGGCCAACCACCATTCAATCATGACCGGAAGCGACGGCGCCAAGGCGCGCTTCATCCACCGCCAGACCATGGCCAATGCCATGCGTTTCACCACGACCGAACTTGCCGAACTCGAGACCAAGATCGCCAATGCCGCCGACCGGGCGCTGAGCATCGAGCTTGCCGCTTTCGATACGCTGACGGCTGAGGCGGTCGGCGAGGCGCAGAAGATCCGCGCCGGCGCCGATGCGCTCGCCGTGCTCGACGTGTCGGCGGCGCTCGCGCTGTTGTCGGAGAGCGAAGCCTGGTGCCGGCCGCTGGTCGATTCCAGCCTTGCCTTCGACATTTCGGGCGGGCGCCATCCTGTGGTGGAACAGGCGCTGCGGCGTTCGGGCGAAGGGCCGTTCGTCGCCAATGATTGCGATCTGTCGCCGCAAGACGGGGCCAAGGCCGGCGCGATCTGGCTGCTCACCGGTCCGAATATGGGCGGTAAGTCGACCTTCCTGCGGCAAAACGCACTGATCGCCATCCTCGCCCAAACCGGTTCCTTCGTGCCGGCGACATCGGCCCATATCGGCGTCGTCGACCGGTTGTTCTCGCGCGTCGGCGCCTCGGACGATCTGGCGCGTGGCCGCTCCACCTTTATGGTCGAGATGGTCGAGACGGCGGCGATCCTCAACCAGGCCGGTGAGCGGGCGCTGGTGATCCTCGACGAAATCGGCCGCGGCACCGCCACTTTCGATGGCCTGTCGATCGCCTGGGCGGCGGTCGAGTACCTGCACGAGAAGAACCGCTGCCGGGCGATCTTTGCCACCCATTTCCACGAGATGACGGCGCTGTCCGGCAAACTGCCGCGCCTTTCCAACGTCACCATGCGGGTCAAGGAATGGGAAGGCGACGTCGTCTTCCTGCACGAGGTCGGCAAGGGTGCCGCCGATCGCTCCTATGGCGTTCAGGTCGCTCGACTTGCCGGTCTGCCGGAAGCGGTGGTCGGCCGCGCCAAAGAGGTGCTGCATCAGCTCGAGGAAGGCGATGTCTCCGGCAAGGCCAACCGACTGGTCGACGATCTGCCGCTGTTTTCGGTGGCAATGAAGCGGGAAGCGGCAAAGCCTGCGAAGAGCGACGCATTGGGCGCAGCGCTGGGTGAGATCAATCCAGACGAGATGACGCCGCGCGAGGCGCTGGAAGCGCTCTACCGGCTGAAGGGGCTGGCGGGGAAAACCTAGCCCGATTTCGGCCTTGACCAATTGTACCGATTGGTACAATGCTCGCCATCGCCTTTGCCGATGGGAGAATGACATGAGCCGTCCGCCGCTGCCGCCCTTCACCGCCGAGACCGCCGCGCAGAAGGCGCGCATGGCCGAAGACGCCTGGAACAGCCGCGATCCCGAACGGGTTTCGCTCGCCTATACGCAAGACAGCACCTGGCGCAACCGCGCCGAGTTCGTCTCGGGCAGAAATGAGATCGTCTCCTTCCTCACGCGCAAATGGGCGCGCGAGCTGGACTACCGGCTGATCAAGGAGGTCTGGACCTGGAACGACAACCGCATCGCGGTGCGCTTTGCCTATGAATGGCGCGACGACAGCGGCCACTGGTTCCGCTCCTACGGCAACGAGAATTGGGAATTCGACGCGGATGGACTGATGCGTAGGCGCGTCGCCAGCATCAACGACCTGCCGATCGCCGAGGGTGAGCGCAAATATCACTGGCCGCTCGGCCGCCGGCCGGACGACCATCCCGGCCTGTCCGAACTCGGACTTTAGAATATGATCCCTAGAGCTGTGTCGCGGTTTTCGGCAAAGATCATGCTCAAGCGGAAAAACTAGCGCATGCGCAGGATCGCGCCCGATCGCGCCGATTTGCTCTCCATCATCGGCGAGGTTTTCCGCGAACACGGCTATGAAGGGGCGAGCCTGGCGCGGATCGGTGCGGCGACCGGCCTAGGCAAAGGCAGCCTTTACCACTTCTTCCCCGGCGGCAAGGAAGAGATGGCGGCGGCTGTCATTGCCCATATAGATGGCTGGTTCGAGGAGAATGTCTTCGTGCCGTTGCAGGACAGGGCCGACCCTCGTACGGGCATCGACCGGATGTTCGAAGCGACCGAGAGCTATTTCCGGTCGGGCCGCCAGGTGTGCCTGATCGGCGCCTTCGCGCTGGACGAATCCCGCGACCTCTTCGCCATCGCGATCAGAAGCTACTTCGGCCGCTGGGTGGCGCATCTTGCCGAAGCGCTGACCCGAAGCGGGCACAGCGCTGACAGGGCGGACGAACTCGCCGAAGAAGCGGTCGGCGCCATCCAGGGCGCGCTCACGCTGGCACGCGCCTTCGACGACACGGCAGTGTTTTCCCGCGCGTTGCGACGGGCGCGGGCGGCGCTCGGCTAGAGTGCTACAAGGGCTCGAAGCGGAAAGCCGTCTCGGTTCGAAAAACCCGGCCGACGCCGGGCGAATCAAGATGCGCGCCGGCAACGTAGCAGTCGTTGTTGGCCGCAAGCGCCAGCATTTGCAACCGGCTTGCCCTCGCCTGCTGCTGGTCTGCGTCGAATTCCCACGTGATCTCGGGTCGATCGAATTGAAGCGACGGCACATGTACGATGTCGCCCCAGATCAACAGTGTTTCGCCTGCGCTCACAACGCGAAAGCAAGTGTGGCCGGCTTCATGGCCAGCGGAGCCGATCGTATCGATGTCAGCGCTGACGCGCTGTCCAGCATCGAGAGGCTGGGCGCGATCGTGGAAGCGTTCCAGCCTCGCCACGTCGCGAAACATGCCGAGCTCAGCGCGCGGGACAAGCAGGCGAGAGAGCTGCGGGAAGCCGTCGTCACCATCGGCAAGGATGAGCCCGTGTATATGGTCGAGATGGGTGTGGGTGAAAGCAACAGTCCGAATCCGGTCGGTGGCGATCTTCGCCTCGCGCAGCGCCTCGGGCAGGTGCCCCATTGTCGGGTGCCAGGCGTTCGAAGCCCCTGTGTCGATCAGCGTGATGTCGTCGCCGTCATCGATGGCGAAGGCGTTGACCGACAGCCTGAGCGCACCGTCGACGAGCGGTACATGCGAGGGCAGGTTGTCACCGAATGTCCGGTCTCCGGGCTGGCGCAGCCGCCTGATTGGCATGTCGACGTAACCGTCGCGCAGCGACGTGACCGTCATGGCTCCGACTCTATACGCCGTATGATGATACCCGGTCGAAACCCGTTCCAATCTAGATCATCTCCAGCCCGCGCTTGCGCGTCGGCGGTGGAAAGGCGCGGTCGAGTTCGGCGAGGTCTTCGGCCGTCAGCTCGATGTCGAGCGCGGCAACATTCTGGCGGACATGCTCCTGGCTGCTCGCCTTCGGGATGGCGATGACACCGGGCTGCGCCATCACCCAGGCAAGCGCGATCTGTGCTGCCGTGGCGTTGTGGCGGGCGGCGATGGTTTCCAGCCTGGAATTGCGCGCCAGCGCGCCCTGCTCGACCGGCGAATAGGCCATCAGCGGGATGCCGCGCTGCCGGCTCCACGGTGCGAGATCGAATTCGGGGCCGCGCCGCGACAGATTGTAGAGCACCTGGTTGGTCTGGACATGATTGCCAGACGACAGGCCGGTCAGCTCCTCCATTTCGTCGGTGTCGAAATTGCTGACACCCCAGTGGCGTATCTTGCCGGCCTCCTTCAGCGCCTCGAAAGCCTCGACGGTTTCAGATAGAGGCACACTGCCCGGCCAGTGCAGGAGATAGAGATCGATGCGGTCGGTGCGCAGGCGCTTCAAGCTGTTTTCGCAGGCCCGCGCCACGCCGGCGCGCGAGGCATTGGACGGCAATACCTTGGAGACAAGAAAGAGTTCGTCGCGGCGCCCGGCAATGGCTTCCGCTACCACCTCCTCGGCGCCGCCGCTGGCATACATTTCAGCGGTGTCGATCAACGTGATGCCGAGGTCCAGCCCGAGCTTCAGGGCATTGACCTCGCCGGCGCGGCGGCGGGAATCCTCGCCCATCTTCCATGTGCCCTGTCCCAGCACCTGGACGGCCTCGCCCGAAGGCAGTGTGGTGGCTCTTATCGTCGATGGCATGTGGGCTCCTGGCGCCGTGTAATCGATGCGAATGGCATCACAAGCACGGAGAGAAATCCAGAATGAATCTCTCCGGCATGGCCGTTGCTGCCTTACTTCGCCGGATGGGCGGCGAGCCAGGCCTGCATCTTGGCGATCTCGGCTTCCTGCGCGGCGATGACATCTTCGGCCAGCTTGCGGATTTCGGGATCCTTGCCATTGGCGAGTTCCACCTTGGCCATGTCGATCGCGCCCCGATGATGCGGGATCATGCCGCGCACGAAATCGACATCGGCATTGCCGGAATATTCGATCATCATGTCGGTGTGCATCTTGTCCATCGCCGCCTTGTAGCCGTCGGTCGAAGGACCTTGCGCGCCCATCGCGCCCATGTCGTGTTTCATCTCTTCGGATTGCGCCGGGACGCTTTCGAGGAAAACGGCAAGCAGCATTCCCGCCGCCATCATCAAAAGCACGATCTTCTTAGCCAAGGTCATCCATGATCTCCTGTTGATTGATATTCGTATCTGGGGGCTTTGCTCAGAGTTTCAACGTCCGCAGCCGCAATGCGTTGGCGATGACCGAAACCGAAGACAGGCTCATGGCCGCCGCCGCCAGCATCGGCGACAAAAGCGTGCCGGTCAGCGGATAGAGCACGCCGGCGGCAACCGGCACGCCAAGCACATTGTAGAGGAAGGCGAAAAACAGATTCTGGCGGATGTTGCGGATCGTCCCCTGGGCGAGCGTTCGGGCCCTGACGATGCCGTTGAGATCGCCCTTGACCAGCGTAATGCCGGCGCTCTCGACAGCGACATCGGCGCCGGTGCCCATGGCGATGCCGACATCGGCGCTGGCCAGGGCCGGCGCATCGTTGACGCCGTCGCCGGCCATGGCGACGCCCGCACCTTTCGCACGCAACTCCTCGACAAGGGCTGCCTTTTGTTCCGGCAGCAGGCCGGCGCGCACCTCGTCAATGCCAAGGCTTTTGGCGATGGCGCGCGCCGTGCATTCATTGTCGCCGGTCGCCATGATGATCCGCAAGCCTCTGTCGTGCAGCGCCCTGATCGCCTCGGCTGTCGTTGCCTTGACCGGATCGGCGACCGCGACAATGCCGGCCAGTTTTTTGTCCACCGCAACGAACATCGCCGTCTTGCCTTCTGCCTGCAGCGCCTCGGCCCTGGCCGACAGGGAAGCGGTGTCGATGCCGACATCGGCCATCATGGCGGCGTTGCCGAGCGAAACCTTCCTGCCAGACACCGTGCCGGATACGCCCTTGCCGGTGACGGCGTCGAAGCCGCCGGCCTCAACGAGCGTCAGGCCGCGTTCGCCGGCGCCGCCGACAATGGCCTCGGCCAGCGGATGCTCCGAGCCTTTTTCCAGGCCGGCGGCGAGCGCCAGCAATTCATTCTCAGACAGGCCTTCGGCAGCGACGACATCGGTCAAGCGAGGCTTGCCTTCGGTCAAGGTGCCGGTCTTGTCGACGATCAACGTGTCGACCGAAGCGAAGCGCTCGAGCGCGGCCGCGTCCTTGATCAGCACGCCCGCGTGCGCCCCGCGCCCGGTAGCAGTCATGATCGACATCGGCGTCGCCAGGCCGAGCGCGCAGGGGCAGGCGATGATCAGCACCGAGACCGCCGAGACGATGGCAAAGATCAAGCTGGGTTCGGGACCGAAGATCGCCCAGGCGGCAAAGGCCATGAGCGCGACCAGCACGACGGCCGGCACGAAGTAGAAGGAGACGCGATCGGCTAAACCTTGAATCGGCGCGCGCGAACGCTGCGCCTTTGCGACCAGCTCGACGATGCGCGAAAGCGTCGTTTCGGAGCCTACCTTTTCGGCGCGCATGATCAGCGAACCGTTCTTGTTGAGCGTGCCGCCGGTCAAGGCATCGCCTTTCGTTTTTTCGACCGGCAGCGGCTCGCCCGAGATCATCGATTCGTCGATGGAGGAACGGCCTTCCGTTACAGTGCCGTCGACCGGCACGGCGTCGCCCGGACGGAGGCGTAGGTGGTCGCCGGCCTTGACCGCAACGAGCGGCACGTCGGTGTCGGAGCCGTCCTCCCCGATCAGCCGTGCCGTCTTCGGCGCCAGGTCGAGCAGCGCACGGATGGCCGAGCCGGTCTTTTCGCGCGCCCGCAATTCGAGCACCTGACCGAGGAATACCAGCGCGACGATGACGGCGGCTGCCTCGAAATAGACCGGCACTGTGCCGCCATGACCGCGGAACTGGTGTGGAAAAATGTCCGGGAACAGAGTGGCCGCCACGCTGTAGAGATAGGCAGCGCCGACACCGAGCGAAATCAGCGTCCACATATTGGGGCTGCGGTTGACCAGCGACTCCCAGCCTCGGTGGAAGAACGGGAAGGCCGCCCACAGCACGACGGGGCTGGCCAGCGCCAATTCCAGCCAGACCATCGTTCGCCCGTCGACAAACGCCTGGAACGTCAGGCCGAGCATCGGCGCCATGGCAACGATCAGCAGCGGCAGGGACAGCACCGCGCTGACCCAGAACCGTCTGGTGAAGTCTACCAGTTCGGGGTTCGGGCCCTCATCGCCAGTGGGAACGCCCATCGGCTCAAGCGCCATGCCGCAGATCGGGCAGGAGCCGGGCTTGTCTCTTATCACTTCGGGATGCATCGGGCAGGTGTATTGCGTGCCTTTCCGCACTGGCGACGGCGTCGGCCTGTCACCGAGATAGTTTTGCGGCTCGGCCTCGAACTTCGCCCGGCAGCCGGCCGAGCAGAAATAGAAACCCTGGCCTTCGTGGCGGAAAAAATGCCTGGCGGTAGCGCGGTCGACACTCATGCCACAGACGGGGTCGGTGGCGGTCAGGTATTTTTCGGGCCCGGCGACGAATTTCGTACGGCAACCCTCGCTGCAGAAGTGAAAGAGACGGCCGCCATGCTCGGCCGTCGGCTTACCGGCTGCCGGATCGACGCTCATGCCGCAGACCGGATCGCGCACCACTGCTTCGGCGGCCGGCTCAGCAGCCTTTGCCGTACAGCAGTTGCCATCGGCCGCGTGCGCGTGGTGGTGATGCTCGGAATGCGCCATCGAAAAGTGCCTTATATCTGTCTGGGTGAGGAGGTAGTGCTTCCAGTAACTGGAAGGTCAAGGGGCGATTTCCACTTTTCGATCGTGGCCGTCATCGCGCACATCGAGGGAAAATCGCTTACGCAACTTTGTTCCCATGCTATGGACGCGCGTCCCACTGCATCGATCCCACCCAAATGAAATGCCTGATTATCAATCTCGATCGGTCCCGCGATCGCCTCGCCCATGTAACGGCGGAGTTCGCGCGCATCGGCATCGCCTTCGAGCGGGTCGCCGCCATCGATGCGCGAGATCGGCCGGATCTGGCCGAAATGCCGCAGGGCAAGAAGCATTTGCGCCTGGCCGACGCCGAGATTGCCTGCCTGCTCAGCCACCAACAGTGTTGGTCGATGATCGCGACAGGTGAGGATGCTTACGCGGCGATTTTCGAGGACGATGTCGTTTTCCCGGACAAAGCCGGTGCTTTGCTTGCCGATGCGGGCTGGATTCCCGCCGATGCGGACATCGTCAAGTTGGAAACGTTCTTCAACCGGACCGTAATTTCACGCAAGCAAGTCGCCTGCGGCCACGGTTTTTCTGCGAGCAGACTGCACGGGCTCCATATCGGTACGGCGGGATACATCCTGTCCAGACAGGCCGCGCAGGACCTTCTTGCGGCAACGAAGGAGATCAGCATTCCCGTCGATCACCTCATCTTCAATCCGCGTTTTGCGACCTCGTCCGACAAGGTCATTTACCAACTCGTCCCGGCATTGTGCCTGCAGGCACAATTCCTCGGCGACAGTCCGGTGAGATTGCCAAGCCTGCTGAAGCAGGAGCGAACAGAGGAATGGGTGGCAAGCGGGATAGGCAAACAGCGCCAGAAGCCAATCACCGCCAAGGTAAGGATCGAGGCCAGGCGGTTGACGCGGCAGATCGCCGATCTCTTCCGGCTCCGGCGCGAGATGATCATCCCTTTCTGGTATCGCGGCCGACGCGTCCGTCCGCCCCATACACAGCGCCGTGAAAACGCGCTATAGACGCCGCGCAAAGGCGAGGCCCACCGGCAATCCATGGCAAAAATCTCCCTCAAGCTCGACGCGCTGATCGACAGCGAGGCTTTGCGCCGCGACATGACGGCGCTGATCTCGGCGGCCAGCGGCGCCGAGCCCGGCGCGCGCGTCGGCGCGCTCCGGCTGCTGAAGGATCGGCTGACCGAGGGCCGCAAGGTTGCCGAGCGCATGCTGATGGACGATGGCAGCGGCACGGCATGCGCCGCCCGGCTGTCGCATCTGATGGACGAGATCATCCGCGCCCTCTACGAGTTCGCCGCGACCCACGTCTACCGGGTGAAAAGCCCCTCGACCGCAGAGCGCATGGCGGTCGTTGCCGTCGGCGGCTATGGCCGCGGCACGCTGGCGCCGGGCTCCGACATCGACCTGTTGTTCCTGCTGCCCTACAAGCAGACGCCGTGGGGCGAACAGATCGTCGAATATATGCTCTATATGCTGTGGGACCTCGGGTTGAAGGTTGGCCACGCCACCCGCAACATCGACGAGTGTCTCAGGCTGTCGCGCAGCGATATCACCATCCGCACCACGATCCTGGAAGCGCGGTTCCTGTGGGGCGAACAGAAGCTCTTCGACGAATTGCTCACCCGCTTCGACCATGAAGTGGTGCGCACCACCGGACCGGAATATGTGCAGGCCAAGCTCGCCGAACGCGACGATCGCCATGCCAAGGCCGGCGAAAGCCGCTATCTGGTCGAGCCCAACGTCAAGGACGGCAAGGGCGGCCTGCGCGATTTGCAGACGCTGTTCTGGATCGCCAAATACTTCTATCGCGTGCGCACAGGCGAGGAACTGGTCGACAAGGCTGTGTTCACCGAGGCCGAATACCGGGAATTCCTCAAGGCCGAGGATTTCCTCTGGGCGGTGCGCTGCCACATGCATTTCCTCACCGGCAAGCCAGAGGAACGGCTGCATTTCGATATCCAGCGCGAGATTGCCGAACGTCTCGGCTACACCACCCATCCCGGTCTGTCGGCGGTCGAGCGCTTCATGAAGCACTACTTCCTCGTCGCCAAGGATGTCGGCGACCTCACCCGCATCTTCTGCGCCGCGCTCGAGGAAGAGCAGGCCAAGCATGTGCCCGGCTTCAACCGCATCTTCCTCACCTTCCAGCGCCGCAAGCGCAAGCTGGCAGGCACGTCGGACTTCATTGTCGACAATCACCGCATCAACGTCGCCGACGACAGCGTGTTCGAGCGCGACCCGGTCAATCTGCTCAGGCTGTTCTGGTTCGCCGACAAGCACGGGCTGGAGTTCCATCCCGATGCGCTGAAGCTGCTCACCCGCTCGCTCGGTCTGGTCAACAAGTCGCTGCGGCGCGACGAGGAGGCCAACCGGCTGTTCCTCGACATCCTGACCTCGGACCGCAATGCCGAGCTTAATTTGCGGCGTATGAACGAGGCCGGCCTGCTCGGCAGGCTGATCCCCGATTTCGGCAGAATAGTCGCCATGATGCAGTTCTCGATGTACCACCACTATACGGTGGACGAGCACCTGATCCGCTGCATCGGCGTCTTGGCCGAGATCGAGCGCGGCGACGGCGAAAAGGTGCATCCGCTCTCGCACACGCTGATGCCGGGGCTAGAGAAGAGCCGCGAGGCACTCTATGTCGCGGTGCTGCTGCACGACATCGCCAAGGGCCGGCCGGAGGATCACTCAGAGGCCGGCGCCCGGATCGCGCGCCGCATCTGCCCGCATATGGGGCTGTCGGCGGCCGACACCGAGACAGTCGCCTGGCTGGTCGAGAACCATCTGGTGATGTCGATGACGGCGCAGACGCGCGACCTCAACGACCGCAAGACGATCGAGGATTTCGCCTCGATCGTGCAATCGGTCGAGCGGCTGAAAATGCTGTTGATCCTGACCGTCTGCGACATCAGGGGTGTCGGGCCGGGCGTGTGGAACGGCTGGAAGGGCCAGCTCCTGCGCACGCTCTACTACGAGACCGAACTGCTTTTGACCGGCGGCTTCTCGGAAGTGTCGCGCGCCAAGCGGACGGCGGCGGCGCGCGAGCGGCTGGCCGAGGCGCTGGCCGATTGGCCGGACAAGGCCCGCAAGCGCTATGTCGGCCTGCATTATGAGAACTATCTGCTGACGGTCGACCTCCCCGATCAGTTGCGCCATGCCGAATTCATCCGCGAAGCCGACGCGGCAGGCAAGAAGCTCGCCACCGTGGTCAGGACCCACCAATTCGAGGCGGTGACCGAGATAACCGTGCTGGCGCAGGATCATCCGCGCCTGCTTTCGGTCATTGCCGGCGCCTGCGCGGGAGCCGGCGGCAACATCGTCGACGCGCAGATCTTCACCACGTCCGACGGCCGCGCGCTGGACATCATCCTGATCTCACGGGAATTCGACCGCGATGAGGATGAGCGCCGTCGCGCCGAGCGCGTCGGCCGGCTGATCGAGGACGTGCTGTCGGGCAAGAGCTGGCTGCCGGAGATGATCGAGAAGCGCACCCGGCCGCGGCGCGGCGCCAAGGTGTTCAAGATTCCGCCGCGCGCCGAAATCCGCAACACGCTGTCGAACCGGTTTTCGGTGATCGAGGTCGAGGGACTGGACCGGCCTGGGCTGTTGTCGGAAATCACCAGTGCGTTGTCCGATCTCTCGCTCGACATCGCCTCGGCTCACATCACCACCTTCGGCGAGAAGGTGATCGACACTTTCTATGTCACCGACCTTACGGGGCAGAAGATCGACAACCCGGCACGCACCGCCACCATCCACGCCAGGCTGATCGCGGCGCTTGAAGGCGTTGTCCCAGAGCGCGGCGGCAAGGCCAAGGCGGCGGCCGAGTGACCATCACTTTGTCCCAATCACCCCCTTTGTCCCAATCATCCAGGCAATCTCCCCGCGCATGAGCCTCGTCAAGAAATTCGCCACGGTTGCGTCCGGCACGCTGATGAGCCGCGCCCTTGGCTTTGGCCGCGAAATGCTGATGGCGGCCGCACTCGGCACCGGGCCGGTGGCGGACGCCTTCAACGCCGCCTTTCAGTTTCCCAACACGTTTCGCCGGCTGTTTGCCGAAGGCGCCTTCAACGCCGCTTTCGTGCCGCTGTTTGCCAAGGAGATCGAGACTCACGGCACCGACGGCGCCAAGCGCTTTTCGGAGGAAGTGTTCGGCGTCCTGTTCACCGCACTTCTGGCGCTGACCATCGTCATGGAATTGGCGATGCCGCTGATCGTGCGCTATCTCGTGGCGCCGGGCTTTGCCGACACGCCGGGCAAATTCGAGACGACCGTCCTGCTGGCGACGATCATGTTCCCGTATCTCATCTGCATGTCGCTCGCAGCCATGATGGCCGGCATGCTGAATTCGCTGCGCCGCTATTTCGCGGCTGCCGTGGCGCCCGCATTCCTCAACATCATCCTGATCAGCGTGCTCGGCTACGCCTGGTACCACGGCATGGATGCCCGTGAGGTTGGTTTCAGCCTGTCCTGGGGCGTGCTGGCGGCGGGGCTGGTACAGCTCGCCATTGTCTGGGTGGCTGTGCGCAATGCCGGCATCGCCATCGGCTTTCGCCGGCCGAAGATGACGCCCAACGTCAAGCGCCTGCTGATCCTGGCGCTGCCGGCGGCGATCACCGGCGGCATCACCCAGATCAACCAGCTGATCGGCACGGCGATCGCGTCGGCGCAGGACAGCGCCGTGTCCTCGCTTGCTTACGCCGACCGCATCTACCAGCTGCCGCTCGGCGTCGTCGGCGTCGCGGTGGCCATCGTGCTGTTGCCGGAGCTGTCGCGGGCGCTGAAATCGGGCAATCTGGTCGAGGCGGCCAATCTGCAGAACCGCTCGGTCGAGTTCACGCTGTTCATGACCTTGCCGGCGGCGGCGGCCCTTTGGGTAATGGCGGAGCCGATCGTGCGGCTGGTCTATGAGCGCGGCGCCTTCGCCGCCAACGGCTCGACGCCGACCGTGGCCGCGATCCTGGCGATTTTCGGCCTCGGCCTGCCGGCCTTCGTGCTGATCAAGGCCTTCACTCCCGGCTATTTCGCCCGCGAGGATACGCGCACGCCGATGATGTTCGCCGCCATTTCGGTCGGCGTGAACGTGATCACGGCACTGACGCTGTTCCCGAAAATGGGCGCGCCCGGCATTGCGGTGGCCTCGGCCGTGGCCGGCTGGGTCAACGCTGTGATGCTGCTTGCCGTGCTGATCCGACGCGGCCATTGGGGCCGCGACGCGCCGCTGCTGAAGCGCATTCCGCGCCTGGTGCTGTCGGCTGCGGTGATGGCGGTGGCGCTCTATTTCGCCGAGCACTGGCTGGCCGTCAGGCTCGGCCCCGGCTCGCCACTGGTGATCAAGGCCGTGACGCTGCTGGCGCTCGTGGCCGGCGGAGCGGCTCTCTACTTCGTCACGGCCTTTGCCACCGGCGGCGCCGATTTCGGCATGATCCGGCGCAATGTGAAACGCGGCTCGGGCAAGGCAGCGGCGCCAGCGCCAAACGCCGATCTGGACGAATAGTCCGGGCGAGCTAACAGCAACACCGGTCTTGATCCTCTCCGCCCCTTCGTCCATAAGCGCGCCGTCGCAAGACTTTCGCCGCGCGTGGTTTCCAGCCGCGTGATTGGCTCCGAAAAGTCTGCAACTTTTCGGAATCACGCTTATACGGCCCTCCACAAGCCATGAGGAACCCATGACCGCCTTCAAACAGCTCGTCTTTTCCGGGGTACAGCCGACCGGCAATCTGCATCTCGGCAACTATCTCGGCGCCATCAAGAAATTCGTCGCCCTGCAGGACACGTCAGACTGCATCTATTGCGTCGTCGACCTGCATTCGCTGACGGCACAACTCGTCCATGACGACCTCGCCGACCAGACCCGCTCGATTACCGCGGCCTTCCTTGCCTCCGGCATCGACCCGAAGAAGCACATCGTCTTCAACCAGTCGCGGGTGATGCAGCATGCCGAGCTTGCCTGGATCTTCAACTGCGTGGCGCGCATCGGCTGGATGAACAAGATGACGCAGTTCAAGGACAAGGCCGGCAAGGACCGCGAGAACGCCTCGCTGGGCCTGCTTGCCTATCCCTCGCTGATGGCGGCCGACATCCTGCTCTACCGCGCCACCCATGTGCCGGTGGGCGAGGACCAAAAGCAGCATCTGGAGCTGACCCGCGACATCGCGCAAAAGTTCAATAATGATTTTTCGAGCCGCATCGCCAGTCTTGGCGTCGGCGTCGAGATGCAGGTTGGCGAAGAGACGGTAAACGGGTTCTTCCCGATAACCGAACCGGTGATCGGCGGGCCGGCGGCGCGCATCATGAGCCTGCGCGACGGCTCCAAGAAGATGTCGAAGTCGGACCCGTCGGATCTGTCCCGCATCAATTTGACCGACGATGCCGACACCATCTCGAAGAAGATCCGCAAGGCCAAGACCGACCCGGAAGCGTTGCCAAGCGAAGTCGACGGCCTGGAAAGCCGCCCGGAAGCGGAAAACCTGGTCGGCATCTATGCAGGGCTGGCCGAGATGTCGAAGGCGGACGTGCTGAAGGAATTCGGCGGCCAGCAGTTTTCCGTGTTCAAGCCGGCGCTCGCCGACCTTGCCGTGGAAAAACTGGCGCCGATCGCCGGCGAGATGCGCCGTATCGAGGGCGACCGCGCCTATGTCGACGCGGTGCTGAGAGACGGCGGCGAACGCGCCGGCGCGCTGGCTGAGACCACCATGAAGACGGTACGCGACATTATCGGCCTGTTGCAGGGCTGATCCTACCGTCAGTGCACCGCACCATTCTGGCCCAAGGCCGGCGGCTTGCCGCCGGTCTGTCGCGGTGGCAGATTGCGGCCGAAAACATCGAGTAGATAGACATGGTCTCCAAACGCCTCAGTCGCGAAGCCGGCCATCGCAGGAAATTCCTGACGATCATCGACGACACGCCGGAGTGCGAGCGCGCCGTCGCCTACGCCTCCAAGCGGGCGCAGAGCACCAGCGGCACGCTGGTGCTGCTCTACATCATCACACCTGACGACTTTCAGCACTGGCTGGGCGTCGAGAAGATCATGCGCGAGGAGGCCAATGCCACGGCACGCGCGGCACTCGACGGCTACGCCAACAAGGTGCGCCAGAAGCTCGGCATCGAGCCCGAGATGGTAGTGCGCGAAGGCAAGCCTACCGAAGAGATCCACAAGCTGATCGAGGAAGATCAGGACATCGCCATCCTGGTGTTGGCGGCAGGTGCCGGCAAGGAAGGACCCGGGCCGCTGGTCGGGGCTGTTGCCGGCAAGGGCGCCGCCTTCCCTATTCCCGTCACAGTGGTGCCGCAGAACCTTTCCGACGAGGAGATCGACAGCCTCGCATAAAGAGTGATGCCGGAAAGTGTGAAGCGGTTTCGGATGGATTTTATAGCCCGCGCGGGATTCATTCCCAGCCAGCAAAACATTCCGCCAGCCAGCCATTTTGAGCGACGCGTTTCGCTTGAATGTCCAGCCGATTGAGCCTATTTAGAACCATTCCAAACTAGCTGCCCGACTGGGCACGGAGACGGCCATGTTCATCCAGACCGAATCGACGCCGAACCCGGCAACGCTGAAGTTCTTGCCCGGCAAGGAAGTCCTTGTTGAAGGCACCGCCGATTTCCGCGACGCCGACAGTGCAGCCAGCGCCTCGCCGCTGGCCGGCCGGCTGTTCGAGATCCCCGGCGTGACCGGCGTCTTCTTCGGCTATGACTTCATCACCGTGACCAAGGACGGCCCGGACTGGCAGCACCTGAAGCCGGCGATCCTGGGCGCCATCATGGAGCATTTCATGTCGGGCGCGCCCGTCATGGTCAACGCCGGCCCCGCCGCCGAGACCAGCCAGACCGGCGAATTCTACGACAAGGCCGATGAGCAACTGGTCATCACCATCAAGGAACTGCTCGACACCAGGGTGCGCCCGGCGGTTGCCCAAGATGGCGGCGACATCACCTTCCGCGGCTTCGAGAACGGCACCGTGTTCCTGCACATGAAGGGCGCCTGCGCCGGCTGCCCGTCCTCGACGGCGACGCTGAAGCACGGCATCCAGAACCTGCTCCGCCACTTCGTGCCGGAAGTACAGCAGGTCGAGCAGGTCTCCTAAGACCCCTTCACGCATTCGAGCGAGCAACAAAAAACCGGGCCAGATTGCCCGGTTTTCTGTTTTGGACGTCCGTTGTTGCCTAGACGGTCCGCGTACGAAGGGTAACGCCTATTTTGACCATGGTCTTCCCGAAAACCGGTTCCACTTTTCGCTTTCGTGGACCTCGGTTCCGGATCATGGTCCCTACATCACGATGACCTTGGCGCCGACCGACGTGCGGTCGTAGAGGTCGATGATGTCCTGGTTCATCAGCCGGATGCAGCCTGACGACATCGCCTTGCCGATCGAATTCCATTCCGGACTGCCGTGCAGGCGGTAGCCCATGTCGCCGCCCTTGTTGAACAGATACATGGCGCGCGCGCCGAGCGGGTTCTTCAAGCCCGGCTCCATGCCGCTCGCGAACTTCGCTAGCTCCGGCTGGCGCTGGATCATCTGCCGCGGCGGCGTCCAGGTCGGCCATTCGCGCTTCAGCGCGATATGGGCGGTGCCGTGCCATTCAAAGCCTTCGCGGCCGACGCCGATGCCGTAGCGGATCGCCCGGCCGTCGCCTTCGACGAAGTAGAGAAACTTGTTCTGGGTATCGACGACGATGGTGCCCGGCTTTTCCGAGGTGTCGTAGTTCACCTCTTGCCGGTGGTACTTCAGCGGCACCCTCTCGATCGGGATGCGCGGCAGTTGGTAGCCTGCATCGTTCACCGAACCGTAGTTGTTGGTGAACAGTTGCGAGCCGATCGTGCTGCAACCCGAGATCGCGGCCGACAACGCAAGTGCGGCGACGATTGCAAATGACTTCATGCGCATGAAATGGTCCGATGCCCCGCCAAGATGTCGCGACACGTTACGGCCGCTTTTCCTGAAACCATTCATGCTGGCATTTGCTTTGCTTGCCAAGCGCGCGATGCCTATATGCAGGAGCTTACGTGCCGGTAAGCCGTCAACTATGGCATTTCGGCAACAGGACTCACGGGATTGTGAAGGAAAAACAATGGTCGGTCCTGTCGGATAGCCTAGAATCAGGGAACCACATCGAGGAATCACAATGAATGTAGGCGACGCCGCGGCGCGGTCCGGCCTGCCGGCCAAGACCATCCGCTACTATGAAGAGATCGGCCTGATCGCCCCGGCGCGCGCCGGCAATGGCTATCGCGATTATTCCAGCGACGACATCCATCGGCTAGCCTTCCTGCGCCGCGCCCGCAACCTCGGCTTTTCAATCGACGATTGCCGCCAGCTGATGGCGCTCTACCGGGACCGCAGCCGCGCCAGCCACGATGTGCGCGAGATTGCCGCCGCCCATGTCAGCGCCATCGAGGAAAAGGTGCGCGAGCTGCAGTCGATGCGCACGACCTTGCAGACGCTGATCCATGCCTGCCATGGTGACGACCGGCCGGATTGCCCGATTTTGGATGACATTGCGGGGGCTGCGCTACTCGAGAACAGGCCGGCTTCGGCCATATAGGTAGTATCTCGACTGACTAAAATACGGGAACGTCCAAGGGACAAGAACGGAACCAAAGCGGTTACATCAGACCTTTGCGTTCACGGCGCAAGACTTTAGTCCGGGCGCCTTATAGCTAAGAACGGAAGTTGATCGGCGGACGCAGGGGCGTTCCGGAGCAATACCAGACCGCGCCGATACAGATATGGTGCGATCGCGGAAGGCGCTCGGATCAAGTTGTAGCCTCAGTTCTGTCAACCGTATAATCGCCGCCATTCCCCTACGGCTGGGTAGCGCTCGTGAGCAGTGGGTCATCTAGCTCTGCCTTTGTCTTCAGGACGGCATCAACGAGGGAACCGAACTCCTCGACGCTGAATGTGCAACTATCCTGGACCGCTCCCATATGGCTGAGGCGGAAGCGTACGAATTTCCGGTTTTCGGCTGGGATGCGCTTCACCAGAAACATGAATGAATAGGGACCCGCGATCGCTGAGTACCGGCGCAACTCTTCGGTCGCGGGGAAAAGCCGGTTGATGAATCCCAAAAACCCCATGGTGTCTCCCCTCGTGCCAAGGACCGTGCTTCTTATCATTGCGAGAGAAAATTCGCCTATGGGTTTGTCAACCATACGATCGCCATGGTCACAGGCGATTATCCGGTTGACAAACCCAAAGTGATTACGTGGGGTAAGGGCATAGGAGATTTCCATGTCCGTTCTGTCCCGCCCCGAGTTCCACGACGAAGCCAAGGCTTTCGAGCATGTGGAAGGCATCTTGTGGCCGAATGGTCCGGTTTGCCCCAAGTGCGGCTCTGTTGATCGCCACTACGCATTGAAGGGCGTTCGCACCAAGCCGTCCAAGAAGAACCCCAATGGTGTCGAGCGTCACGGCCTGTACAAGTGCAGCGCTTGCCGCTCGCAGTTCACCGTCCGTATGGGTTCGATCTTTGAGGAAAGCCATATGCCGCTCACCAAGTGGCTTCAGGCTATCCACCTTATGTGTGCCTCTAAGAAGGGCATCAGCGCTCACCAGATGCACCGCATACTCGAATGCAAGTATGAGACCGCTTGGTTCCTGTGCCACCGCATTCGCCTTGCAATGGCATCTGGCGACTTCTCCCCGCTTGGCGGCAACGGCAAGACCGTAGAAGTTGACGAGACCTACATTGGCCGTCTCGCTAACGCTCCCGTCAAACGTGGCGGTGGCGCTCACAAGAACACGGTCGTTACGCTGGTAGAGCGTGGTGGCCGCGCCCGTTCCTTCCACGTCGATACGGCCCGCATGGGCAACGTCATGCCAATCGTTCGCGCCAACATCGCTCGCGAGAGCGCATTGATGAGCGACGAAAGCGGCATCTATCGCCGTGCCAGCCAGGATTTCGCCTCGCACGATGTCGTCACGCATTCCAAGGACGAGTACGTGCGCTACGAAGGCGAGAAGACCATCCACACGAACACCGTGGAAGGCTTCTATTCGATTTTCAAGCGCGGCATGAAAGGCGTCTATCAGCATTGCGGTGAGCAGCACTTGCACCGCTATCTGGCAGAGTTCGACTTCCGTTATAGCAACCGCATTGCCTTGGGAGTTGATGACGGAACCCGCGCTTTTATCGCGCTCGTAGGTGCAAAAGGTAAGCGTTTAATGTATCGTCAGGAGGCATGAGATAACCTATCTAACAGTAGGTTCGCCTCATGGTTAGTACGAAGGCGTACGCGAGCAATGGCAGACAGGCCTTATGACAGAGAGCGCCTAAAGCACCTATTTCACTATGTGATATGGGGCGCTGGTGCTCGCGCTGGATTTGGCGCCACCAAGCTGTACAAGGTCGCGTGGTTCTCAGATGCCCGCAGTTTCGTGTTGACCGGCCAATCAATTACAGGCGCACCCTATATCCGCGAAAAGCACGGTCCTATCCCGCGCGATGGAATGTACGTGCGCAATGAACTGGTGGCGTTGCGCTTGGTAGAGCAGTGGCGAGGCACTGATGATGAGTGGGTCTTCAAGGGCCTTGTGCCGCCCCCGCGCAATGTCTTCCACCCCGACGAAACCAAGGAAATTGATTACTGGATTAAAGAGATTGACGGAAAGCACACGGCAAAATCAGTGAGCGAATATTCTCACGATTACGGGTGGGAAATCGCGAAGATGAAAGAGCCATTGCCGTTCCACTCTATCTTGGCTGGACGTGGCCGTGAGCCTAACGACGCTGAGACAACTCGGTTGCGCGCACGCGCTAGGGAACTGGGTTTGATGTAAATGAAGGATTGCCGCGAGGAAGACCGCGTGCGCCTCGCGAGAGATTTGGCCGAAGAAAAATGGTCAAGGGCTTTCGACGCTTGGGAAGACGTGACTTGGACCATTGTGCGTGACGAGAACTGCGGCAGTCCATTGAACGATACCGGCTCCATTCGAGGCTATGTGTTCGACGGAGCCCGCTCAATCGATATGCCTTCAATCGAAGTGATTTATGAGATCCACCCCAATCTAATCATCATCCACTATGCGGATTTTCGAGATGCCCCATACGGACAAGCCGGAAGAGCCTAAGCAGCAAATCGACAAATTCCGAGATGCCGCTCGGAAGCTAAAGGGCGATCCATCCGACGCCACTTTTGAAGCTGCCGTGGGAAAGGTAGCCCGCGCTCCGAAGCTCTCAGCGGAGCAAATAAAGGCACTGGTTCGGAGACACCGTGAAAAGCCGAAAAAGATTGGCGCCTAGCCTCCTTGTCGCAAAGTTCGACGCTTTTCCTTAAATTTCTCAAACTGGCGTTCGGCGTGAGCCTGTGCCTTCTCACGTTTGACGCTTCCAAGGTGCGTTAGAAGCGGACGATTGTTGAACTTAATAAACCCGTTCATTCTCTCTTCTGCTTCAGCCATCATGACAAGCCGTCCGATGTCTACCTGATCCTCGAAATAGTCGAGAAGCATTGTTGTCAGCCGGTTTTTCTCCCTGATCTCCGCGCCAGCTAGAAAATTGTTAGCGATCCAAACATCATTTTTCCGGATGTTTTCATTTGCCCAGGTTGTAAGGCCCATGTTTTCCGCATCGGCATTGGCCCGCTCCAAAATCAACTCCGGGCCGGTCTTAGACGCGACCGCCCACAAGAGCTTG
Organism: Mesorhizobium sp. M0676; assembly: GCF_040320535.1. Taxonomy (NCBI): domain Bacteria; kingdom Pseudomonadati; phylum Pseudomonadota; class Alphaproteobacteria; order Hyphomicrobiales; family Phyllobacteriaceae; genus Mesorhizobium; species Mesorhizobium sp. M0676. The sequence goes on from NZ_JAMYPU010000003.1 coordinate 150,282, forward strand.
TTCTGCATCCCCGCATAGAAGTTTCGCCACTCCTCGGATTGCGGGTCATAGTCTTGGCACATTGCGCAGATGCTACGAACTTCCCGATATAGGTTTGCCTCCGAAGATCGGATGTCTCGTATGGTCTCCTTTAGCTCTTTTAGATGGTCGCGGCTCTCTGGGTTCTTCATCCTAGCGACGTCAATGGACCATCCTTTCAAGAGGATTTCCTTTAAACGCTCGGTCGCCCATATCCTGAATTGAGTGGCCTGTTTCGAATTAACGCGGTAGCCAACCGAGATGATGACATCGAGGCTGTAGAGAGCGACCGGTTTGGTGGCACCAGCAATTTGCGTTTTCTGCAAATTGCCCTCTTCAACCAATTCACCCTCTTCAAAAACGTTCCTGATATGGCGCGATATGGTCGAGACCGTCTTCCCGAATAACTGACCTATTTGGGCCTGTGTCATCCAAAGTGTTTCGCCCGCATATCGAATATCGATCTTGATGCCCTTGTCGGTCCCATAGACAAGCAACCTGTCTTCAGTGGTTTCGCTGCCGCTCAATTGTGCTAGCCGCTCTAGTTCTCGTTCAAATCCGTCTTCGCGCTTAATGGCCATTAGCCGCTCCGATTCGCTGATTCATACAATTAGCATGCACTGATACCAGTGCGCGAATACGGCTTGCGATGATCCCACAGTGATTATTTCGTGATCTTGGAAGGGGAGCCATTCCCCTACGGCTGGGTAGCTTTCGGAAATTGCGCACGGTATGTTTCGCGTTCCATAGATTCTTTGAGGCGCTCCGTGCCACTTCCGATGTTTCTTTTTGCTGCAACGCCAGTCATGATATTTATATATTTCAGTCTTTTAGATATCAGAACAAATAGGTGGAAAAAGACCGATAGAAAACCTCTGCTATACGTCTATATAGCACTTCATATCGCCGTAATTATTGGAATAATTGTATCCTTTTTTGAGTTATATATTAAAGATTGATAGCAGGGCCTGAATTGTCCCCTGCGCCGGCCTGTCAGGCATATAATCCTATTTCACTTTGGGTTTGTCAACCGGATAATCGCCTGGTCACACAGGGTTCAAACCGTGAACAAAATCTGGCATGGTGGCTGCCATGCCGATCATCTCCTCGATTCTCCTCAATCCCCTGATCGATGGCCGCCAGTCGGAACGCGCCATGCTGGTGCGGCGTGGCGTGCAGCGGCTGTTGATGCAAATGGGCATGCATGTGCTGCCCGAACTGTCGCTGGCCACCGGGCGGCGCGCCGACCTTGTGGCGCTGACCAGGCAGGGCGACATCTGGATCATCGAGATCAAATCCTCGATCGAGGATTTTCGCGTCGACCGCAAATGGCCTGATTACCGGCTGCACTCCGACCGCTTCTTCTTCGCCACGCATCCCGGCGTGCCCTCGGATATTTTTCCGGAGGAATGCGGCTTCATCCTGTCCGACGGCTACGGCGCCGAGATTTTGCGCGATGCGCCCGAGCACCGGATGGCGGCGGCAACGCGCAAGGCGCTGATGCTGCGCATCGCACGGGCGGGTGCGGCGCGGCTGCTGGCGGCGGAACTGGCGGGTGTGGCGGTGCCGGCGCTGGCGGGAGAGAGCGAGTAGACGAAGCTCAAGTTCCTCGCCCCGCTTTGCGGGGGCGAGGAACCCAAGAACACCTACTCCACCACCTCCTCCACCCCTGCCGCCGGCGCCATCAGGAGCACGGCGGCACCCAGCAGCGCTGCAACGAAGGACCCCGCCAGGATGCCGACCTTGACGGCGTCCTGCAGCGCCATGTCGTTGGCGAAGGCGAGCAGGCCGATGAACAGGCTCATGGTGAAGCCGATGCCGCAGAGCAGCGAAATGCCGATCATGTGCAGCCAGCCGGCATTGACCGGCAGGTCGGCGAAGCCGAGCCGGATCGCCAGCGCCGAGGAGCCGAAGACGCCGGCCAGCTTGCCCAGCACCAGGCCGGCGGCAACGCCGAGCGTCAGCGGCTCGACCAGGGCAGAGGCGCTGAGGCCGGCCAGCGACACGCCGGCATTGGCAAAGCCGAAAATCGGGATGACGAAGAACGGCACGATCTTGTGCAGGCCGTGCTCCAACCGGTGCAGCGGCGAATGGTCGAGATCGTGCCCGCTGCCGGGAGAAGTTTTCAGCGGAATGGTGAGCGCCAGCGCCACGCCGGCCAGCGTCGCATGCACACCCGATTTCAGCACGAGCACCCACAGCACGGCGCCGAGCACGAGGTAAGGCGTCAGCCTCGTCACCCGCATGCGGTTGAGCACGATGAGCACCGCGATGACGGCGAAGGCCGCACCGAGATAGGCCAGCGACAGGCCGCTTGTGTAGAAGATGGCGATGATGATGACGGCGCCGAGATCGTCGATGATGGCGAGCGCGGTGAGAAAGATCTTGAGCGACGCCGGCACGCGGTTGCCGAGCAGCGACAGTACGCCGAGCGCAAAGGCGATGTCGGTGGCGGTCGGGATCGCCCAGCCGGAGAGCGCGGCGGCGTTGTTGCGGTTGATGGCGACATAGACGAGTGCGGGAACCAGCATGCCGCCGGCGGCGGCGACGCCCGGCAGCACGCGGCGCGGCCAGGTCGAGAGCTGACCGTCGAGCATCTCGCGCTTGATCTCGAGGCCGACCAGCAGGAAGAACACCGCCATCAGCCCATCATTGATCCAGTGCGACACGCTGAGCGGGCCGAGATAGGCGTGGAGAGCGGCGAAATAGGTTTCGGCCAATGGTGAATTGGCGACGATCAGCGCAAGGGCTGCCGCAACCATCAGGATGATGCCGCCCGCCGCCTCGCCGTCGAGGAATTCGCGAAGGATGGATTTCGGCTGCTTGTCGCGCATCTGTGCTCCGTTGCCGGGTTTTCCGGCGGCGTTATTGCCGATGATGGGCAAAGGTCGATGGCACGGCAAGCGCAACTGTTTCCAGCGTTGGCGCCGCCCCTCATTGTCCTGCCGGACGTTCGTCATTCGAAAAGCCAAGCAGTTGGCTTTTCGTCCGCTTCGCGGACCATTCCTCAACTCCCCACATAGCGACGGGGAGAAAGAGGCAGCTTCAGCCTCGCCGTCGTCTCCTGCAACGCCGGCGATTGGCGAAACCGGCGATGAGAGCGCCCCTCTCCCCCGTCTCTATACCGGGGAGAGGATGCCGGCAGGCAGGTGAGGGGCAGCGCTGAGGTTCGGCAATTGGCGGCCGGCGCCGCCGGCGCGTGAACCTCAGCGTGGTGCGCGCTTGGCGAGTATCCGCTGCAGCGTGCGGCGATGCATGTTGAGCCGGCGCGCGGTTTCCGACACGTTGCGGTCGCACATTTCGTAGACGCGCTGGATGTGTTCCCAGCGCACGCGGTCGGCCGACATCGGATTTTCCGGGGGGGCGGCGCGCTCGCCGGCGGTGCGGGTGAGCGCTGCAAACACGTCGTCGGCGTCAGCCGGCTTCGACAGATAGTCGATGGCGCCGAGCTTCACCGCGGTCACCGCGGTGGCGATGTTGCCGTAGCCGGTGAGGATGACGGTGCGGGCATCGTCGCGCTTCTCGCGGATGGCGGCGACGACGTCGAGGCCGTTGCCGTCGCCAAGCCGCATGTCGACCACCGCATAGGCCGGCGGGTGGGCGCGCGCCTTGGCCACTGCCTCCTCGACGCTCTCGGCCGTCTCGACCACGAAACCCCTGGTTTCCATGGCGCGGGCCAGCCGCGTCAGGAACGGCTTGTCGTCGTCGACGATGAGCAGCGAGGTGTCCTCGCCTTCGACCATTGCGCCAATTGTTTCTTCGCCAGTCATTATCTCAAAAAATCCTGCTGCCTTAATTTTACGCAGATATAGTTCCTGAACGCCATTGTCCAATTTTGCCGCCTCCGCCAAGGCTTTTACGCGGTGTCGAACATCGAGATCCCCACCGATTCCGGGTTGAGGAAGACCGTGCGCGGCCACGATATCTGCACGATCGCGCCTTCGCCCAGTCCGCTCGAATTGCGGAAATCGAGCGTGGCGCCGGAGCGTTCGAGCAAGGTCTTGGCGATGAACAGCCCGAGACCCAGGCCACCGCCAGCCTCGTTGCCCTGGCGTGTCGACATATAGGGCTCGCCGATGCGATCGATGATTTCGGGGGGAAAGCCCGGCCCGTCATCGATGATCGAGAAGGTGACGTCGAGTTCGTCCCAGCTCCATCGCACCGTCACACTGTTGCGGGCGAAGTCGACGGCGTTCTCGACCAGATTGCCGAGGCCGTAGATGACGCCGGGGTTGCGCCGTCCCACCGGTTCGGGGCCGACGCGCTCGCCCGGCCGAAGCTTGATCGAGATGCCGAAATCGCGGTGCGGCGCGGTCACCTCCTCGACCAGCGAGGTCAGCGGCAGACGCGACAGATGCGCCTCGCCCTCGGAGGACAGGCTGGTCAGCCGCTTCAGGATCTCGCGGCAGCGCTCGCTCTGCGACCGCAACAGCTTCACATCCTCACCATATTTCGGATCGTTACCCAGCGCCTTCTCCATTTCCTTGGAGACAAGGGCGATGGTGGCGAGCGGCGTGCCGAGTTCGTGCGCGGCGGCGGCGGCGAGGCCATCGAGCGCCGACAGATGCTGCTCGCGCTGCAACACCAGTTCGGTGGCGGCAAGCGCATTGGCGAGCAGGCGGGCTTCCTCGGCGACGCGGAAGGCATAGATGGCGGTGAAGGCGATCGAGGAAAACACCGCCATCCATATGCCGGCGACATAGATGAATGGCATGGGCAGCGGCGCGCCCTCATACCATGGCAGCGGCTGGTGGAAGAAGACCAGCAACGTGGCCGCCGCCATGACCAGCGCGCCGAGCACCGCAGTCAGCCGCAGCGGCAGCGACGCCGCCGAGATGACGACGGGCACGGTCATCAGCACGGAGAACGGGTTGGTGAGGCCGCCAGTCAAAAAGAGCAGGCCGGCAAGCTGCAGGCTGTCGAAGGTCAGGATGAAAAACGCTGAGAACGGGGTCAGCCGGTGCGCTGCCGGATAGCGGAAGGTCAGCACCAGGTTAAGCCAGGCCGAGCAGGCGACCAGCGCGAAGCAGAGGCTGACCGGCAGCGGGAATTTGAGCCCATAGGCGACGACCAGCACCGCCAGGCTCTGGCCCACGATGGCCAGCCAGCGCAGCCGGATCAGCGTGTTGAGGCGCAGCCGCTGGCTTTGCTGGAAGTCTGGCGCGTGCACGATGTTGATCATGGCCAAGGATTATAGCCGGGAAAGGACGAGCGCTAGGTCCCTCGCGGTTTGGCGCGGGCGGTGGCCGCAGCGAGCAGCGGATTTTCCGGCCAGACATGGCGGGGATAGCGGCCGCGCATGTCGGTGCGCACATCGGCCCAGGAGCCGCGCCAGAAGCCGGGCAGGTCGCGCGTCGTCTGGATCGGCCGGTGCGCCGGCGACAACAGCTCGAGCGTCAGCGGCACGGTGCCGTTGGCGATTGCCGGATGGCGGTCAAGGCCGAACAGTTCCTGCACGCGGATGGCCAGCACCGGCCATTCGCCGTCATAGCGGATCGGCACATGGCTGCCGGAGGGCGCGTCGAAATGGGTCGGCGCCAGTGTGCCGACCTTGCGCTGCAATTCGTGCGGCACCAGCGCCATCAGGCCTGACGACAGCACGCCGGGATCGATCGCGGCGAAGGATGCCTTGCCCGAAAGGAACGGCAGCAGCCAGTCGTCGAGGCCTTCGAGCAGGGCGGGTTCCGAAACATCGGGCCAAGGCGCGCCGAGGCCGCGATGCAGCCAGCCGAGCCGTTGGCGCAGCGTCTCGCCGTCCTTGCCCCATTCCAGCAGCGACAGGCCGTGCTCGCGCAAGGCATCTGTTATGGCGCGGTCGGCGTCTGTTCCAGTTGGTGCGGGCAGCATGCGCTCCGACAAAGTGATGGCGCCGAGCCTGGCGGTCTCGCGCACGCGCGCCGCGCGCCGCTCGCGGTCGAAGCTTGTCTCGCGGCGCGTCTCGATCCTGTCGGAGAGTGCGGCGCGGATGTCGGCCTCGTCGACGGCTGCCGCCGCCGTGATGCGGGCATTTTGCGCCTTGCCTTGCAGATCGGCGACGACCAGCCAGGTCTCGCCGGCCAGCGGATCGGCGGCGTCGACCATTGCACCGGAGCCATTGGCCAGCACAAAACGGCCGCGCTCACCGCGCGCTTTTGCGACACGGTCCGGCCAGGCGTGGATGAGGAGAAGACCGGCAGAAGCGGTTTCGCTGCTCTTGGCGCCGCCCGCCTCCTTCGCCAATCGCCCGGCAAGCTGCCTTGCCGCAACGGCGCGCGGTGACTTTTCGGTGCGGAAGCGCATCAAGCGCCGTTCGAGGTCGGCGCCGTCGCCGCCGAGACCACGCTCGGTGAGCAGGACGGCTAGCATCGCAGCCTCGAGCGCGTGGCCGCCGCCAGCGGCTTCAGCGACCATGTGTGCGAGCCGCACGGGCAGGGCCAGCTTGCGCATCGCGCCGCCCGCCTCCGTCAGCCGGCCAGCCGCATCGATGGCGTGCAGCGCCAGGAGCAGGGCCCGCGCCTCGTTGAGCGCGGGAATGGGCGGCGGATCGAGGAAGGACAGGCTTGCGGGATCGGCGACGCCGAAGGCGGCGCAATCGAGCAGTAGGCCGGACAGGTCGGCTTCCAGAATCTCGGGTGGGGTGAAGGCGGGAAGGGCCGCCGTCTGCTCGGCCCGCCAGAGGCGGATGGCCACGCCTGGCTGTGTACGCCCGGCGCGGCCGGCGCGCTGGTTGGCGGACGCCCTGGAAACGCGCACCGTCTCCAGCCGGGTCAGGCCGCTCGCCGGTTCGTAGCGCGGCAGCCGCGACAGGCCGGAATCGATGACGACGCGCACGCCGTCGATGGTGATCGAGGTCTCGGCGATCGACGTCGCCAGCACCACCTTGCGGCGGCCGGGCGGCGCCGGTTTGATGGCGGCATCCTGCGCCCTGTTGTCGAGCTGGCCGTAGAGCGGCACGATGTCGGTGTCGGCGCCGAGCCGGCCCTGCAGCCGCTCGGCGGTGCGCTCGATCTCGCGCTGTCCCGGCAGGAAGGCGAGCACGCTGCCGCTCTCGCCGGCAAGAGCGGAGCGGATCGCCTTGGCCATGGCGTCTTCGATGGGAACGCCGGCTGGCCGCTCGTCGTATCTGACATCTACGGGGAACGCACGGCCTTGGCTTTCGATCACCGGGGCGCCGGACAGGAGTTTCGCGACGCGCGCGCCATCGAGCGTTGCCGACATCACCAGCAGCCGCAAATCCGGCCGCAGCGCGCCCTGCACGTCGAGCGCCAGCGCCAGGCCGAAATCGCCGTCGAGCGAGCGCTCGTGGAATTCGTCGAAAATCACCGCCGAGACGCCGGGCAGCTCGGGATCGTCTAGGATCATGCGCGCCAGGACGCCTTCGGTGACGACCAGGATTTTTGTCCGGGCCGATGTGCGGTTTTCCATGCGCATGGCATAGCCGACAGTGGCGCCAGGCTCTTCATCAAGCAATTCGGCCATGCGGCGGGCGGCGGCGCGGGCGGCGAGCCGGCGCGGTTCGAGCAGGACGATCTTGCCGGCGACCAGCCAGGGCGCATCGAGCAGCGCCAGCGGCACCAGCGTCGTCTTGCCGGCGCCGGGCGGCGCCACCAGAACGGCGCTGTTGCCGGAGCCGAGCGCCTCGCGCAGGGCCGGCAGCACGGCGGATACCGGAAGCTCCGGCAAGGATCTCGTCGTCATTGCGTCCGCATATCAGCGGTCACCACAACCGTGCAACGGCTCAAAGCCTCGTGCGCGCAAACGGGTTCCAGCGCACCGTGCCCAGCCGCACCTCCTCGCGCACCATGGTGAGCAGGCCGGACGCGCCGACGACGGCCAAGCCGACCAGCGATATCCAGTCCGGATACTCCTGGAAGAACAACGCACCGAGGATCACCGCCCAGACGATCTGCGAATAATGCGTCGGCGCGATGCGGTTGGCCGGTGCGTATTTGGCGGCCAGCAGCTGCAGCAATTGGCCGCCGGCGGTAAAGGCGCCGCCCAGCACCAGCCACAGCAGCTGCATGGCGTTGGGGAGGGTGAACGATGTGGCGATGGTGCCGGCCCCGTTGAACAGCAGCCCGTAACCGATGAGCACGCCGAGCATGGTGGTGCGCTTTTCCTGCTGGGCGAGCGACCGCATCAGGATGACGCTGACCGCGGCAAGGAAGGCCACCGTGAAGGCGGCAAGGTGTCCGAGATGCAACTCGCGAAAACCTGGCCGCACCACCAGCATGACACCTGCAAAGCCGGCAACCACCGCCAGCCAGCGCCATGGACCGACCTTTTCTTTCAGGATGACGGTCGAGAGAATGGTAACGCAAAGCGGCGCCAGGAAGATCAGTGCATAGGTCTCGGCCAGCGGAATGGTGGTGAAGGCGTAGACGCTGAGCACGCCCGAGGCGATGCCGGCCCAGGCGCGGGCCTGCACCGCCCATGGCCGCCCGGTGCGCCAGAAGTCGCGCCAGCGCTCATCGACTGGGCGGCTGAAAAACAGGAAGCAGCCGGCAAACAGCGTGATGAAGAAGCCGATCTCGAAGACGGTGAACTGTCCGCCAAGGCTCTTGATAACGGCATCGCTGCACGAATAGCTTGCATAGGCGATGAGGGCGAGCAGGATTCCGTTCGTCACGTTTTTCCATTTCCGGGGAGAGTGCAGTGAAGGTATTGGCGCTCGGCGCGCATCCCGACGACATCGAGATATTCATGTTCGGTACGCTGGCTGCCTATGCCACGCAAGGCGCAGAACTGACTTTTGCCGTGGCCACGGATGGCGCCAGGGGCGGCATGGGCGACCCGAGCGTTTTGGCTCGTGTCCGCCGCGACGAGGCGGCGGCCGCTGCGGCGCTGCTCGGCGCAACCCTTCGCTTACTCGACTTTCCCGACGGCGAACTGGTGGCTGATGCGGCACTGATCGCTTCGCTGAAAGCGCTGATACGCGAGACCGCGGCGGATCTGGTTATCACGCATGCCCCCAACGACTATCACGCCGACCATCGTGCTTTGTCGGACGGCGTGCGCATCGCGGCCTCGTTCGGCGTCCCCGTGCTGCATGCCGACACGATGGGCGGCACCGGCTTTGCGCCGACGCATTACGTCGACATTTCCGCCTACGGCGATATCAAGACGCAGGCGATCCGAGCGCACCAGTCGCAGTGGCCGGAGCAATATGTCGACAGAGCGCGCGTCCAGAATGAGTTTCGCGCCGGGCAATGCAACAGCGTTCCCGGCTCCCTGGCCGAGGCCTTCCGATTCGAGCCGACTTTTCCCTTCGCCGACATCCGCGCGCTGCTGCCGCCCGCGCCCCCTGTTCGGCCGGTGACGCCGCAGACGAAAATTATAGGCGACCCCGGCTAAGCAACTTCCGGGCGAGCCGTCCGGCAATCATTTCCCAACGATTTCAATCGCCGTTTCGCCATGTTGCGGCGCAGCGACGAATTCGCTTGCCTTGTTTAGTAAAAATTGCATCACTAAACAAATTACTAAACATCTGCGGCGCACCGCGCCGCCCTGGCGACGCATAGCGCGCCGTGTTTAGCCCCTCGGAGGAGCGAGGGTTAAGGGGTTCTTGAAACGGCCATCCGGGCGCGTTTCGCAAATGGGAGGAAGGCATGAAATCGAGCTTGAAACTGGCGTTGGGGCTGGCCTCGGCGATTACCGCGTCGACAGCCGTCTCGAACGCGGCGCACGCTGAAGACCTGACGCTTTGCTGGGCCGCCTGGGATCCGGCAAACGCGCTGGTCGAACTGTCCAAGGATTTTACCAAGGAAACCGGCATCGGCATGAAATTCGAATTCGTGCCGTGGACCAACTATGCCGACCGCTTCCTCAACGAGCTCAACTCGCACGGCAAACTGTGCGACCTGATCATCGGCGACAGCCAGTGGATCGGCGGCTCGGCCGAGAACGGCCACTACGTCAAGCTGAACGACTTCTTCGACAAGGAGAAGATCAGCATGGATGACTTTGTGCCGGCAACAGTCGTCGGCTATTCCGAATGGCCGAAAAACACGCCGAACTACTGGGCGCTGCCGGCCATGGGCGACGTCGTCGGCTGGACCTACCGCAAGGATTGGTTCTCCAAGCCGGAGCTGCAAAAGGAATTCAAGGAAAAATATGGCTGGGATCTCGGCCCGCCGACCACCTTCGACCAACTGAAGCAGGTCGCCGAGTTCTTCCAGAAGCGCGAGATCGACGGCAAGACCGTCTATGGCGCTTCGATCTACACCGAGCGTGGCTCGGAAGGCATCACCATGGGCGCCATGGACGTGCTCTACAGCTACGGCTTCCAGTATGAAAACCCCAAGAAGCCCTACGAAATGGAAGCCTTCGTCAATTCGCCAGACGCGGTCAAAGGCCTGGAGTTCTACAAGTCGCTCTACGATTGCTGCACGCCTCCGGGTGCCTCGAACAGCTATATGGGCGAAGGCGTCGACGCCTTCAAATCCGGTCAGGTGGCCATGCATATGAACTTCGCATTCACCTGGCCCGGCCTGCAGAAGGACGAGAATGTCGGCGGCGACAAGATCGGCTACTTCGTCAATCCGAAGGGTCCCGGCGGCGCCCAGTTTGCGCAGCTCGGCGGCCAGGGCATTTCGGTGGTGTCCTATTCAGACAAGCAGGAATCGGCGCTGAAATACATCAAGTGGTTCGCCAACAAGGATGTGCAGGCCAAATGGTGGTCGCTCGGCGGCTATTCCTGCCTGAACGCGGTGGTCAAGGACCCGGCCTTCCCATCCAGCCAGCCTTATGCGCAGACCTTCCTCGACTCGATGGCGATCGTGAAGGACTTCTGGGCCGAGCCGAGCTACGCACCGCTGCTGCAGGCGTCGCAGAAGCGCTTCCACGACTATGTCGTTGCCGGCCAGGGTTCGGCCAAGGACGCGCTTGACGGCCTGGTCAAGGACTGGACGCAAGTGTTCCAGGACGACGGCAAGATGTAACCGGACCAACGGCTCCTCCCGAGCCTGACCCCAGAGGCGGATGATTTTCAGGCCGAATCGATCAGAAATCGTCCGCCTCGGGCTAAAAAGAGAGAGAGCATGATGTCGTCCGAAAACCGCTCCACACTTTTCGGCATCATGCTCTTGGTCCCGTGCCGCCCTTGGCACGGGACGCAGTTCAGATAAATTCATGATAGAGACGACCCACGTGACCGAAGCAGGACTCACCATGCTCAATCGGACTGCGGAGAACGTTGCCCGGGCGACCCCGGAGCCGTTGGCCCGCAAGGTCCGGGGCATCAGCGACAAGGGCCTCGCCTGGCTGTTCATCTCGCCGACGATCCTGTTGCTCTTGGCCATCAACATCTTCCCGCTGTTCTGGGCGATCTACCTGTCCTTCACCAACTTCCGGGCGAACCGCCCGAACGAGGTGGTGAAGAACCTCGGCTTCGCCAATTACCAGCGCATCCTCGGCGACCAGGACATCTGGATCGCCATGCAGACGACGGCGCATTTCGTGTTCTGGACGATCCTGCTGCAGACGCTGATCGGCTTCACGCTGGCCTGGCTGATCGACCGCAAATTCCGTGGCCACGCCTTCTGGACGACCATCATCCTGGTGCCGATGATGCTGTCGCCGGCGGTGGTCGGCAATTTCTGGCGCTTCCTCTACGAGCCGCAGATCGGCCTGTTCGCCTACGCCATCTCGTTCGTCACCCGGATACCACCGACCGACATCCAGATGCTGTCCAACGTGTCGCTGGCGCCATGGTCGATCATCATCGTGGACACCTGGATGTGGACGCCCTACGTGATGCTGATCTGCCTCGCCGGACTGCGCTCCATCCCCGAATACATCTATGAGGCCGCCGAGGTCGACCGCACCTCCAACTGGCGGCAGTTCTGGTCGATCACGCTGCCGATGGCGCTGCCCTTCATCATGCTGGCGGTGCTGTTTCGCGGCATCGAGAACTTCAAGATGTTCGACATGGTCAACCTGCTGACCGGCGGCGGGCCGGGCTCGACCACCGAGGTCGCTTCCATCACGCTGAAACGGCAGGCGTTCGAGAGCTGGCGCACCGGATATTCCTCGGCCTTCGCCATCATCCTGTTCGTCGCGGTGTTTGGGCTGGCCAACATCTACGTCAAGGCGCTGAACAAGGTGAAGCAGAGATGAGCTTGACCACTGCCCACTCCGTCGTCGCCCCCTCGGCCAATTCGAAGCGGATCGCCGGCACCATCATCGTGCTCTACGCGCTGATCTCGATCGTGCCGCTGCTGTGGATCTTTGCCACCAGCTTCAAGACGCCGCCGGATTCGATCGCCTATCCGCCCAAGATTCTGTTCCAGCCGAGCATCGAGGGCTATTGCAACCTGTTCACGACGCGCACCAGGCAAACGCCCGAGTACATCAACTCGCTCGGACCCGCGACCGGTTTCTGCGACGAGACCTCGCGCAAGCGGAACATGGTGATTGCCGGCCCGTCCAATTTCCTGCCGCGCTTCGTCAATTCGCTGATAATCGCCTTCGGCTCGACCTTCTGCGCGGTCTTCCTCGGCACGCTGTCTGCCTATGGTTTCTCGCGCTTCAAGGTGCCGCTGGCCGATGACCTTCTGTTCTTCATCCTGTCGACGCGCTTCATGCCGCCGATCGCGGTCGCGATTCCCATCTACCTGATGTACCGCGAGCTCGGCCTGTCCGACACCGCGCTGGGCATGATCCTGCTCTACACGGCGGTAAACGTGTCGCTGGCGGTGTGGCTGCTGAAAGGCTTCATCGACGAGATCCCGCGCGAGTATGAGGAAGCGGCGATGATCGACGGCTATACCAGGCTGCAGGCCTTCTGGCGCACCGTGCTGCCGCAGGCGACCACCGGCATCGCCGCGACCGCCATCTTCTGCCTGATCTTCGCCTGGAACGAATATGCCTTCGCCGCACTCTTGACGTCCGGCACCGCGCAGACCGCGCCGCCCTTCATCCCGACCATCATCGGCGAAGGCGGCCAGGACTGGCCGGCGGTGGCGGCCGGCACGACGATCTTCCTGGTGCCGATCCTGGTTTTCACCGTCCTGCTTCGCAAACAATTGCTGCGCGGCATCACTTTTGGGGCGGTGCGCAAATGATTGATGTGCCAGGTCGACCCCCACTCCCTCGAGCTTCGCTCGACACCTCTCCCCCGATCGACGGGGTAGAGGAAGGACGCGAACTTCATTCAGCCAGGCTGCCTTCCTCTCCCTCCGGAGGGGGGAGAGGTGGCGCTGCGAAGCAGCGACGGAGTGGGGGAACCACCTGGCAACCGTCTCGCCCCGTTACCGGGCAGAAGGAAGGGAGCTACGCATGACGCGCCCGGCCATCTCCAAAAAGTCATCCTGGCCTCGCTGGGCCCGGCGCGGCCTCATGGAAAATATCGCCACGACGCTGATCGCCATTGGATTCCTGATGCTGTTCCAGCCCTTCGCGCTGGCGCTCTACACCTACTCCTTCATCACCATGCTCGCCGGCACGGTGATGTTCATCATCGTCTCGAAATTCCCGGAATAATCATGGCCGAAATCCGCGTCCAACATTTGAGAAAGGCCTTCGGCGATTTCGTCGCCGTGCAGGATTCCAGCTTCGTCGTCGAGGATGGCGAGTTCTTCGTGATGCTTGGGCCGTCAGGCTGCGGCAAGACGACGACGCTGCGCATGATCGCCGGGCTCGAACTGCCGACCGGCGGCCAGATCCTGCTCGGCGGCGAGGATGTCACCATGCGCCGGGCGCGGGAGCGCGACATTGCCTTCGTGTTCCAGCTGTTCGCGCTCTATCCGCATATGAATGTGCGCAAGAACATCGGCTTCCCGCTGCTGGCGCAAGGCATGCCGTTCGCCGAGATCCGCCAGCGGGTCGAAGAGACGGCCAAGCTTTTGCGCATCGACCACCTGCTCAACAAATCGGTCTCAGGGCTTGCCGGCGGCGACCGCCAGCGGGTCGCGCTCGGCCGTGCCATCGTGCGGCGGCCAAAGTGTTTTCTGATGGACGAGCCGCTCGGCACGCTCGACACCGAATTCCGCGATCTGATGGTGCATGAGTTGCGCGAGCTGCACAACCGCATCCACGCCACCACCGTCTATGTCACGCACGACCAGATGGAAGCGATGTCGATGGCCGACAAGATCGCCGTCATGAACCATGGCGTCATCGAACAGTTCGGCAGCCCGCGCGAAATCTACGACCGCCCGGCAACCATGTTCGTCGCCGACTTCATCGGCTCGCCGCCGATGAATTTCCTGGGCTTCGGTGGCGGGCTGGCGAAGGGGGCGAAGGAAATCGTCGTCCAGGGCGCCAAGGTGGCGGTGCCGGAAGTGCGCGAGGAAATTGCGCCCGCCGACATGGCGCTCGGCATCCGTCCCGAGCACATCCGTTTCGACGATGCGTCGAAACTGCGCGGCGCCATCTACGGCACCGAATATCTCGGCACGACGCAGATCGTGGCGGTGGAGACGGCGGACGGCATCATCAAGGCGCGGGTGCCGGCCGAAATCCGGCTCGCTGCCGGCGATCACGTCGGGCTGACGTTGAACAGCGCGCGGCTGTCGCTGTTCGACAAGGGCTCGGGTCGGGCGGTGCGCACCGCGATCCACGATACCGCCTCTCAAGGGAGAGCGCAGCATGGCTGACGTGCACATCAAGGGCGTGACCAAAAGCTTTGGCGATCATGTCGCCGTCAATGGCCTCGACCTTAACATCGCCGATGGCGAATTCGTCGTGCTGCTCGGCCCGACCGGCGCCGGCAAGACGACGACGCTGAGATTGATCGCCGGACTGGAGCGGCCGGATGGCGGCAGGATCGATATTGGCGGCCACGATGCGACGACGCTGTCGCCGGCCGAGCGCGACACCGCTTTCGTCTTCCAGCAATATTCGCTCTACCCGCATCTGTCAGTCTACGACAACCTCGCCTTCCCGCTGCGCTCGCCGGCGCGGAAAGTACCGGAGGACCAGATTCGCCGCCGCGTCGAAGAGGTGGCAAAGATGGTGCGCATCCACCACAAGCTCGCCAACCGCTCGACCAAACTGTCGGGCGGCGAGATGCAGCGCGTCGCCATCGGCCGAGCGTTGGTGCGCAAACCGTCGATCTATCTGATGGACGAACCGCTGTCGTCGCTGGATGCCAAATTGCGCGCCGATCTCAGGCTCGAACTCAAGCGCATCCAGGCCGAACTCGGCGCCACCATGCTCTATGTCACGCACGACCAGATCGAGGCGATGACCATGGCCGATCGCATCGGGATCCTCAATGACGGCGTGCTGGTGCAGATCGGCACGCCGCGCACAATCTATTCGGAGCCGGCCAACCTTCATGTCGCGGCCCGCCTCGGCCAGCCGGCGATCAACCTGCTGCCGGCCGGGCTGCTGCCTGATGGTGGGGCGCCGACCGGAACCAAGACCATCGGCGCGCGCACCGAGCATCTGTCGATCGAGAAGACCGCAAACGGCCATGCCGACGGCGTCGTCGACTGGGTCGAACATCTCGGGGACCAGAACCATCTGCATGTTACGGTCGGCCCAAAGAAACTGGTGACGCTCACCGACCCCGATACGGATCTGGCCGAGGGCGACAAAGTGGTGATCCGCTACCGCTCGCCGCTGTATTTCGGCGCCGACGGACAAAGGCTGATGTGAAGATTTCGGCGGTCTAGACGCCGGCTTCTGACTGACGATTGCGAATACGGGACGAACTCGATGAAGCACTTTTTCAACCGCAGGGAAACGATCGTCACCGAGGCGCTGGATGGCCTGTTGCGGACCATCGGTTCCGGCGATCTCGCGCGCCTCGACGGTTACCCCGAGATCAAGGTCGTGCTGCGCGCCGACTGGGACAAGGCGAAAGTTGCCGTCGTCTCCGGTGGCGGCGCCGGACACGAACCGTCCCATGCCGGCTTTGTGGGCAAGGGCATGCTGACGGCGGCGGTTTCGGGCGAGATCTTTGCCTCGCCCAGCGTCGAGGCGGTGCTGGCGGCCATCCGCGCGGTGACCGGCCCCGCCGGCTGCCTGCTGATCGTCAAGAACTACACCGGCGACCGGCTCAATTTCGGCCTGGCGGCCGAGAAGGCGCGCGCCGAGGGGTTTCGCGTCGAGATGGCGATCGTTGCCGACGACATCGCCCTGCCGGGTATCAACCAGCAGCGCGGCGTCGCCGGCACCTTGTTCGTGCACAAGATCGCCGGCCATTTGTCGGAGACCGGTCAGGACTTGGCAGCCGTTGCTACAGCCGCTCGCGCGGCGGCGAAGGACATCATCTCGCTCGGCATGTCGCTGTCGTCCTGCTCGATCCCCGGCCAGCTACATGAAGAGCGGTTCGGCGAAAATGACGGCGAACTCGGCCTCGGCATCCATGGCGAGCCGGGCGTCGAGCGCATCGCGGTGCAAAGCGCCGACAAGCTGGTGGCGATCATGGCGGAGCGGCTGGCCGCGCGGCTCGACCCGAACGCCAGCCACGCGTTGCTCATCAACAATCTCGGCTCGGTGCCGCCGCTTGAGATGTCGCTGGTCGCCAATGCCGTGCTGGCCTCGCCGCTGGCCAAAACCGTCAAACTTGCGATCGGCCCCGGACCGCTGATGACGGCGCTCAACATGAACGGCTTTTCGCTGTCGCTGATCAAGCTCGATGCGGCGCGCGAGGCAGCCTTGCTGGCGCCTGTCGGCCCATATGCCTGGATGCCGGCCAAAACCGTCGTCGCGCCGGCTATCGTGCCTATGGCGAAAGCAGCTGGAAACAGCGCAGCCCAAAGGGCCAGCCAGGATTCCGGCACCAGGCGTTTGATCGTCACTGTCTGCGAACGGCTGATCGCGCTCGAAGAGACACTGAACGGGCTCGACGCCAAGGCGGGCGATGGCGATACCGGTTCGACGGTTGCGACCGGCGCGCGCAGCGTGCTGGAACGGCTCGATGCGCTGCCGCTGGCCGACCCTGCCGCCACGCTTGCCACTATAGGCGATAGTCTGGGCGTCGCAATGGGCGGCTCCTCAGGCGTCTTGCTGTCGATCTTCTTCACGGCGGCGGCTCAGGCTTCGAACGGCGGAGCAACCCTGTCCAAGGCGCTGCTTGCCGGGCTTGACCGCATTACTTTTTACGGTGGCGCCAGGGTCGGCGACCGCACCATGGTCGATGCCTTGGAGCCGGCGCTGAAGGCGCTCGATGCCAAGGGGCTGGATGCCGCGGCTACAGCGGCACGGCACGGCGCCGAGGCGACCGCTGCCATGGAGAAGGCGAAGGCCGGACGCTCCGCCTATGTTGGCACCAAATTGCAAGGCGTAGTCGACCCTGGCGCCCATGCCGTGGCCGAAGTGTTCGCGGCCGCCGCCGCGCTGCATGCAACGGCCTGACGGCATGCTTCGATTGTCGAATGAAAACTCTTGCGATACTGCCGGCAGGATCGAAACCGGGAATCTGGACATGGCAGCGTTCGACCTTGCCAGGCTGATCACCGCCGCCGCGGACACGATCGCCGCTCACTCGGAAGAGTTGACCGCGCTCGACCAGGCGATCGGCGATGGTGACCATGGGCTGAACATGAAGCGCGGCTTCGAGGCTGTGCGCGCCGATGCCGGGGCGTTCGCTGCAAAGCCGCTGCCCGAGGCGCTGAAGGCGATCGGCACCAAGCTGGTGATGACGGTCGGCGGCGCGTCCGGGCCGCTGTTCGGCACATTGTTCCTGGCGCTGGGCAAGGAGATTTCAGGAGAGCCGGATCGCCCCAAGCTGACGGCTGCTTTCGGCAAGGCAATCGAGGCGGTGGCCGCCAGAGGCAAATCGCAGGTCGGCCAGAAGACGATGCTCGACGTGCTGCAGCCGGTGCATGACGCGCTGCTGGAGGGAAAGACAGGCGCGGAAATCGCCGATATCGCCGACGCGGCGGCCGAGGCGACCATTCCGATGAAGGCTCTGCGCGGCCGCGCTTCGTTCCTCGGCGACCGCTCAATCGGTCATATGGATGCCGGCGGACGCTCTGTGGCGCTGCTGGTGCGGACCGTCGCCGAAACCGTCGAGGGCCAAGCATGAGCAATGTCGGCATCGTCATCGTCTCGCATTCGCCGCTGGTTGCCGAAGGCACGGCCGACATGGTGCGGCAGATGGTGGGCGACGAAGTGCCGCTTGCATGGTGCGGCGGAAACGGCCATGGCGGGCTCGGCACCAGCGTCGAAGCGATCATGGGCGCCATCGACAAGGCGTGGTCGGAGGCGGGCGTCGCCATACTGGTCGATCTCGGCGGCGCCGAGACCAATTCGGAAATGGCGGTGGAAATGATCGGCGAGCCGCGGGCGCAGAAGATCGTCGTCTGCAACGCGCCGATCGTCGAAGGCGCGGTGATGGCTGCGACGGAGGCGTCCGGCGGCGCCTCGCTGAAGGAAGTGGTGGCGACGGCGCATGAATTGTCGCCGTCGTGAGCGAACGGGAATTTTGACCTGATGTCCGCATTTGCCGAGGCCACCGTCCTGATCACCCACGAGGTAGGTCTGCACGCGCGCCCTTCGGTGAAGTTCACCAAGCTTGCCAAGAGCTTTGCCGCCGAGGTGGAGATTGCGCTTGCCGCCAACGGCCCATGGTTCGACGCCAAGAGCATCGTCAAGGTGATGGCGGCCAGGGCGCCGAAAGGCACCATGCTGCACATCCGGGCCACAGGCGACGGCGCCGATGATGCCGTGAGAGCGCTGGCCGAGCTGGTGCGACGCGGTTTCGACGAGGATGCGGGCCATGCCCGAACCGCTTAGGCTGCAAGGCATTTCGGCCTCGGCCGGCTATGCCGAGGGGCCGTTGTTCAACCTCGACAACGGCACCGCGCACTACACGGGCAAGGCGAGCGCCGCGGACGAGAAGGCCGCATTGGAAGCAGCTATCGCCAGCGCGACGGACCGGCTCGCGACCCTGATCGAAACCGCCGATGACGAGGCCGCCGGCATTCTCGAATTCCAGCTCGCCATGCTTGGGGACGAGGCACTGACCGGCCCGGCTTTTGCCGCGATCGCGTCCGGCATGCCGGCTGACATGGCCTGGCGACAGGCGCTGGACGCCGAGATCTCCGGCTACGAAACGTCAGACCAGGACTATTTCCGGGCTCGCGCCGCCGATATCAGCGATATCCGCGACCGCGTGCTGCGCGCCCTTACCGAGGAGCAGGAGAGCGCTCCACCAGCGGGCGCCATTCTCTATGGCGAGGACATCGCGCCAACGCGCTTTCTCGAGACCGACTGGAGCACCGGCGGCGGCATCGCGCTGAGGGCCGGCAGCGCCGCCAGCCACGTCGCCATGCTGGCGCGCTCGCGCGGCGTGCCGATGGTGGTGGGGCTTGGCGCTTCGCCGGCTAATCCCGTCGGTCTGGCTCTGCTCGATGCGGAGCATGGCGGTATCGTGCTTTCGCCGACCACGACCGAGATCGAAGCGTTCCACCGGTCCTCGTCCTCGTTTGTGGCACATCGAGACAAGGCCGGAGTCTATCTCGCGAAACCGGCGGTAACCCGGGCCGGGACGACAGTGCGCGTGCAGGTCAACATCGCCGATCCGTCCGAGGTCGACGGCATCGACATTTCGACCTGCGACGGGGTCGGGCTGATGCGCACCGAATTCCTGTTCGGCAAGGCGCCGCCGGACGAGGAGACGCAATACCAGGCCTATCGCAAGGTGCTGGAATGGGCAGGCGACAAGCCGGTGACCATCCGTACCGTCGACGCCGGCGGCGACAAGCCGGTGCCGGGCTTCACCGTCGAGGAGAGCAACCCGTTCCTCGGGCTGCGTGGCATCAGGCTGTCGCTGGCAAGGCCGGAGGTGTTTCGCGTACAGATCCGGGCGCTGCTGCGCGCGGCGGTGCACGGCAATCTGAAGGTGATGTTTCCGATGATCGCCGTCGCGGAGGAATACCAACGCGCCGCCGCTCTGTTCGTGGAGGAGCAGGCCGGGCTTGCCGCGCGCGGCATCGCGCAAATGCCGCCGCTCGGCATCATGGTCGAGGTGCCTTCGGTGGCGATCGCGCCGGAGGCGTTCGCCGATGTCGCCTTCTTCTCGATCGGTTCGAACGATCTGACCCAATATGTAATGGCGGCTGCCCGCGATAACGCAGCCGTGGCGCATCTTAATTCTGTCCGCCATCCCGCCGTGTTGCGGCTGGTCGGCTCGGTTGCCGCTTTTGGCCTGCGCGCGAAAATCCCAGTCAGCCTGTGCGGCGATGCCGGCGGCGATCCGGCATCGATCCCGGCACTGCTCGAGGCCGGCCTGCGGGATCTCTCGGTGGCTCCCGCCCAACTCGCCATGGCCAAGGCGGCCATCTCGGATGCATCGGTCTAGGATGACTGAGATGGCCGACAAGACACCAGAAGCCGGCTCCGAAGAGGCGATCCGCGCCTACAAGACGATCCTGTCGCAGGTCATCGACCAGCGACCGTCGGGTATGCGACAACGCCTTGCCGACGCGCTTGGCAAGCACCGCAGCTTCGTCACCCAGATTTCCAGCGCGGCCTATTCGACCCCGATCCCGTCAAAACATCTGCCGGCTATTTTTTCGGTCTGCCATTTCAGTCCGGCCGAGCGCGATCAGTTTCTGGCTGCCTATCATCTGGCGCATCCCGGCAAGATGTCGGTTGCGGCAGGCATGCGCAAGACCCGGCATGTCTCGCTGATCGTGCCCGATTTCGGCGACGACAAGCAGAATGCAGCGCTCGACAAGGCGATCAACGAATTCATCCAGAAGATCACCAGCATCACCGGCAGGAGTGGCGGCTGATCGTGTTGTGTCGGGAGGACACATGAAGAAGTTTATGAATTCCGTCGACACGGTGCTGACCGAAAGCCTCAACGGCTTCGTTGCAGCCCATGCCGACATCCTGGTGCTGGGCGAGGAGCACAAATTCATTCGCCGCAAGGTGATGAAGCCGGGGAAGGTGGCGCTGATCTCGGGCGGCGGTTCCGGCCACGAGCCGTTGCATGCCGGCTTTGTCGGTCACGGCATGCTGGACGCCGCCTGCCCCGGCCAGGTCTTCACCTCGCCAACGCCGGACCAGATACTGGCGGCGGCCGCCGCCGTCGATACCGGCGCCGGCTGCCTGTTCATCGCCAAGAACTATGAAGGCGACGTGATGAATTTCGACATGGCCGGCGAAATGGCCGACGGCGTCCTGCAGGTGGTGATCAATGATGACGTCGCCGTCGAGAATTCGTCCTTTACGACCGGCCGGCGCGGCGTCGCCGGCACGCTGGTGGTGGAGAAGATCGTCGGCGCCGCCGCCGAGCAAGGCATGGCGCTGGCGGATCTCAAGGCGCTCGGCGGTCGCATCAACAGCGCGACGCGTTCGATGGGCGTGGCGCTGACCAGTTGCACGGTGCCGGCGGCCGGCAGGCCGACCTTCGAGATTGGCGATGGCGAGATGGAATTCGGCGTCGGCATTCATGGCGAGCCCGGCCGGCGTCGCGACACGTTGAAAAGCGCCGATGCGATCGCCGAAGAGATTTGCGCCGCGATCCTGGGCGATCTCGGCGACAGGGCGAAAGGCCCAGCACTGTTGTTCATCAACGGCTTTGGCGGCACGCCGCTGATGGAGCTCTATCTGATGTACAACAGCGCCCGAAACATCTTCGAAAAACAGGGCGTGACGGTGACCCGCTCGCTGGTCGGGTCCTACGTGACATCGCTCGACATGGCCGGCTGCTCGATCACGCTGACCATGCTGGATGACGAGGCAACGTCAATGTGGGACGCGCCGGTGCACACAGCCGCGCTGCGCTGGGGACTGTAACGGAGGGGCCTTGCCCATATCCCGAACAGGCGGCTTATGAACTTGCCTTAGCCTGCGGGACCGGACGGACCGTTACCCGCAGTCACGCCGACAGATTGCCCGCCTGCAGCGCGGCTTGCCTTGCGGCCGACCGCTCCGGCTTCATCCAAACCGAAGCCGTAGAAGTCTTATCGCGGTATCGGCAGCGACGGCCCGGCCACCACGCTGGACAACTTTCCTGCCTTGCGCAGCACGGGCGCTCCATACTTTTTCTTGGCCATTCCAAACACCCTTTTCAGTCCAGTGCAAAAGAATGGACCGAAACCGTGGAAAGTCAATTCATGAGCTGGTTCTGCCACCACACGCTGGCTTCATGCATGCTTTTCTGCAACATACGCTCCTCTGAGTTGGTTGTTTGACGCAATTCCGGACGGGAATTGCTGATGTGGGCGAACGCAATCCGGGTTTGATGCTGCCATCTCTTGCGCCTGCCGATGAAAAACTGCTGCTGACCTTCGCCGACCCGGAGGCGACGGTTGCCATTGGCCGTGACGTTGCTGCCGAAAGCTTGCTGGCACTGCTCGCCAATGCCGAGTTCCACGGCGTGCTGCCGATCATGCTGCGCAAGCTCAGCGAGATCGGCGACGCCCAACTGCCTGCGGACGCAGCCTTGCGGCAAAGGCTGTCGGAACTGCGTGATCGCTCGACGCTGGCGACCGGCCAATCGATGCTGCTGCAATATCATGGCGACCGCATCATGAAGGCATTGGCGGCGAAAAATGTTCCGGCCCGCATCGTCAAGGGTCCGGTCTTCGCACGCAAACTTTACCGCCACGCCGCTGACCGGCCGTTCACCGACATCGACATTCTGGTCGAGCCGGCCAGCATCATTGAAGCCAACACGGTGATTGCCGGATGCGGCTTCGAGCTCTGGAGCGGCGAGGCGCAGTCGCAGGATCTGCAGGAGTTCAAGTGGCTGGAGAAGGAGAATACCAGCCTGCTGATCGAACTGCACGGCAACCTGGTGCATGATTCCGGCATGCGGCGGCGGCTGTCGCTGGGCTTTCGCGAATTGCAGATCATCGACGGCAGCGAGGCCGACACGCCGGCCGCGCTGCTGACCATCGCCATTGTCCACGCCGCCGGCGGGCACAAGTTCCACCGGCTGCAGCTTTGCGTCGATGTGCTGCAGGGCGTGCGCGCGCTGCGGTCGCCCGCGGATGAAGACCGGCTTTTCGAGGCGGCGCGCATCAGCGGCATCGAGCTCGAACTGGCGACGGTTCTCAATGTGACGGGGCGGCTGTTTGATGCACCGCGCGCGATCGAACTGGCCGACCGCATCAAGCCCGACCTCTCGATATTTTTGGCCAAATGGCTGATCACCGGCGATACGCTGCTCGGCGTCAATTCCAGGGACAAGATGCATTCGCGCCTGCGCCGCGACGCCTTCCGCTGGATCCAGCGCCTCGCCAGGCCAAAGCCGCATTCTGCCTGAAGTGTGCTTTAGTCCCGCGCCGCCAGCGCCGAGCGGATCAGCGGGGCCGCCTCGGCCGGGTTCGCGCCGACTTCCAGGGTAAATGTCGGGACGGCTTTGACCAGCGTTGCGATGGTTGCCATGCGGCGCTTCTGCGCCGGCAAAAGGCCGGTCATGCCGGTCCTGACATTGTCGGTGGCAAGCGCCACCATGGCGTCTGTCCTGGTCATGGGCACGAGCCGGGTTTGCGCGTCCGCCGAGCGGGCGAGATGAAACAGTGCCGCAACCGGTCTGCCGACAGTTTCCTCGATGCGGATGATCTCGGCGAGACGTTCCAGCGAGACGGCCTGCTCGCCATTGGCGTCCCATTTGTCGCCAAGGCAAGGCGCCACGAAGGGCAGCATTGCCGCGGTGTGGCGGTGGACCTTCACCTTGCGCGGCAAGCCCCAGGCCGTGATGCCGCCACCGGCCAAAACCTTGAGGATCATGGCGTCATCCGAGCACAGGCCGAAACCTTGCGACGCCAGCGCCAGCGACGTCGTTGACTTGCCGGTGCCGCTCGGCGCATGGATCAGCACGAGCGCCTCGCGGCCGGGCAATGTCAGGCCGGCGGTGTGCAGCATGTGCTGGTCGCCGGCATCAAGTGCTGCATCCAGCACCATCATCAGCACCGTCCATTTGACCTTGGCATCGGGATGGACTCGTATCTCGGCCCAGCCTCCATCGGCATTGATCGAGACGGTCTGCAGGCCGGGAAAGACCAGATGAACGGTGCCGCCACCGTCGATCAGCCGGCAATGGCCGTCCTCCGGCACCTCGCCGTCGAAAGCGAGTTTTCCGGCAGGCGATTCCGGTAACTCCCGCGTCTCGACGATGTCGACGCGGAAATCGGGCTCGACCGGCCCGCTCACGCGCAACGTGCCGAGCAAGAGGTCGAAGCTCGGCCAGAGATCGGCCCGCGAGGCCGATATGCTGATGACCTGGCCCTGGAGATCATAGCAGAAGGTGGTCGCCGGACCGGTCAAGCAGCGTGCGCCTTTCCGGCATCGGCGTGATGGCGATAGATCTGCACCATGCCGGGGAGGCTGTCCGAGACCACCGGGCGGCCATCGAGACAGACCCAGCAATGGGCAGACATACGCGGCGCCTGCATCGACTTCGGATCGACGCCGAAGCGCAGATCCGGATCGAAGCCGGCAAAGCGCAGGAAGCGGTGGGCGAGCAGGCCCTCGCGCAGGCATCTGCGGTCGCGCATCAGCCAGGGGTGCCGGACGGTCCGGTTGACGGCAGCGACGATGTAGGCTGACGACAGGCCGCGATAAGGGGTGGGTGCGCTGAGCGGCGCCCATTTCAGCACCGATTCGAAGCTGCGGCGGCCGATCAGGGTCGGCATCAGCCGCGCGCTTGCCCATAAATGGACACGAAACAAAGCGCGCAGGAGAACGCCGTCCACCATCAGGGAGCCGGGTCGGCGAGAATGCCTTCGCTCACCAGTTCGGCGGCCAGCGCCGCCATGTCCTGGTCGAGCGTGCCCTTGTCGACCTCGAACTCGTCAGACAACAGGACGACGATCTGGTCAAGGCTGCGGGCGCCGTCCACCTTGTCGAGAAAGGCTTCGGTGGTGCCGTTGCAGGTGTAAAGCTGGCCGCTGCGCGCCAAGAGCACGACGGCGCCGTCGCCGACATGCTGGACCGAGGCGTCGTCCGCCAGCCGCAGAACCATTTCAGAACCGATTTGGGCCATGGAGCCCCTCCACCATTTTCCTGGAGAGCAGATAGCGCGGCGATGCGGGTCTGTCCATTGCGCGGACGAGAGGGAGAACAAGCCGGCCTGACCGTTCTGTGGCAATCCGGCAACGCCACCATCCTCACGACACAGGCAACCGAAGCCTAATGGAGACATCCAATTTCAGATTGTGGTAACTTCCACATCATTCAGAGCCTGAGAACGGGGAAGCACCCCAGAAATAGTCGGTGATTGCGGCTGGGAATCACCGCCGCAAACGGTCAAGCCAGCTATCTCGCAGGGTCAAGGTGTTGCTTTTCTTACCTAAAGTAAGCTATGGAGTCGCGGGGTTTTGGGAGAGCATTGGGTATGCGTTACAACTGGGAGCGGGCGCCGACCGCGTTCGAACGTCATCGAAAAGCGTTGGCAGCCGCCATATTGATTGCGGGTGGCGTCGGGCTGATGCTGGCGGCCTTGCCGCTTTAAGACTGATATCCGACACGAACGCCCTGCTTTCTCCGGGCGCATGAGCTTTTTCTGCCTGCCACAAGACGGGCCGCGGCTTAGCGTGCATGGCCGGTTACGGCGATGAAGCGGCGGTCGCGTCCTTCGAAGCCCTGGCTGAAGCGCTGCACCAGCACCGCCACTACCGCCGGCCTGCCGGGCGGGGTGTATTCGTAGGATTCCGACAGGCTGTAGGAAGTCGGGCAGTTGCGCGAGCCCGGCACGGCCTTGTCCTCGTGCAGCACCTTGAACGGCTTGCCGTCCTGCCCCTGCAGCGACAGGCGGAAGCCGCGCGCCTTGCCCGTCTTGGCGCCTTGAAGTTTCTTTTCGCCCTGAAGTGTCTTGTCGCTCGGAAGAGCCTGGTCGCTTGGCTTGGCGTCATCGAAGCTTGCCGAGCAGTCCGTCTTGCTGTCGGCCAAAATCTCATCGAGCTGGATGGTCGAAATCTGTGTTTCGCCATAGAACGGCGACAGCCATTTCTGCGCGGCCTGCTCGAGGCGGGAAATGTCGTTGTACTCGACCGTGTCGTCCGGGAAGGTGAACCTGTCGGAGGCCGTGCGCGTGCCGCGCTCGGCGATGCCGTATTTGGCCAGGATTGGCGCGGCCTGCTTTGCGGCCTGCGCCCGTGCCTGCTCCACCGTCGTGGTCGCCTCTTCCGATTCATCGAGGACAAGGATCGGCTTGCCGCCGACGAACTCGTCTGTGCTTGTGTCGATGATGTCGATCTGCGACCAGCCGGAAACGGCAGCGTCGAGCTCGCCATATTGCTCGAAGGCGAAATATTTGCCGTCGGGGGAAAAGCCGATGATGCGCCGCGCGGCGGCATCGCCGGCCTGGGCGGCGGAAACGATCGTCAACAGCAGCGCTGCTCCAACGGCAGATCCAACCCCGTATCGTACCGTCATTGCGCGCCCTGCCCCGATTTCAAACCCGGCCATGGTGCCTGCAATTTATGGCCAAGGCGAGATCGGCCAAGCGCCAAATTTCGGGAAAGACATGGCATTTGGGGAAAGACGTGGCCGGGAAAACCCGCATAGGCTATTGCAAGATAGAGAGTTTTCCCGAGGAGGGATGAATGGCGTCACGCTACCACGAGGTCTATGACGGCTGGAAACGCGACCCAGAACAATTCTGGGCCGATGCGGCCGAGGCGATCGACTGGTATTCGCCGTGGACCAGCGTCTTCGATGCCAAGGCCGGCGTTTACGGGCGCTGGTTCAACGGCGCCACCTGCAACACCTGCTTCAACGCTCTCGATCGCCATGTCGCAGGCGGCCGTGCCGACCAGATCGCACTTATCTACGACAGCGCGATCACCGGCACGGTCAAGAAATTCACCTATGCCGAATTGAAGCGCGAAGTGGTAGCGCTGACTTCGGTGCTCAAGAACCGCGGCATTCGCAAAGGCGACCGCGTCATCATCTACATGCCGATGGTGGCCGAAGCGGCGGTCGCGATGCTTGCCTGTGCCCGCATCGGCGCGGTGCATTCGGTGGTGTTCGGCGGCTTTGCCTCGCACGAGCTCGCCACCCGCATCGACGACGCCAAGCCGAAGCTGGTCATCTCCGCGTCCTGCGGCCTGGAGCCTGGACGTGTCGTGGCCTACAAGCCGCTGCTCGACAAGGCGATCGAAATGTCCCGCCACAAGCCGGACGCCTGCCTGATCCTGCAGCGCGACCAGCTGCGCTGCGATCTGAGGGAGCATTACGATATCGATTTTGCCGACGCCGTTGCCCGCGAGCGCGCCGCGGGCGCCAACGTCGATTGCGTTCCGGTGCTCGCCACCGACCCGCTCTACATCATCTACACCTCCGGCACGACCGGCCAGCCGAAGGGCATCGTGCGCGACAATGGCGGCCACATGGTCGCGCTCAAATGGACGATGGAAAACGAGTTCGGCGTCAGACCGGGCGAAGTATTCTGGGCGGCCTCCGATGTCGGCTGGGTGGTCGGCCATTCCTACATCGTTTACGGACCGCTGCTGCATGGTGCGACAAGCGTGCTGTTCGAGGGCAAGCCGATCGGCACACCCGACGCCGGCACCTATTGGCGGGTGATCGCAGAACACGGCGTGGTCGCGCTGTTCACCGCGCCGACGGCCTTCCGCGCCATCAAGGGGCAGGACCCCAAGGGCGAATTCGTGCCGAAATACGATCTGTCGAAATTCCGCACTCTGTTCCTGGCCGGCGAACGCGCAGACCCGGAAACCATCAAATGGGCGGAGCAGAAACTCAACGTGCCGGTGGTCGATCATTGGTGGCAGACCGAGACCGGCTCGCCGATGACCATCAACCCGGCGGGCCTCGGCCTGCTGCCGGTGAAATACGGCTCGCCCGGCGTGCCGATGCCGGGCTACGACATTCGCGTGCTCGACGATGCCGGCCATGAAGTGCCGCGCGGCACACTTGGCAATGTGGCGGTGAAACTGCCGCTGCCGGCCGGCTGCCTGCCGACGCTGTGGAATGCCGACGAGCGTTTCCGGCAAGCCTATCTCGAGGAATTTCCCGGCTTCTACAAGACGGCCGATGCCGGCATGATCGACGACGACGGCTACCTCTATGTCATGGCGCGCACAGACGACATCATCAATGTCGCCGGACACCGGCTGTCGACCGGAGCCATGGAGGAGGTGCTTTCAGCGCATCCCGATGTTGCCGAATGCGCCGTCATCGGCGTCGCTGACGCTATGAAGGGCCAGGTCCCGCTCGGCTTCGTCGTGCTCAATGCCGGTGTGTCGCGCGATACCGCTGCCATCGAAGGCGAAGTGGTGGGGCTGGTGCGCGAACGGATCGGCCCGGTCGCGGCCTTCAAGACCGTGGTGACGATCAAGCGCCTGCCCAAGACGCGCTCCGGCAAGATCCTGCGCGGCACCATGCAGAAGATCGCCGACAAGGAAGAATGGACGATGCCGGCGACTATCGACGATCCCGCCATTCTTGACGAGATCACCGCGGCGCTCAAAGCCCGCGGCATCGGGGTCTGACGGCCCCAGTGGCGTTGTTCCAGCGATCCAGGCCCCCCCGGCCGGCGCCGCGCGAGCGCCTGGAAATGGATATGGACGACACCGTCGTCTACGCGATCGGCGACGTGCATGGCTGCTACAAGGAATTGCTGTCGCTGGAGCAGAAGATCCAGCTCGACGCGCTGCAATTTCGCGGCCGCAAGATTATCGTCATGCTCGGCGACTATATCGATCGCGGGCCGCAATCGGCGCGCGTGCTCGACCACCTCTTGGCGCTGCCGCCAACAGGGTTCCTGCGCGTCTGCCTGGCGGGAAACCACGAAGTGGCCATGCTGAACTATCTCGACGGCTATCTGTCGCGGGACCGCTGGCTGGCGGTCGGCGGCCGCGAGACTCTGTTTTCCTATGGGGTCGATCCGGCGCGGCTTGCCAGCCTCTATGCCTCGAGCGACGCGGTCGACCGGCGCGTGAAGGAGGTCATTCCGGCCAGCCATATCGACTTCCTGCGCAGCCTGCCGGTGCTGCTCTGTTCGGATAAATTCGTTTTCGTCCATGCCGGCATCAGGCCGGGTATCGACCTGGTCGCACAGGATGAGCAGGACCTGCTCAACATCCGCGACGAGTTCTTCAACGCCGCCTATCTGCTCGACCGCTTTGTGGTGCATGGGCACACGCCGGTCGATATCCCCAGGCTTGACGGGCGAAGGCTCGGCATCGACACCGGCGCCTTTCAAAGCGGCCGGCTGACAGCGCTCAGGATCGCCGGTAAATTCGGCAAGCTGATCTTTTCCTGACCTGCCGTGCTTCTTCGTTTGAGCGTGATCCTTTCCGAAAACCGGATCCGCTTTTCCGGATCACGCTCCTTTTCAGGATCGCGCTCCGTTCAGGCCGCGGTCTTGGCCCGCACGTCCGATTTCTCCAGATAGTAGGTCGAATAGCGGTCGAAGAACTTTTCCGAGCCGCCGAGCGAGCCGTATTTCGGCAGCTTCTTCAGATCGACCTTGTTGAGCACGGCGCCGACGACCTTGCTTGCGACGTAGGGTTCCTGCTCCAGCAGCGAGCGCACCATGGCGCGCGGCGTGCGGCCCCATTCGGCAACCAGCACGAAGCCGTCGACCAGCGGCGCAAACGCCTTGGCGTCGACCACGGGGCCAAGCGGCGGCAGGTCGACGATGATGTACTCGAACGTCTCCTTGGCGTTGTCGATGAAGCGCCGCATGCCGGCCGACGACAGCAGCTCGCTGGTATGCGAGAACTGCCCACGCAGCACGGCCGGGATGATCGCCAGCTTGGTCTGGCGGTCGACCTTGCCGACCGACTGCCAGGTCTGGCCGTTGACCACGGCCTCCATCAGCCCCTGCTCGGCCTCCATGCCGAGGTTGCGGCTGAGGCCAGGATTGCGCAGATCGGCGTCGATCAAAAGCGTCTTCGAGCCGTTGGCGGCCAGCAATCCGGCGAGATTGGCGGCGACCGTAGACTTGCCCTCGCCGGGCAGGACCGAGACCACGCCTATGACCCGGCTGCCTTGCCCTTCCATGACGACGTCGAAGGCGATCTTGGCGTTGCGCAGCGTTTCGGAGAACATCGATGCCGGCGCATCGACGCTGACCCGCAAGCGCGCCCGTTTCTCGGCCGCCGACAATGTGTTGGCGCCTTTGGCATCCGCCGCACCGTCGTCGGCGTCCTTGCCGAGCCTGCCGCCGATCATCGGCAAATAGCCGAGGAATTTGAGGCCGACGCGATCGCGAATGTCCTCGCCGGTCCTGAAGAAGCGCTCGTTGAACTCATTCAGGCCACCGAAGCCGGCGCCAAGCAGCACGCCAAGCACCAGCGACAGCGCCAGCACCCTGGAGGTGCGCGGGCTTGAGGCGGAAAGCGGCGTTGAGGCATCCGAGATGATGCGGACCTTGCCGACCGGGAAGGATTGCTGCTGCGAGGCCTCCTCGTAGCGGCTAAGGAAGGTCTGGTAGAGCGTGGTCAGCGCCTGCGCCTGCTGGTCGAGTTCGCGCAGTTTGACCTGGCTCTGGTTGTCGATGGAGCTCTTGCCGGCCGCGTCGGCGATCTTCTGCCTCAGTGAGGTCTCGCGTGAAAGCGCGACTTCATATTCATTGCGATAGCTTTCGGTCAGCTGCTTCAACTCGCCGAAAATCTGGGTCGACAGGTCGGCCTTTTCCTTGGCCAGCGCCACCGCCTGCGGATGGTCGGCGCCGAAATTGGCCGTCACGTCCTGCAGCCGCTTGGCCACTGCGAGATAGCGGGTCTTGAGCGTTGCAATGACGGAGCTTGCCGGCTGATCGCTTGAGATGGCGGAATCGTTGAAGGCATTGTCCGAGCCGCTTTCGACGATGGTCTTGTATTGCTGATAGCGGGCGCTGGCGCGCGCCGTATCGGCCTGCGCGACGATCAGTTGCGCGGTGAGATCGGCAATCTGCTTGTCGCTGATCAGCTGGCCGTCGCTGTTGGCGGCCAGACCATGCTCGGCCCTGAATTTCTCGACCGCCATAGCGGCCGCCTGTGAGTTCTGACGAAGCTCGGTCAGCCGGCCCTGCAGCCAGACCGCAGCGCGCTCGGTGGCGTCGAAGCTGGCATTGAGCTGGTCGGCGAGATAGGCGTCGGCATAGGCCTTGGTGATGGCGGTGGCGAGCGCCGGATTGGTCGACTGGTAACCGATGGCGAGCACATAGGAGCGGCCGTTGCGCTGCGCCAGCACCTCGCTCTGCAGCTTCAGCACGGCATAGTCGTGGCGCGCCGTCTGCATCATGGCCTGGCGTGTCGCCTCATCGACGTTTTCCATGCCGGGAATCTGCTCGGCGGAACTTGAGCGGAAATAGCCGATCACGCCGCGCACGAAGCCGATGCCCTTGACCAGCGCCGATTGCGGCGGGTTCATGAACTCTGCGTTCTGGTCGAGTTTCAGCTTGTCGACCACCACCGAGGCCAGCCGCGCCGAGGTGATGATTTCGATCTGGCTGAGCAGGGCGGCGTCGGTCTGCATGGTGACGGATGCAGCCGAGATGTCGTCGATGACCTTGTTCAGGCCTTCGTCGATCAGCACGCTGGCGACCGACATGTATTGCTTGGGCGTGGTCTGCAGATAGAGCAACCCCAGGAACAGGCCGATGATGGCGCAGACCGCCACCACCTTGACCTGACGCGCCGCCATGCCAAGCAGGCGCTCGACGTCGATGAAGTCTTCACCCTTTTCCTGATCGGGGTTGGGCAATGGCATCCTCTTGTCGAGAGGAAAGCTGGCATAATTCATCTTCGATCCAATTCTAGGTTACAGGCGCCGGAGCGAGACGGGTCAGGTCCCACCTCGTCCGAAGCTGCGGAGATCGGGGGCAAGATATGCAACGCAAGCTTCATGCCATCCGGCGCCGGGCCTGAGCGGCCAGGCGTGCAGGCATGAGCCGCGCCATCGTCCAAACGCATATGCCCTCGAAAGATGGGCATTATGCGGCCACTTCCTGACGCTCATGCGACCGCACGAACGCCTGCAGCATTTCCAGCACAGGTCCCTTCATGTCGTCGCGCGCCAGCGCGAAGGCGATGGTCGCCTCTATGAAGCCTTCCTTGGAGCCGCAGTCGAACATGCGGCCATTGAAAGGCTGGGCAAAGAAAGACTGGCTTTTCGCCAGCCGCACCATGGCATCGGTAAGCTGGATTTCGTTGCCGGCGCCGCGCTGCTGGTTGCCCAGCAGCGAGAAGATCTCGGGCTGCAGGATGTAGCGGCCGTTGATGTAGTAGTTCGACGGCGCATTGGCCGGCGCCGGCTTTTCGACCATGGCCGTCACCTCGAAGCCGCTGCCTGTCTCGGCGCCGCGCCCGACAATGCCGTATTTGCTGGTCTCACTGGGATCACAGCGCTCGACGGCGATCACATTGCCGCCGGTCTGCTGATAGAGATCGACTGTTTCAGCCAGGCAACCTCGGCGGCCGAACGACACCATATCGGGGAGCAGCAGCGCGAAGGGCTCGTCGCCGATGACTTCGCGTGCGCACCACACCGCATGGCCGAGACCATGTGGCGACTGCTGGCGGATGAAGCTGGTGGCGCCGGCCACGGGCAGCATGCTTTCGAGCGCCTCCAGCTGGGTCTTCTTGCCGGTTTGTTCGAGCGTTCCAATCAGTTCGGGGTGCAGGTCGAAGTAGTCCTCGATGACAGCCTTGTTGCGGCCGGTGACGAACACGATGTGCTCGATGCCGGCTTCGAAGGCCTCGTCCACCGCATATTGGACGACCGGCCGGTCGACCACGGGCAGCATCTCCTTCGGAATCGACTTGGTTGCCGGCAGGAACCGTGTTCCAAGCCCCGCCACAGGGATGACTGCCTTCCTGATTTTCTTCATCGCAAATTCCTTCTGAGCAGATCGATTTCAGCCTGTTGCAGGCCACGAACAAACGTCTTCATGTACTCGCCCTCCTTACCTCTCCGCGCCGACGGCAAACTGCGCCGCCACCCTTTTGAGGCGGACGGCGATCGGCATCGACATGTGCCTGACAGCCGCCGGATCACTTAGCGCGGTGCGTATCGCTTTCAACGGCGAACGCGCCTTGATGTGCTGGACCAGCGACAGGAACGATGCCGCCTTGCGCAGGCTGCGGGCGCGTTTGGCGAAGGCGGCCGCAGCAGCAGCGTCCATGGAATTGGTCTCGGCGAAGACCGCGTCGGCCTTGCGCATCGCCTCGATATGGTGAAGCTCGAGCACGCGCGAGATCGAGCCCGTGCGGATGTGGTAGATATAGCCGGTCGTCGGCTCGACGACGCATTTTCCGCTCTTGGCCAGCGCGTTGGCGAGCAGGATGTAATCCTCGCCTATGCTCAGACTTTCATCATAGCGAAGCCCGTTTTCGATCAGGAAACGGCGCTGGAAGATCGGCTTGAGATAGCCAAGGTTGAACGTGGATTCGAAAACGATGTTGCCAGCGATGTAGTCGGCGAGCGTGATTTCACGCAGGCCCTCCAGATATTTGGCGGGAAACATCGTCGCTTCGGCAATGCCGTCCTCGCGCACCACCTGGAGGTTGTCGACGGCGATTACAGCGCCCGCACTTTCGGCTCGCGCGATCATGGCGGCGAGCCGCCCGGGCAGGACGGCATCGTCGGAATCGAGCACCGCGACCCAGCGGCCTGTGGCGAGGTCGAGGCCGGCATTCCTGGCGCCGCCAGGGCCACGATTTGCCGGCAGCGCAACCACTTTGACGACATCTTTTGGATAGGCTCTTGCGACGTCGAGCGTGTTGTCGCGCGACTGGTCATCGGCGACGATGATTTCGACGCTGACATCGCGCTGGGCCATGGCGCTTGCGATCGCCCGGTCGAGCGTGGCCGCGGCATTGTGGGCTGCGATGACAAAGGAGACGTCAGGCTGCACGCTTGGCTCCTTGCTGCGGGGAAGACAGTCCGTATTGGCGAATTTCGCTGATACCGACCAGGCCGCTGACGACGCCGACATGCATGATGCCGCGCAGCACGCTGCGGTTGCGGCGGACCGGGCTAATCGCAGTCAACGCCGCCATGCCGAAGCAATAGGCGGCCTTGGCCGAGGCGAGGCCGACCTCCTTCGCCCGACGGACTGCGCCCGCATTGTGGCCAACAAGGTGGCCATGCGTCTGACCGAAGCGGAAGCGGCGGCGGCGCAGCCAGTCGAAAGCGGCTCGCGAACGCGGCACGACTTCCTCGACCAACGCCTCCGGCGCAAAGGCGATTCGACCGCCTGCCTTGACCATGCGGTCGAAGAATTCGGTGTCTTCGCCGCCGCTCTGGCCGCGCGCCAGGCTGAAACGACGGTCGCGCAAGCTGTCGGCGCTCATCCTCAAAAGGACGTTGCAGGTGTAGCCGGTGCGGATTTCGCCCTGCACCCAGACCGGCAAGGTCGAATGGAAATCGCCCTTGCGCATCCAGTCCGGCGCATCCGGGCGGTAGAGCGCCCGCACCGGACCGAGCACGGCCTCGGCGCCGCTTGTCTCCGCGATAGCAATCAGTTCGGCCAGCCATTGCCGGGAAGCGGTTTCATCGTCGTCGATGAAGGCGAGAAAATCGGCCGTGCTGGCATCAAGACAGGCGTTGCGGGCGACCGAGATGTTGCGCGCCGGGGCGTGCCGGTAGTGGACCAGGAGCTTCAATTCGCTCGCCAGCGCGGTCACCAGCGGCTCGGCGGTCGGCTCGTCGTCATTGTCGGCGACGATGACGCCGATGCCGAAACCGGCAGGCATATCCATGGCAGCGAGCGACCGCAGCGTGTCGGCCAGTTCCGGCCGCCGGAACGTGCAGACGCAGATGTCGATTCGGCGGCTGTCGGCGACCATCATGCCACCCCGCGCTGCGATCGCGAGCCGAGCAGTTGCAGCCAAAACCCGAGCGACCAGCCGAAATGCATGACCATCGCCGAAATGCCCGCCAGCACATTGTTGGGATTGCGCTGGCTGATGGCGGTCACAGCGCCGTAGCCCAGACAGACCGAAGCCCAGACCAGCAGCGGCACCGCCGCCAGCCAGTGGATAAAGGAAAATACCGCGAGAAGGACGACCGGCGCCACCAGCAGCGGGATCATCTGCCGAACTTTCGGGATCATGCGGTGCTTGAGCACATTCTTGGCGCGGCCGCGGCCATAGCCGAGATATTGGAAATACAGGCCCTTCAGCGACGAACGCGGATAGTAGACCATCTGCGTCTTGCCGCTCATCCAGATGCGGTAGCCAGCCTGGCGCAGGCGGTAGTCGAGTTCGGCATCCTCATTGTGGCTGAAGGTCTCGTCATAGCCGCCGACCGCGGTGAAGGCCGAGATCCGGATCAGCGCGTGATGGCCATGGTCCACCCATTCGCCGGCCGAGAAGTGCCGATGCTTGGAGCCGCCGGTGCCGAGCTTGGAATTCTGCGCCGCCGCGACCGCTTTCTGCACCGCGCCGCTGCCGCTGGTCAGCATCGAGACGACGACCGAATCGGCTGAAGTGGCGAGCGCCTCCTCGACCAGCCGGTCGCAATAATCGGCGGGATAGCCGCCATGGGCATCGATGCGGATCAGGTATTCGGCGCCGTCACCGAGGCTGGCGACGGCGAGATTGATCGCCGCGCTCTGGATACGTTTTGGGTTGTGCAGGAGGACGACCTGAGGGTCCTTGGCCGCAACCTCTTCGACAATGGCCAAAGTACCATCGGTGCTGCCGCCATCGGCAACGACGATGCGGGCGCCGAGCCTTAGCGCTGCCGGCCTGAGCTGCTCGAGCAACGCGCCGATATGGGCTGCCTCATTCAGGCACGGAATGACGATCAGGCTTGGCGGCAGCGCTTCGGTTTGCGTCATCGGCGCCTTTCCATGAACTGCACTTTTGTCATTGGTCATCCTTCAGGCCAGTGCCTCGGTGGCGAACGAACCAGGGGCAACCGCAAGGCCGCGCAGCCTGTCGACAAAGGCGCGGCAGTCGCTGCGGTCGTAACTCCAGGTTCGTGGGTTGCGGGCCAGCACACGCGCCTTGGCCTTGCCGAAGTGCTCCTGGTCCATGCGGCCGAGCGCGGTTTCCAGGATTTCGGGCGTGGCATCGGAAAGCAGGATGCCAATGTCCTGCTGGTTGAGAAAGCGCCCCGTCTCGGTAGTGCCCATCGAGATCGGTACGGCGCCGAAGCGGCAGCCCTCATAGAGGCGGTTAGGCAGCAACCATTCCGAATTCTGCCCTTCCTCGAAGAAATCGATCGCCCAGGAAAAATGCACTTCGCCGTAGATCGCGGCCATGTCTTCCGGGTTGCGGTAGGGGCCACGAAAGGAGAGATAGGGTTCGGCCTCGACAAAAGCATGGAAATCCGGGAATTCCGAGAGTGCCGGACGGCCCCGGAGGACGACCTCGAAGCGCCCGCCCTGACGGCGCGTGAAGTCGGCCAGCAGCTCCAGCGAGCGGCGGCAGCGCAGCGCGCCGAACCAGCCGATGCGCCACGGGGGTGCTGCAGGGTTTTCGGCCTTTGACCTGTCATCCAAGGCGATCGGCGCGGTTTCGAAGTATTTGTTTTCGACCAGTTCCACCGGTGCGGCGACCTGCCCGAACGGCTTGAAATAATTGGCGATGAAGGCCGGTGAGCTCGTCACCAGAAGCTTCACGTCGCGGGCGAGATAACGCTCCGCTGTGCGCAGTGCTTTGCCCAGCATGTCATTGCGCAGCACCAGGCGATGGATGTCGAGGCATTCGTAGACGATCGGCACGCCGCCGCGAAAGGCGGCCTTGGCGCGCCTGGCCAGCGCCAGCATTTCCAGATTGCGCGCGATGATGAGGTCGGGCTTCGGCATCGCCGCAAGCTTCGAGCCTATCGACAGCGCCGCCTTGGCGACCGCCGCCAGACGCTGGCCGAATCGGCCGTCACGCGTCGCGCCGAGGTCGACCGGCTGCAGCCCCTCGACGTCGGGAACAGCATTTGTGGTCCGACGGAAGCCGGCCAACGTGACCCGCGCGCCGCCTGCCTTGAGCATTATGATCCGCCGGCGCACCGCCGGGTCGGAAACATCGTGCACAAGGTACAAGACATGCAGCATGAAAACTCGACCGCTGTTGGCCCACCCACGGGAATGCTAACCCAGCTTTTGCTGCATCGCAACATTTTTGGTGCGCCGTAGCATAAGTGCACGTTTTTTGTTGCACTGCAAAATTGATGCGTTACCCTCCGTCGGGCTTGAGCGCCGCTCTGGCTGGTCACCCAGCCCGATGCAGCGATGGATTGTGACGCGAGCCGCATCGGGATCGTCCTGGCGTGGGTATTTTCGGTCACCATGCCCGTCCTAGGCACCGCAGGCCACGCCGCGGAATCTGCTGACGAAATGAGGTATCCCATGAAGATCGTCGTTGAAAACACAGTCTGCCTGAATACCGGGGATGCGGCGATTCTGCTGGCGATCCGCCACATTCTCAAGACGATCGTGCAAGGCGACGTGCGGTTTGCCGTCTTCGACAGCCAGCCCGAGGTTGCGGAACGACTCTATCCGAAGACGGATTATCCCGACCTCGAATTTCATAAGCTGCTGTCGGAATCCCTGTTCCGATACAAGAATGGCAGCGGGCTGAGGGACCGGTTCAAGCCGATCTACAATCGGCTCGTTCTCCAGGCCCTGCGCTGGTTTGGCAGCAGCGCCCTAGGCAATTTTTTCAGCTATCGCGACCGGCGCGGTCTCGATATCTACGCCGACGCGGACATGGTGGTCACCACAGGGGGAACCTATCTCGTCGAGAACTACAATCTCGAACGACGCCTCAATCAGTTCAGGCTCGATGCCGTATTTGGCAAGGATCCGGTCTTCTTCACGCAATCCCTCGGTCCGTTCGACAAAAGTTACAACCGCCAGGAGCTCGGCCCGATCTTTAACCGCAGCCCGCTCGTCCTGCTGCGCGACGAACGGTCGCGGACCCATATCCGGGATTTGGTGAAGGATCTCGGCAAGTGCCACGTGGTGGCCGATGCCGTATTCGCCTTGGCGGATACCGACAGGATCGGCAAGCGTCTCGCTTCCAGCCAGCCGCCGGCGTCGACGGGCCGCGTCGCTATTTCGGTCCGCCACTGGAACTACGTCAGCGACGGTGAGGGCGGCATGCGCCGCTATCTGGATTCGATCCGCGAGATCGCCACAATTCTTGTCAGGGACCTTGGCAAGGAGGTGACCTTCGTCTCCACGTGTCAGGGCGTGCCGGAATATGCCCATGACGATTCCAAGACCGCGCAGGCCATCGTTGCCAAGCTCGATCCTGAGATCGCCAGCCACGTGACAGTGGACGCTTCGTTCCACACGCCGGACCAGTTGATGGCGCTGGTGAAGGGCTTCGACTTCGTCGTCGCGACGCGCATGCATATGATGATCATGTCGCTTTGCGTCGGCACGCCGGTGCTGCCGATCGCCTACGAGTTCAAAACCAAGGAAGTGGCCAAGCGAATCGGTGTCGACGATGTGCTGCTCGACATCGACACCGTGACGCCCGAAGAGGCGCGCGAAAAGCTCGGCCGGTTTGCGGGAGATCTCGACCGCTATCGCAAGACAAGCCTTCAGGCCGTGCTCGAAGAACATGCTTCGGCAATGTCGGCCACAAACCTGCTGGCGCCGCTGATCGCCGGCCGCTCAGCGGATATTGCGCGCGGCGTTGGACAGGGTGGTGAACAAAGCGCGTCGCGACTGCGGGACGGCAAGCATGAAAACGAGACCGATGCCGTAGTTGAGGGCAAGCGCCAAAAAGACCGCGAGCAGGTCTGACTGGCCCGTTAGAGACGCCGGCAACCACAGGTACAGGAACCAGGCAAGCAGGGACGAGGCGATGAAAAGCCCCTGCATGAGCAGGAAGTCGGCGGCGGTCACCGGACCGACGCGATGGACCAGTAGCGCCAGCACGGGAACGCGCAGCACGTAACCGCTGATGGCATAGGCCGCGGCAACGCCGACGGCGCCCCAGTGCAGGCCAACGACGAAGGCAGCGACGGTCGTCAGCGACGAATAGATGCCCCAATGGAACATGGTCTTCGTCTTGCCCTGACAGATGAATATCCATCCCGTCGTGCTTGAAACGGACTGGACCAGGCTGGCGATGCCCAGCCAGGCAAAGATCGGTGCGACCGGTGCCCAGCCCGCGCCGAAGAGAAGTCCGACGATCTGATTGGAGGTCAGCGTCAGCGCCGCGATGCCCGGCATGGTAACGGCCGCCAGCATCCAGTTGGTGCGCACATAGATATCGCGAAAGCGGGCCTTGTCATCGTGGATGCGGCTGAGCAGCGGCACCATGACCCGTGTAAGCGGCTGGTTGATGTTCTGAAGCGGGAACAACAGGAGCTTGTAGGCGCGGTCGTAATAGCCGAGTTCGATCGCCCCGGAATATTTTCCGATGAGAATGTTGTCGAGATTGCGCGAGAAGAAGTTGGCGAGGTTGAAGCCGGTCAGGTTGGCGCCGAACGACAATATATCGGCATCGACCTTCAGGTCCGGCCGCAAAGGCGTCCAACGCGCCACCAGCCAGGCGGCAGCCAGGGCGATAGCTGCCGAAACCGCCGGGCCGATGACCAGCGACCAGTAGCCCAACCCCGCATAGGCCGCGATCGCGGCGGCCAGAAGTCCGGCGGCGGCGCTTATCACGTCGTTCAGTGCGAGCTGGCCGAACTGCAGGTGCCGGTTCATCAACGCCAGCGGCACTGCGGCGAGACTGCCGAGAAGCAGCGGCAGGGCGGAGCCAAGGGTGATGCCGGACATACGTTGATCGCCATAGAACGCGGCGATGGCAGGCGCCAGGCCGGCCACTACCACGGCACTACCCAGCCCGACGAGCGCGCTGATCCAGAACACCTGGTTGAGCTGCTGGTTGCTGATGTCCTTGCGCTGAACCACAGCCTGCTGCAGGCCCAGATTCTGAAGCAGCCCGACGAAGGCCACGATCGGCCCGACGGAAGCCACCAGACCGAAATCCTCGGGGACGAGCAGACGGGCCAGCACGATGACGGAGAGAAACTGGATCGCCATCTTGAAGCCCTGGGCGCCGATGGTTACCAGCCCGCCGCGCAGGGCGACACGACCGAACTGGGGGGGCGGATTGGCGTTCATGCAAGCGACCTCGTTTCGCCAAGCCGCATGGCGATTTCCACGAAATGTTGGTTCAGCAGATCGGAGTTGAACTCGGCCTCGATCTTCTTGCGCGCCGCGAGAGCGATCTCTTCACACGGCTTCGGATTCTCGGCGATCCAGGCAAGCTTTCCGGTCAGCGCCGCAACGTCCCGCTCAGCCACGAGAAAACCCGTCTTGTGATCATCGATCAGTTCAGGGATCCCGGAATGATACGTGCTGACCACCGTCAGGCCGGCGGCCATCGCTTCCATCAGGGAAACCGGAATGCCTTCCAGATCGCCATCGCGGGCGCCGACGCTGGGCAGCAGGAACACATGCGCATCGCGCAGACGCTGTTTGACTTCGCTGTGCGGCCGGGGCCCAAGAAAATTCACCCTGTCGGCAATGCCAAGCTCTGCGGCGATCCCCTTCAGCTGCTCGAGAAGTTCTCCGCCGCCGATCACCGAGTAGATCCAGTCTCGCCGCGGCAGGCCAGCAAGCGCGCGAAGCGCATATTCGATGCCCTTCTTTTCAGTCAGGCGGCAGACCGAGATGAAGGAGAGCGTAGCCTGCTCCCATGAACGCCACCGATAGTCGATGTCACTCGGCCGCACCCCCATATGGTGAACCACAACCTGCTCCGGCGATGCACCGACCTCAATCAAGGCATCGCGGAAAAACGCATTCACCGGCAGTTGAAGAACGCCCTTTTCGAACACAATCTTGTAGCGCGCGAGCGTATTGTCATGCAGCGGTTCGCCGACATCACGGCCGTGAAATATCGTCACCAGGGGAGCGGAAATCCTCCCGCGCTTGATCGCGCGGGCCACGCGCATGCCGTTGTTGCCGAAATGGGCAACGATGACGTCGGCGCCCTGCAGTTTTCGCGCATGAGCAATGTCGATGGCGGTCGAGAGCTTGTCCCAGAACCTGCCGGACCACTTCCTGAGCAGCGGGCGATAGCGACCCAGGCCACCCCACCAGCATACGACCTTTCCTGGCAACGCCTGCCAGCGCGGATCATCGATGTTGCTGTCCCTGCCGAAGGACGTCTCGTTGCAGACGACGCCGACTTCCATGCCGCGCTCAAGGCATCCGGCTATCTGGTCGAGAACAAAGGTTTCGGACAATGAGGGAAACTTGTCGACTACAAAGCAGATCTTCATCGGCAGGATGCGCTCGTCCGGGGAGCCGGTGTCCCTTTGACAAAAGCCGGGCCGAAGACAGGGTGGCGGAAGCACAAGACATGCAGCATGGAACTCTACCGCTGTTGGCCCACCCGCAGGAACGTTAGTACAGGTCTTGCTGCACTGCAACATTTTTGGTGCAGTGTAGCAAGATTTCCCTCAGCTTGGCGTGCCTGCCGATCAAACGCAGAGGAGCAGTGTCAGCCGGCAGATGAAGGATCCGCCAAGCCCTCGGAAACGCCGACATGACCGGTGGGTGCATGCGCAGGGCTCGATGTGGCCAGTTGGGTAACGATCTGCGCAAAACGTTCATTCAGAACATCTGCGTTGAAGTCCTCCTCGACTTTGCGGCGTGCGGCAAGCGCGATACGCTCGCATTCGGTCGGGTGCTCCGCGGCCCAGGTAAGCTTGCCGGCAAGCGCTGAAATATCTCGCTCGGGCGCAAGCAACCCCGTCTCCCCATCCTTGATGAGCTCCGGGATTCCCGAATGATACGTGCTGACCGCAATCAATCCGGCGGCCATGGCCTCCATGAGCGCGACCGGAATGCCTTCCATATCCCCGTCGCTGGCAGTGATACTTGGCAGCAAAAAGAGATGCGCCATGCGAAGCCGTCTTTTCACCTCTGCGTGAGGGAGGCTGCCGAGGAATGTTACGCGACCAGCCAAGCCCAGCTCTACGGCCAGCTTCTCCAGATTCATCCGCAGAGGACCGTCGCCAACAATGTCGTAACGCCAGTCTAGCTGCGGCTGGGAGGCCTTGAGGGAGGCCAGGGCTCGCAAGGCGAACTCGACGCCTTTCTTTTCGACCAGGCGGCAAACCGTCGTCACGACCAGTTGGGTGCCTTCCCACGATTCCCAGCGATAGCCGATTTCGCGGGTGTCAATTCCCATATGGTGGACCGTCGTGCTCGCCTGGGACAGGCCGGCTTCCAGCAGCATCGTGCGGAAGTAATCGTTGACGGGCAGGTTCAGGGTCCCATGCTTGGTCAGCCCGGCATATTGTGTCGCGAGCACTGCCTGCCGCGCCGGGATCGCCACGTCCGCGCCGTGAAAGATGGTTATGATCGGTGGTTTGAGCACCTTCCATTTCTTCAGTGCGGCTGCTCTCTCGCCGTTCTGTCCGAAGTGGGCGACAATCACGTCGCAGCGGTTCAGGCGGCGTGCAAAGGCGATGTCGAGAACGGTCGAGGCCTTGTATCGCAGACGCGGCGGCAGACGCTGTACAAATTTGCTGATTACAGCGGCCCATCGCCACCAATGTCGGGTTCTGGCGAGCAGCGTCGCCATCGGCTCGCTTTGCCGGTCAATTCGGTGGTCACCTTGCATCTTTTCGCAGACCACTTCGACCTGAAAGCCCCGCGCCAGCAGCCCAGCCATCTGGTCCACGACGAAGGTTTCCGAAAGCAGAGGGAATTCGCCGACGACAAAGCCCACGCGCATGACCCGCCCATAAGGTTGGGGCTTGCTCGGACCAAGCGGTCCATATCGCACAAGCCCTAATGTAGACAGGCAGAATACACGTTGATTGCTGCAGTGCCACAAAATATTGCACTGCAGCAATTAAAAGTGATCCGGACGGGCGCACGACGCCTGGACCTGGCTAACGGGAACTTTGCGCGACCACGGTCGTGCAGCGTCTCAGCTGAAATGCAACACGACGCGTTTAGGCTGCGCGCTCCAAACCGACACGTCTTGCGCGGTCGAGAACGCCCATGAACGTTGCGAACTGGCTGTCGGGGTTCATCTGCCGCCGCTCCGAAAACTGACGTGCTGTCGCTGACAGCCGCTTGTACTCGGCCTCATCGCTCCACAGCCGCCTGATCGTTGCGACCCAGTCGGCGAGCGGGGCGTCGTAGTCCAGTACCACGCCGCCGGCGCCGATCGCTTCCGGCAGACCGCCGCGCCGCGAGCCGACCACGGGAATGCCACTACAATGCGCTTCCGAGGCCACCCGGCCCCAGGCTTCTTCCCATTTGCTGGGCGCAAGCAGGATTTTCGTGCGGCCGTAGACCGTCTTCATGTCGCTGGTGCGGCTTTCCAGCTTGACGTTCTGGAGGGGAGAGATTGTTGCTTCGATCCGGGCTCGATGATCGTCGTCGAGCTTCCAGCTTTCGACGAACAGGAACGGGATCTCGGGACAGGCGGCGGCAATGCGCACCGCAAGATCGAAGCCTTTTTCCTCATATGGATTGATGAGCGTGACAAATTCACCGGTCGTCGGTGTGCTGTAGAACGCGGGATTGATGGTCGGCGGAATAACCGTCGAATCGATATCGAATTTTGCCTTATAGGCGCGCGCGGTGAACTCGGAGTTGGCGATATAGACCGCCGAATGGAGCTCACGCAGATCGCCGGCCAATTCGTCGAATTCGACATTCCTCAGATAGACGGTCAGCGGCACGCCAAGCCTCTGCAGCTCTCTGCCGATCGGCACCGAATTGTGGCACTGCACGACCGCGACATCCGGCCTCAACTTTTTGACGGCGAAGTCGGCCGCTTCCCAGGGGAACCACGCCCGTACAACCGGATAGCCCGGGAAATTGTCGATGACCGCGCGCTGACGAAGGAGCTTCATCTTGGCGCGCGCCCTGAAGCCGAACATGCCGTCGCCGAACAGCGCTGCCAGAACGGATGCCTCGTGACCGTTTTCGCGCAATTGCTCGACCAGGTGGTGGGTGCTCGACTGGACGCCCCCGCTGAATTGCGGCGTGTAGCCGGTGCCGCCTGCAAACAGAACTTTCATGAACCTGGCTCCGCGTTGTGCCGCCCTGCCTTCACGCCGCCATCCTGCCGATCGAGAAATACTCGATGCCGTGACGGGCGATGACCTTGGGATCATAGAGGTTACGGCCATCGAAGATGACCGGCGTGGTCAGGGCATCCTTCACCGCGTCGAAGGACGGGGCGCGGAAACTCTTCCATTCGGTGGCGATCAGCAACGCGTCGGCGCCGCGCAGTGCCGCCTCCTTGGTGCCGCACAACAAAAGGTCGTCGCGCAGGCCGTAGATG
Organism: Mesorhizobium sp. M0676; assembly: GCF_040320535.1. Lineage (NCBI taxonomy): Bacteria > Pseudomonadati > Pseudomonadota > Alphaproteobacteria > Hyphomicrobiales > Phyllobacteriaceae > Mesorhizobium > Mesorhizobium sp. M0676. Next base: position 194,375 of record NZ_JAMYPU010000003.1, read on the forward strand.
GCCTGGCATTCCTGCATCGCCTCGGGGTCGTAGGCCTGCACATTGGCGCCGGCCTGCCACAGCGCCTCCATCAGGACGCGCGCCGGCGCCTCGCGCATGTCGTCGGTGTTGGGCTTGAAGGCGAGGCCCCAGAGCGCGAAGGTCTTGCCCTTGAGACTGCCCTTGAAATAACGGTGCAACTTGTCGAACAGCACCGACTTCTGGGCATTGTTGCGCTCCTCCACGGCGCGCAGCAGCTTGGCGTCGAACTTGACACCTTCGGCGGTCTTGATCAGCGCGCGGACATCCTTGGGAAAGCACGAACCGCCATAGCCGAGGCCGGGATAGATGAAGTGGTAGCCGATGCGCGGATCCGAGCCGATGCCCTTGCGTACCTCCTCGATGTCGGCGCCGAGCTGCTCGGCCAGATTGGCCATTTCGTTCATGAAGGAGATCTTGGTCGCCAGCATGCAGTTGGCGGCGTACTTCGTGAATTCGGCGCTGCGCACGTCCATCACGATCATCTTCTCGTGGTTGCGGTTGAACGGCGCGTAGAGCTCCCGCATCACCGCCTCGGTGCCCTCGCTGTTGGTGCCGACAATGATGCGGTCAGGCTTCATGCAGTCGGCGACGGCGGAACCCTCCTTGAGGAACTCAGGATTGGAAGCGACGTCGAAAGCCAGGTCCTGGCGCCCGCGCGCCTTCAGCGTCGCGGCGATTTTGGCCTTCACCTTTTCGCAGGTGCCGACCGGCACGGTCGACTTGCCGACGACGATCTTGGGACCGTCCATCTCGCGGCCGATGGTCTCGGCCACCGCCAGCACATATTTGAGGTCGGCCGAACCATCTTCGCCGGGTGGCGTGCCGACCGCAATCATCTGGATCTCGCCATGCTTGACGCCGGCGGCGGCATCGGTGGTGAACTTGATGCGGCCGGCGGCGTGGTTCTCCTTGACCAGGGCCTCCAGTCCCGGTTCGAAAATCGGCACCAGGCCCTGGTTGAGCCGCTCGACCTTCTTTTCATCGACATCGACGCACACCACCTGGTGCCCGACCTCAGCCAGCACCGCGGCCTGCACGAGACCGACATAGCCAATTCCAAAGACCGTCAAATTCATTCGGGTTAATTCCTGTTCACGCCCTTTGGCCTTATATGGCCGGGCCGGTTCAGATTACTTTATGCTGCTTACACTGCATGCCAACGATTCCGGAAACTGGCACGGCTGGCCGAGTGCGGTGAAGGCGACGCGCTGCACCTGCATCGTCACCTGGCGGCCGGGGTCCGAAAAGGCGCCCATCCAGTTTTTCAGCGTGTCGCTGCCCCAGAGGCTGAAGAATATCTTCTGCGAGTGGGTCGGCAATTGCTCGGGATTGGTCACTTCCTGGACCAGCTTGCCGTTGACGTACCAGCGCAGCCGGTCCTTTTCCCAGATAAAAGCATAGTCGTTGAAGCCCTTGTCGGCGCCGCCTTCGACCTCGGCCAGCTTCTCGTTTTTGGGTTTGCCGGCGATGTAGCTGTTGACCTGCACCTTGGATGTATCCTTGGTCAGCACCTCGAAGTCGATCTCATACCAGGGCTGTTTGTCGGCAGGGCCGATATAGGTGAAGAAAGCGGCGTTGAGACCGGATCCGGTGTCGGTCTTCATCCGTGCTTCATAGGTCCCATAGCCGAAGCGCTGCTTGGTCTGGATCTCGGCGCAGGCGAACTCGCGGTCCTTCAGTTTGCGCTTTTCGAAGCCGAGCGTCAGCATGTTGTCGGAAACTTTTACCAGGCTTTTCGACCAGGTGCAGTTCTGGTGATTGCCGTTCGACCAGCCGTCGGAGACATACCAGCGCGAACGATCGAAACTCTTGAAATCGTCGACGAAGGACGGTGCGCTTTGCATCTCCGGGGAGGCGTCCTGGGCGCGGGAGGGGTGGGCGGCGCCGAGCAGAGCTGCGGCTGCCGCCAACAGAAGCGCACCAATGGATAGAAGACGCGTTGGGTTTACAAGACGCATTGGCCGATTTGGCCGCGTCGAAATCATGGCATCGATTGCCGCCATGGGCGTCGTCTTCGGATCTGCGTTCATATCAATTCACCTTTGTGCTGTTCCGCCCCAACCCAAAGTCACCGATTGGCCCACATTGCTAACGGGCCGATCCCGATCCTCCGTCCCCGAACTTTCTCTTCTGTGTCTCGTGTGACCGTATTCAGCCGAAGCGACCTGCGGGTTTGACATATTCCCCGTGCGAGTCAGAACTCTGGCCATCCTCGCCGACGATCGCGTCGAGTGAATGACGCAGTTCCTTCATCCGGCTCGTCTGGCGCACCAGCTCGGCGATGCGCTGTTCGCAGTTCAGGATGGACTTCGTCAGCTCGCCGACTTCCGACAGCTTGCTTGCCAACGCCGAGCCGTTCTCCATCGACTCGACCAGGAAGGCCGCGTTGGTGGACTTCGACCGGTAGCGGGCCTCCAACCCGGTCTTCTCGGCCGCAATCTCGGCCGTGATCTGATCCAACAGCTTTGCCAGACGGTCGAAACGCGCCAGATCGGTCTGCTTGTCGCGCGCTGGGTCCCTGGACCTGAAGCCGAAAATTGAAGCCATCCGGTTGGCCTTCCAAAATTGCTGCACCGCAACATACAGTGCCATCGTCGGGGCGTGTAGGCAACCTCCGAGTTTCAGAAAGGCAATTTTTTCAGCCTTGCGGCCGCCGTCCCGGACTTGGCGGAGCCTACTTTTGCGCCGCCGTGCTGGTAGCGGCCATGAGGAAGCGCAAGGGCGGCACCGGCTGCTGCCGCGGGGGCAGACCGGCGTGGCGAAACAACGCATCGAGCTTGTCGGCGGCCACGCCGACAACGATGGGAATGAAGTTCGACTGGCTGGCCAGCGCGTAGGCGGCGGCAGACGCCATGCCGCGCTCGGCCTTCACATCGAGAAAATTGCGCAGCCGGTATTTGTCACGCACATGCCGCTCGTGCTTGCGCAGCAGGGCCTTGGAGCCTTCCGGCAGGCTGTCGATCTTGAGCAGTGCCAGATCCGCATCGGCGAGGCGCTTCAGATCCTGTGTCTTGTGGCGCCCGCTCAGCGAATCGGCGCGCACGATCGCGCCATAGCCGCAGGAACGGATGACCTTGAAGCGTGCGCCAAGGGCAAAGGCGCGGGCGTACAGTTCATAATCTTCGCCGAGACGCAGGTTCTCGTCGTAACGCAGCCCATGCCTGTCGAGGAAAGCTCTTGATATCACCGGCTTGAGAAAGCCGAGTTCGCCGCGCTGGACACGCCGTCTGGAGATGTTGCCCTCGATGAACCGCTCGAAGTCGAGGAATTCCGGGTCCGCCGAAAAGGACGGGGCGACGATCTTAGAGACGTCGGTCGCCGTATCGTCACGGATCAGCATGATGTTGTCGGCGGCGAAATCCCAGTCGGTGCTGGCAAACAGCTGGCGAAACCGTCCCTGAAGGAAGAAATCGTCGGCGTCGAGAATGCTGATGAAAGGCGATTTCGACCCGGCAATGGCGGCATTGCGAGCGAAGGACGGGCCGCGATTGACGTCGAGCCGGATGACCGAAAGCCGACCGCTGCCATCGTCGGCAGCGCTGGCCACTTTTGCGGTGTCGTCGGTGGAGGCGTCGTCGACGACAACGACTTCCGCCACCTCCGGCTCGCGCAGCGCCGAGGCGATGGCTGCGGGAATGGTCCGGGCCGCGTTGCGCGCCGCGATGATCACGCAGACCCGGGATTCTGTCATGGACATAGGGTGGCCTTTCGATTGCATAAAGTGTCGCGAGGCCCCTCGCCCTCCCGGCGCGCGGCGCCGGACCCCGATCCATCCCCCGATCCATCCCCAGCGGATCGGAACGGAACGTTATCTGCCTGCTGCATGACGACCCTCATCGTCACCGGCTTTCCCGCTCGAAAATCCGCCGGCTGAGGTCGGCTGACGCGGCCCAGCCGGCCTCGGTCAGGTAGCGGACAGGTTCGCGGCCGCACAGTTCCCACAAAACGGTGCGCCGTTGCGGCCATCGGAGCGACGACAGCCACGGCGCGATGACCATGTGGAACAGGTCTTCATTGCCGATGCGTGACAGGATCCTGGTGGCCCGATCCGACAGCAGCGTGCCGGCGCCACCAAGCAGCACATCGGCGGCGCGCAGGCCCAGCAGCAGGGTGTCAGCCAGCCCCTGCTCGGCCGCGTAGTCGAGCACAGTCTGCTGCTCGGCCTCGCTCAGCCGACCGGCAGCGGCCCGGATATCGCAGACATAGCCCGCGCATGGCTCGCGGTTGAACAGCGCCTTTGCGACACTGATGCAGGACAGAAGCAAAGTGTCGGAGGCCGAGATGAACGGCACGCTGGAGCCGGCGATCGCAAGCGCGCGCTTGCGGCGCAGGAACCCTTCCGTATCGCGCGGGCTGGGCGATCCCGGCTGCTGGAGCCGGTAATGGAGATCGACGGTGGACAATTTCCGACCCTGGCTGCGAACCATGTGCTGCTCGCCCAGAAAGCGCACCCACCAGACGGAGCGGGACTTGCCGGCGACCTCGTAGCCGATCGAGCGCAGCGCATCACGAGCTCTAAAGAAGCCGGCCGGCGACACCAATATGTCGACATCTCCGGACGGCTTCATGAAATGGTCGCCATAGAGCAGTTGCTGCTGGAGGGGGCCCTTCAGGAAGACGAAATCGATGCTGCTGCCGCGCAGCGCCTTGTCGATGGCCATCGAATCCATGATGCCGGACGAGTTCATCGCAATCGTGCGCCGGCGATAAGTGTCGAGCCACTCGAGCAATCCCGGCGGCGTCTCGCCCGCCGGTGGGCGCGACAGCGCCTTCAGCATGAAGGTGGCGACCTTGTTCAGCCTGGCGATGTCGCAAACATCGGCAACGGAGATGGCCGGTGCAGGCGCGGCGCTGGGGCTCGCCCTGGAGGCGAAGAACAGCCGCAGGCAAGCCTGCACATAGGCCACTTCGTCGGCGCAGCCAGCGGCGCGCAACCTTTCGAAGGTCCCTTCCTGCAATGCCATATGCTGCAGCATCTCCGCAAAAAATTCGCCAGGCGCGTTATATTGCAACTGCGAAGCAAAGCATCGCCAAATTCATGCGCCGCGTCCAGTTTTTCCTTTGGAGACAATTTTCCTGCAACCTGAGCGTCTAACGACACAGTCGTACAACGTGATGCAAGGCGTCGCCTGATCGGAGCCTGTGCCCGGCGCGTCAGCAACAATCTTGTGGGAACGCGTTAGCGCCTAAATGACGAGCATTCGACGGGAAAATTTAACGTAGTAAAATCAGTTTCTTAGTTAAGCACCACGGACACTCCGCTGAAATCGCCTAGGCTGTGAAAATGCAAGCGGTTTTGATCACCATTGAAGGCAACCGAAACCGAGAATTGATTAACGGCGGGTAAATCAGGCTTGACTCATAAATGCTGCCATGCAGCTATTGCGGTGCAGCAATAGCTCGCTGCCGGCAATCGACAGGCCGCTTCCAGTCCACAAGTGGAGAGTAAATTGGAACAGAATGTTGAAAAGCATGAGTACGAAACCCCTAGCCTGACGGTCCACGGCTCGATCGAGACCATCACGCAAGGCGGTAGCGGTACTACGGCACTCGACGCCTCGTTTCCGGCACATACGCCGGTCGGCGAACTCACCTTCTCCTGAGTCTTCTCTCGTTGGGGTGACAAAGTCCGGACTCTGCAAACAGAGCGCACTAAGGAGAGTCGGGGGTCAAACCCCGGCTCTCGCGTCTTTGTCCGGAATTGCCGAAGCGTTGGTGTTGTGAGTGAGGTTTAGGAATGGACTGGAACCCCTCGGACCATGATCGGGTCAGCGCGAGCAAGGATGCCGTGGCCTGCGAATTTGGCAACGGCCTGGCGCTGCTCGATATGAGGTCCAACATCTATTACAGCCTGAACAGCGTCGGCGCCTATATCTGGGAGCTGATCCAGGAGCCGCGGCCGATTTCCGAAATCCGCAGCGCCGTGCTGGACCGCTACAATGTCGATCCGGAACGCTGCAAGGCCGATGTCGATGGATTGTTGAAGGGCTTGGCGGACGCCGGGCTTGCGAGGCTCCATGATGAGGAACTTGTCTAGAGCTTTCTCGCTGAGCGGGCCGGAGATGCTCTTTCTCGCGCACTGCCTTGCGGTGGTCGTGGTGGTGCGGCTGGGGCTGACGCTGCTTTCCTATAACAGGATTCGCGGCATGGTGACCCGGTTCGACGCGCGCGAACCGGCCGACATCGGCGATCTCAGGCGTGTCGCCTGGGGCGTGGCTGCGGCTGCCCGCCTGGTGCCTGGCGCAAGCTGTCTGACCCAAGCGCTTTCCGGCCAGTATTTGCTTGCCCGCCAGGGCAACGCCTCAAAAATCCGCATCGGCATCGAGCGCGATACCGGCACCGAGTTGAAGGCGCATGCCTGGCTGGTCAGCGGCGACCACATCGTGCTCGGCGGCTCGCTTGGCGGGTTTAACCATCTCGTCGACCACGGCCAGTGAGCGATGAGCGGCGTCGCCGGAATTCTGCTGAGGCAGGAAGGCAAGCCGGCCGCCGCGGCCGACATTCAGCGCATGCTTGCCCGCATGCAACATCGCGCGCCTGACGGCAGTTCGTGGTGGATGGACGAGGGCGTCGTTCTTGGGCACGCCTGGCTCAACACCACCGATGAAGCCGGCCCCGGCCCGCTGACCATGGCCGGCGGCAAGCTCGCGATCACCGCGGACTGCCGGCTGGACAATCGCGACGAATTGCTGGCCAGGCTCGGCATCCGGGACAATTCGGTTGCCGACGCCGTGCTTGTGATGCGCGCCTATCTGCGCTGGGGCGAAGCCTGTCCCGAACATCTGCAGGGCGACTTCGCCTTTGCCATCTGGGACGCCGAGCGCCGGCAGCTGTTTTGCGTGCGCGATCATTTCGGCGTCAAACCCTTCTATTACCATTCGAGCGACCGGCGTTTCGTCTTTGCTTCCGAGATCGGGCCGATCCTCGATGTCGGCGGCGTCGACATGCGCATCAGCGAACACCAGATTTCCGGCTTCCTCGCCGGGCTGCCCGACGATCCGCAATCGACTGCCTATGCCGATATCTTCCGCCTGCCGGCGCGCCATAGCCTGACGGTGACCGGGAACCAGGTGGTGTTGCGCCGCTACTGGCAGATCGAACCCTCGCCAAGGCCGATGCGATCGGATACGGCCGAGGAATTCCGGCATTTGTTTTCGCAATCGGTCCGCAACCGCATGCGCGGCACGCGGGCGGTCGGGGCGATGCTGAGCGGTGGCCTCGATTCCTCCTCGATCGCCTGCGTGGCGGGCCTTCAGAATGCCGCGCAGCGCAAGCCGAGGCTGCCGACCTTCTCGCTGGTGTTCGAAAGGGGTTCGCCGATGGACGAGCGGCCTTTCATCGAGGCAGTGCTTGGACAGGAGAAGGTCGACGGCACTTTGATTTCCGTCGGCAACTACGCGCCCTTCGCGGAATTCGAACGCATTCTGGAGGAGCAGGAAGAAACGTTCCTGGCCCCCGGCCTGTCGCTGACCCGCGACATCTACAGGACGGCCGGCGCCAAGGGCATGAAGGTGCTGCTGGACGGCCATGGTGGCGACGAGGTGGTTTCGCAAGGCCACGGCCATCTGCACGAACTCGCCGACGCCGGCAAATGGATGGAGCTGTGGCGCGAGCTGCGCAGCGCCTCCAACACCTATGGCGACGGCATGCTCGGCCTCTACTACCAGTTCCTTACCCTTTACGGACCGGCCTGGCGCATCGCGAGAATCAAGCGGTTCGCGAACCGCGTGCTTGGCAAATTGCGGCGCCATCCAACTGGGCGGCCGGCGACGAGCTGGCGCGGCCTGATCAATCCGGACCTGGCGATGCGCACCGACCTCGTCGAGCGGTTCCGCAGGGCCGGCTATATGCCGCCCGCCGTCAGCGCTAGCGAGACCTTGACCCATCGCTGGCTGCTGTCGAACGGCATGGTGCCGCACGCCTTCGAGGTTCTCGACAAGGCCGCCGCCAATTTCGGCGTCGAGCCGCGCTACCCCTTCTGGGACAAGCCGCTGGTCGAGTTCTGCCTGGCGCTGCCCGGCGCAGAAAAGCTGAACCGTGGTTTTGGCCGCTCGGTGTTGCGCCGCGCCATGGAAGGTATCCTGCCGCCGGCGGTGCAGTGGCGGCGCGACAAGATCGATTTCACCTCCAATTTGGTCAAAGGCATGCTCGGCAATCACCGCGATCTCCTGGACAAGGTGCTAGTGAAAGATGCGGCGCGGATCGCCCCTTACGTCAACCTGCCTGAGGTGACCGCCGCCTATGGCCGCATCGCTCGGCAACCGGACGAAGCCACCCTGCCCGATGTCCAGTATGTCTGGCGTTCGATCGCGTTGTCGCTGTGGCTAAGGCAGGTGGAACAGCGCGGGAGCCATGCATGACACCGGCCAACATGCCACTCACCGCCGATTCGATCCGCGATGCCTGCCATCCCAAGGCTCGCGCGCAACACTTCTACAGGGCTTATGGCCTGACGATCAGCTCGCAAGTCGAATTGCCCGAGCTGGAGCCGAGCGCGCCGGCGGCGGTCGATGTGGTGATTACAGTCGGCCCGATCGACTTGCCAAAACCCTCGCCCGAGACCGGAACTGCTTTCCGCTTCGAGGCGCGGCAGCAATATCTGGCATGGCAGACGGTCGGCGCGTTCCTGATTACCGATGCCTGCCGCATCGAGGTGGAGCCGGCGCCTAATGTCGTCGACGCGCTGCTGGCGTTTCCGCTGCTCGGTCCGGTCATGGCACTGCTCCTGCACCAGCGCGGCCTGCTCATCCTGCACGCCAGCGCCATTGCGGTCGGCGGCAAGAGCGCGGTCTTCATGGGCGACAAGGGCGCCGGCAAATCGACGATTGCAAGCGCGATGATCCGGGCCGGCCATCGCTTGCTGACCGACGATGTCGTGGCGCTCGATCTCACGGACCGCCCGATGATCGTTCCGGGCTTTCCGCAGCTGAAACTCGCCGCCGATGCGGCCGCCGCGTTTCCCATCCGCCAGGCAGAAATACGCCCGCAGGTGCATGCGGCGATCGACAAGATGCAGCATCGCCTGCACGCCGGATTTGCGGCAGACGCGGTGCCGGCGACCCGGATCTATATCCTCGAGCGCAGCGACAAAGCAGCGATCACGCCGCTGCCAGGCATCGGCGCCCTGCCGGCAATCATCAAATTTTCCTATGTGACGCGTTTCGGCCGTCCAGCCCTGGTCGGCGATTTTGCCACGACACATCTTCGCCAATGCGCCGCCCTGGCCAGCCAGATCGGCGTCTGTCGCCTCGAAGTGCCCACCGGGCTCGACCGTATCGGCGAAGCCGTCGCCCTGATCGAAAACGATCTGGCGGCCGACAAAGGGCCGCGGTGACTGACATGTCCGCATCGCAGATCCTGCGCTTTTCGTTTTACCGCGATGTCGCCGGTTTCGGCGCCGCCATGGCCCGGATCGGCGGGCGCAGGACCTTCACGGCATTGCTGTTCCTGATCCTGGGAAGCCTGACCGAAGGCATCTCGATCCTGCTTCTGGTGCCGCTGCTGCATCTGGTTGGGCGACCCGAGCAGAATTTCGCGGTCAGGTTGCCTGACCGCGACTGGGTGCGCTGGCTGGCGCCGGACGGAACGCTGCAATTGACCACGGTGCTTTGCCTGCTGGTCGGGCTTGTCGCGCTGCAGGCGGCGTTCAACCGCTATAAATCCGTCTACATGGCGCGGCTGCTGCTCGACTTCATCAATCGCCTGCGTATGAACCTGTTCGAGAGCATCGGCAAGGCGCGGTGGGGGATATTCGCGCGCATGCGCAGCTCGGATCTCGACCATGCGCTGACCGGCGATATCGACCGCGTGCAGTCGGCGGCGTTCTCGCTGCTGATGCTGGTGCAGATCGCCGTGCTTCTGGCGGGTTATCTCGTTGTCTCGCTGTTCATTTCGCCAGTGATGACGGCGTTTGCCATTGTCGTCGGCATCGTCACCTTCCTGGCGCTGCAGCCGTTTCGGGCACGAGCCAGCGCCTTCGGCCGGGTTTTGACCAGCAATCGCCAGGAGCAGTACCGAACGGTCTCGGAGTTCCTCGGCGGCATCAAGGTGGCCAAGAGCCTGAATGTCGAGGCGACCTATTACGCGCAGCTTCGCGTGACGCTGGAGAAGATGAAGGCCGACAACATCAACTATGTGCGCAACAGCACCATCGGCACCGCTCTGTTCCAGGTCGCCAGCGTCATTGGTCTGAGCCTGTTCATCTATGTCGCTTTGGTCCGCTTCAACCTCTCGCTGGCCGAGATCGTTGTCCTGCTTCTGGTGTTCATGCGCATCGCGCCGCGTTTCATGGACATGCAGATGCAGGCGCAGCAGGTGCTGATCAACCTGCCGGCCTATGCCTCGATGCGCGACATGCAGGCGCGTTTCGATGCCGAACGCGAGCCGGCAAACCTCGAATCGGATGCCAAGCTGTCGCTCGATGTCGGGCTCAACATCCGCAATGTCTCCTTTGCCTATGAGGCCGGCGGCAAGCCGGTGGTGAGCGATGTCACCTTTGGCCTTCCCGCCGGCAAGGTAACGGCGCTGATCGGTCCGTCAGGCTCGGGCAAGAGCACGCTTGCCGACATGCTGCTTGGCCTGCTCGAACCGAGCGAGGGCAAGATCCTGGCCGATGGCGTCGAGATCGGCGCCGCCAACCGCCGGCGCTGGCGCGACCAGGTGGCGTATGTGCCGCAGGACGTGTTCCTGCTGCACGATACGATCGCCGCCAATCTGCGCCTTGCCGCGCCGCAAGCCAGTGACGCGGAGCTGTGGACTGCACTGCGCGCTGCGCATGGCGCCGACTTCGTCGAGCGGCTGGAGTTGCGGCTCGACACGGTGGTCGGCGACCGCGGCGTCCGGCTCTCGGGCGGCGAACGCCAGCGCATCGCGCTGGCGCGCGCGCTGCTGCGCAAACCTTCGCTGCTCATTCTCGACGAGGCGACCAGCGCGCTCGACTGGCAGAACCAGTCCCTGATCGCCAAATCGATCGACGGCTTGCGCGGATCGATGACGATCCTGACCATTGCGCACAGGCCATCGATGATCGCCTTCGCCGACTGGGTGGTTGCAGTCGAAAACGGACGAATCGTCGAAGTGGGGCAATATCAGAGGTTGAAAGCGAAGGCCGGCAGCCGCCTGTCGAAAATGCTTTCAGGCGAGCAATCGGAACCCGAGCCGGCCGAAGCAGGCTGAGTCCGGCTGCAAGATGATCCGAGGCCGACCTTGCGGCTTCAGACTGTTCAATGCACGCTGCGCCTCGCCGAGAGCTTCTCGCCTTCAACCGCCTTGTCGGCGCCGAGGCTTCTTTCGGCGTCACGAGCCCTGTCGGCCGATGTCGGCGCGCTCCTGGCGATCATCACATACACCAGCAGGAAATAACCGATTTGGATGAGGACAGCGCAGCCGATGACGCGAAGCACCGTTGTGGTGACCGTCGCGCCGTCGACATAGGACCACGCGACCACGATCGCGAGGGCGAAAACCATTCCAATGACGAATTTTGGTAGTGACATGTTCGGCGGCCCGTCAACCGGCCCGAGCATGCAAAAGCGATGACTTACCCACCCGAGTATCTCCCCATTCGCCATGCGAGCTTATTTAGCTGCTCTTTTTCGGCCGGTTGCTTCCGGCCTTCCCAACCCATCCAGACTCTATCAGGAATAATTTGCGACTCTATTAAGGCGCGAAACTGACGGCAAGGGCAACCAGCAATAATTTTCGGCTTGGCGGCGGCTTGGACTCCGCCATGCTGCGATGCACACGCAGGGGTGGTGGCCTAACTCGTCATGCGCTTTATACTACAGTAGAATCTACAATGTTGATTAGTATTTTACTTGATTAATTTAGCAAAGCCAGTGATTCGAAAATCAGTTAAAGCCGTTTCCTCTGCGGCAAAGGACGATTTGCCCAAAACCCGCCGAAAAAAGGCATTACATTTCCTACGGTTGCTGATTAGTCGTCACAAACCCGCCATAAAGGGCAAAATTTTGGCAAGGAGCGTTTATTATTTAGTCAATTCCTGACGTGACTATTTCAGCCATATGGGAAATTGTGTGTTGCGCTGCAGCATTTTTTTGGTATCGTGGCATAAACCATCCGTTCAACGTATGGAGCTTTTGCATGAGGGACGTTGCCAAGTCGGCCAATGCGGCATTTTCGCATGTCGGCGTAGATTTTCCGCCACCCATCGGCGGGCTGCTGAAGCGCAGTTTCGATATTTTCGGTTCACTTGTCGGCCTGGTGGCGCTTAGCCCGCTGTTCCTGATGGTGGCCCTTCTGGTCAAGCTTTCCGACGGCGGCTCGATCTTCTACGGCCACAAGCGCATCGGACGCGGTGGGCGGATTTTCCCCTGCCTCAAGTTCCGCACCATGGTCGAAGACGGCGAACGTGTGCTGGCCGCCTATCTCGCGGCCAATCCGGAAGCCAACGCCGAATGGATCGCGACCCGCAAGCTGAAGAACGATCCGCGCGTCACCCGCGTCGGCGCCGTTCTGCGCAAGCTCAGCCTCGACGAGCTGCCGCAGATCATCAACATCCTGCAGGGCGATATGAGCCTTGTCGGGCCTCGCCCGGTGGTGCGTGACGAGCTTGAGATCTACGGCAGCGCCGCGGTCTATTATTTGAAGTCGCGGCCGGGCCTGACCGGGCTCTGGCAGGTCAGCGGACGCAACGATGTCTCCTATGACAGTCGCGTCGCGTTCGACCGTCACTATGTCGAGAACTGGTCGCTGTTCGAAGACGTTCGCATCATCCTCAAGACCGTGCCTGCGGTGTGGATGTCGCGCGGTTCCTACTGACCGACCGCAACTGGTCAGCAATCGGGCCGGCACGGCCCGAAGCCAATCCGGTCCAAAGCTATTCGGCGATGGGCCGGTCTCGCATTGCAGCCATAGTGTTCTGCCAGGTTCCGAAGGAGGCACTCGGCAGCAGGCCTATCGGGCGGATGGGGCCAAAACGGATCGGAAACGTCAGTTGAAAACAGACATATCAGCGTATTTTCGCCTTGCCGGCCCGATGCGGCCGGCACGGCTCGTCGCCACGTGCCTCGCACTGTCGCTCGCGGTTCCAGCCATGGCCGACGAGTACCGGCTTGGCTCGCAGGACAAGCTCAACATCCGCGTCGCCGAGTGGCAGACGGTGGAAGGCACGTTTCGTGACTGGTCGGCGGTAAACGGAGAATATTCGGTCGGCCCCGCCGGCAATTTGTCGGTGCCGTTCGTCGGCGAACTGCCGGCCGCCGGCAAGACCACGTCGGAGGTTGCGGCCGCGATCAGCGTCGCCCTGCAGCGCAAGCTTGCCTTGTCGGACAAGCCGGAAGCCTCGGTGGAAATGGTGCAGTTTCGGCCGTTCTACATCTCGGGCGAGATCCAGACGCCTGGCCAGTTTCCCTATGTGCCGGAGCTGACCGTGCTCAAGGCGATCAGCATCGCCGGCGGCATCCGGCGCAACGCCGATTTGGGCACCCAGCTCGGCAAGGACCTGATCACCGCCAAGGGCAATTTCGACATTTATGACGACCAGCGCGTGCGGTTGATCGTCAAGCGTGCCCGCATCGATGCCGATCTCGCCGGCAAGGAGAGTTTCGAGGCGCCTAAGGAAGTCGAGGGCGACCCGCGCCTGGCGACAATCGTCGCCGACGAAATGCAGATCCTGATCTCCGACCAGAAAGCGTTGAAGCTGAAGCTGCAGGCGCTTGACGATCTGAAAGGGGTCCTGCAGTCCGAAATCGAGGCGCTGCAGAAAAAGATCGTCAACCAGCAAAAGCAGGTCGACCTGGCGCAGCAGCAGGCGGACAGTATCGGTCCGCTGGCGCAAAAGGGCCTAGTCGCCAACGCACGCCTGCTTTCCTCGCAACAGTCGGTCACCGATCTGCAGGGCAAGATCCTGGACTATGAGACGGCGGTCCTCACCGCCAAGCAGTCGGTCAGCAAGGCGACGCAGGATGCCATCGATGCCCAGAACACGTTGAACTCGAGACTTGCCGCCGACCGGCAGCAGGTCGAAGCAGACCTCAACGAAGCCGCACTCAGGGTCAACATGCAACAGGGCCTGATGGCCCAAGCATCGGACCCGGCCACGACCGCCGCCATCACAAACAACAATGAAGAGCCGGCGCTCATCTATTCGCTGGTGCGCGTGACCGACGGCAAGACCAGCGAGATCGACGCCAAGGAAGATACGCCGGTGCTGCCGGGCGACGTCATCAAGGTGAAGCTGGCGCCGACGGCCAGCCAGTAACCTGTTTGTTTGGAGCAATTCCGGACGGAAAACCGTTTCCCACTTTTCCCGGAATTGCTCTAGCGCTCGGGCTCGCTCGGCGAGGCCCGCGCGATGGAGGCGGGAGGAACCAGTTCGGCTCGTTCGCGCCAGGGTGCGGGCGGGAACTTCCGTTTTTCGACCGCTTGAAGGCATTCCATGCAGCCCGCCGCACCGCGCCACGTCTACCTCAATCTCGATGCCATCCGCGGCGTCGCGGCGATCAGCGTCATGCTCTACCACTTCTCGCCGTTCCTGGCCGCCGGCAAGGTGCTGCCGTCGAGCTATCTGGCGGTTGACCTGTTCTTCCTGCTCAGCGGCTTCGTCATCGCGCATGCCTATGACCGCAAGATCGAAAACGGCATGGGCTTCGGCACGTTCGTGGCGATCCGCCTGATACGCCTCTACCCGCTCTACCTCGCCGGCACGCTGCTCGGTTTCTTCTATCTCGTCGTCAAGAACCGGCTGATTCCGGCGGAATACATGCCGATCTCCGAGATCGGCACCATGCTGACGACCGGCATGTTCTTCATCCCGCTGGTCAGCGATGCCTATCACACGATCTTTCCGCTCAACCCCGCGTCGTGGTCGCTGTTCTTCGAGCTGATCGTCAACATCGCCTATGTCGCCGTCTTCTTCCTGCTGACGAAACGCGTGCTGAGCGTGCTCATCGCCGTCAGCCTGGTGCTGCTGGTGGTCGCCTCTATCATTGCCGGCACGCTCGACTTCGGCATGACCGGCTCGACCATCATCAGCGGCCTGCCGCGCGTCTGTTTCTCGTTCTTCCTGGGCGTGCTGCTTTGCCGGTCCATGACACGCTATCAAAGCGCCCTCGGCTTCCTGCGGCGCGGCTGGTGGGTCGAGGGTGCGATCGCGCTGACGCTCATCGTCTTTGCCATCGCGCCGGCCGGCGGCGCGCGCGTCGCCTACGATCTCGCCTGCGTCGTCCTGGTCTTCCCGGCGCTGGTGGTGGTCGGCACTATTGCGACGACGGCGCCGCGCCTGTCAGGCCTCTATGGCTGGCTGGGGCGGATTTCCTACCCGATCTACATCATCCACACGCCGCTGCTGATGATCATCGCCGGGGCGGGCAAGGCCGCAGCGATCGACCCGTTCGCGCATCATCCCTGGTTCGGCATCGTCATGGCGGTTTCGGTCATCGTCATCGCCGACATCGCCACGCGCGTCTATGACGAGCCGTTGCGCCGCTTCCTGCAGCGGCTGATGCTGCGCAAGCGCGCCGTCGCCTGAGATAAGCAAGTCAGACGCGCGCCGGCATGCGGCCGTTGGCGGTGTTCTCGTCCGGCACCGGAACATAGGCCCGCCTTGCCCTGGCGAGCGGCACCGGGCGCAACTTGAACAGGCCGTAATAGACGATGAACGAGGCCATGAAATAGGGGCCGAGGATCTCGACCTCGAAGAAGGAGCGGATCAGCATCATGCCGACCGCGCCGGCGAGTACCACTGAATCGGCGCTCCAGTCACCGAACACCACCTTCGAAACATGGCCCCAGAAGGAGCGCAGGATGATCAGCGCCAGCATCGTCACGCCGATGAAGCCGAGCTCGACCAGCGTCTCGATATAGGTGTTGTGGAAATGGAAGCCGGTGCGGGTGGAGATGTAGAACTCGGCCCAGAGCCGTTCCGGATCGGCAAAACCCTGGATCCAGTAGGCGGCATAGCCATAACCGAGCACCGGACGCTGCTGCGCGGCGGCCCAGCCCTGTTCCCAGAGATAGGTGCGGCCGGTCAGCGTCGAATCCTTGCCGAAGATGCCGAGCACGACATCGAGCAGGCCAAGGTTCAGCGCAGCCATCACACCGCCGACCAGCGCCGTAGCGCCGACGACGAACAGCACGCGGCGGTAGCGGCGTGACAGAACCTTGCTCATGGCAAGCAAAGCAACGACACCGATCACCGCCGGAAGCGAAGCGACTGACGTCGCCGAGTGGGCGATCGCCAGCATATAGACCGACAGCAGGATGATCGGCGCGGTCCAGACGAAGCTCATCCAGTTGCGCCGGTAGAAGGCCAGAAAAGCGAAGCAGAAGAAGATGCCGAGCGAGGCGAAGAAGCCGATCTGGTTCTTGGAGCCGAAGGCGCCGACGAAATTGGTGGTGCCGTCGATAGTGTCGAGCGCATAGGCGCCAACCTTCAGCGAATACAGCAGCACGATGAAGATGCCGATCAGCGAGCCCAGCACCAGCGTGCGCGTGCTGATGGTGCGCGCCGCGATGTAGGCGCACAGCATGTGGGAGAAATATTGCAGCCCCGCCCGCGCGCTGGTGCCGGCCGCTTGCGACCAGAACAGCGACAGGCAGACATAGGCCGCAAACAGCAGCGGCAGCCAGGCGCTGGAGAGATCGCGGGCGAAACGCCGATAATCGACGAACAGCAGCGGCAGCCATACCAGATAGTAGGCGAGGATCAGGATCTGGCCGAAATTGGTGGAGTAGGCGAAGGCAAACACCGACACCGCAACGGCGAAGGCGGCATAGGCCTTGTTGTTGTCCGGATCGATCAGAATGGATTTCGGGATCTTCATATCCGTACCGGATTTCTCATGCTACCGCCTTTCGGCTGGGCTGAAGCGCCCATGGTCGGCTTTTCTGCGTCAGGTCCGCCCTTGCATGCGCCATCGCCGGAACCTGCCCTTGCCGGACCCGATCAGCGGGCATCCATTGTGCAGCGCACAATATAACCTCTATCGCCTGTCACTCAATGGTAAATTTGCCGCGAGGGATAAAGTTGCCGCGGGCAGAGCCAAAACGACCATGCAACCGACAAATGGCGTTAATACGGCTCGCTCGTTCGAAAATTCAAACGGTGACCGCTACCACAGCGCTCCGCCGGTGACCTGAATGTTTTCCATGGTGATGCCCTTGGCCAGATCCGAGCACAGGAACACGGCTAGTGCCGCAATCTCCTGCGGCTGCACCAGGCGCTGCTGGGGATTGCCCTTGGCGATCTCGGCCACCGCTTCCTCGGCGGTTCTGCCCTTGCCCTCACGCTCGACGACCTGCGCCACGTTGCGGCGCATCAGTTCGGTCTCGACCCAGGTGGGGCTGATCATGACGCAGGTGACACCGTGCGCGGCGCCTTCCAGCGCCACGCAGCGGGTAAGGCCGAGCAGCCCGGCCTTCGAGGCGCAGTAGGCCGGGTTGTCCTTCCAGCCGACGGAAGCCGCCGTCGAGCCGATGTTGACGATACGGCCCCAGCCGCGCTCGATCATGCCGGGCAGCACAGCTCGGGTGACGCGGAACGCTCCGCTGAGATTGGTGTCGACGATCTTGTCCCACAGCGCGTCGGAATGGCCGCAGACCGGCTGTTCGGCGGTGGTGCCCGCAGCATTGACCAGTATGTCGGCCGGGCCGATGGCGGCCTGCGCGTCGGCTGCAAACCGGTTGGTCACCTCGCTGTCGCGGACATCGAGATGGGCGGCACAAACCCTGGTGCCGTGTGCCGACAGGGCCAACCGTACGCGCTCGAGTTCATCGGCGCCGGGATAGTAGGCGGCGTCTGATCTGTCGGCGCCGGCGGGCGCGATGTAGGAGCCGACGGCGACATTGGCGCCGGCTTGCGCCAGGGCCGTAGCAATGGCGAAACCCATGCCGGAAAACCCGCCGGTGACGATGGCGCTGCGGCCGGAAAGGTCTGTCATGGTGGGCAGTCTCCGATGCGACGTACGATGCGTTTATTCATAGTCCGTCGCCGGCTAGGAGCGCTACCTTGCCGGCAACGCGGCCGTAACATCGAGTTTCGCTAAAGCGGTTTGCCCAGCCACTCGCGGTAGAAGCCTTCGAGATCTGGCTCGAAATCATGGATGATCGGGTAGCCGGGTGCTGCCGCCTCGACCTCGTGCATGGTGCCGCATTGCGGGCAGATGAATTCGCGGATTTCCATCCATTGCGGATCGGGGATATCGCTATTGGGATAGATCTCGCGCAGCGCTGCCTCGGTGTTGCGCACGTTGATCGCAGCCTTGAGCTTCCAGTTCTTGCGATAGTCGCCGAAAGAGTGGCCGCATTCGCAGCGGGTGATGCGCTCGTCGCCGCTCTGGCAGATGAAGAGGTGATCCGAGACCGGCAGCAGGATCGGGTCCTTCCAGGCGACACGGTCCTGATAGACGGCGAGCATCTTGAAGAAGCGGTCGTCGTCCTTGTAGGCGCTCATGATGCGCTTTGTCTGCGGCCAGGGCAGCTTGCCGGCTGAGAGATCGCCGAGGACTTCCTTGCTGTATGAGGTCATCGCTTTGCTCCCGCCATGAAGATTGATTTGGCGTCGACGGCCCAGAAATCACTGAAATCCCTGGTGAAGCGCGACGACAGCTTGATCGCGCTGGCGTACATTTTCTTCACCTCGGGCGCGAAGTCGGCCTTCTCGACACGGCCGCGTTCGGCAGCGATCCAGTCCGAAACCGGGATCGCCTTGGCCAGACGCTCCTTGCGCATTGCGGCGCGGCGTTCGACCGTGGCATCGATATCGGCAACCGGATAACCCTCGGCGTCGTCCTTCAGCACGATGCCGAAAATCTGGATGGCCGTCTGGCGGGTGAGAAAACCGTTCTCGACATCCCAGGCGGTCTTGACCGGATCGCGCTCCAGCACGTCGCCATAACCGCCGCCACCATTGTAGGAATGGCTGAAGATGTCCCCCCACTTGTGCGGCGAGGTGATGTAGGGGCCTTCGACCACGGCATGGTCGCCGCCGATGTTCTTCTCGTAGTCGGAGACATGCGGATCGATACCTGGGGCATGCGCGAGCGGTTCGCCTTTTGCCGCCAGTTCGTGGATGTTGGAGTTGCGCACCGCGCGATGCTTCTGGCAGGTCGGCGCGGGATAACCGCCGCACATGCCGCCATTGTCGAATACCCGCGAGGAGTGTTCCGAAGTGTGCAGTCGCAGGTGCGAGGTCTTGTTGATCAGCCAGGTCGAGACGAAGGAACAGCCGCCGCGATATTTGCCGGCGCCGCCCGAATTGGGCATGATCGAGCGGCCGATATAGACCATCGGCATCGACTGTTCCCAGACCTCAATGTTGCCCATGTCGGATTCTGGATTCCAGCCGACATAGGCGGTGTCGAGGCCATCGGCGATGGCGAGCGCGCCGGAGCCGGCGGCGGCGCATTCGAAATGCGCCATGCCGAACGGCGTGCCGTACTGGCTTTCGCCGCCCATCTCGATCATCGGGCTGTTGACCTGGCCGACGAAGGCTTCCTCGACGAAGCCGCGCGCGACGAAGCCGCGCGACAAAAGGCGCTGGAACACGCCATAGGCCGGCAGCAGCAGCGCCCAGGATGTGGCGGTCGCCACCATCTCATTGTCGGGGTTGGTCCAGGTGCCGTGCGGCAGCTTCAGCTCGGTCGCCATCCAGGCGCCGTCATTGACCAGGCCCTCGAAATTCATGTGCTGGGTCAAGGTGACGAACATGCCTCCATCCATGCCGGCCGGCGTGCAGTTCATCGAATGGTAGCCCCAGGGCTGCGTGCCCTCGAAGTCCATGGTGATCTTGCCGTCGGTGGTGATCTCCATCTCGATCGGGATGTTGTAGAGCCAGTCGGGATCGCCAAGCAGCTGGAAGCCGGGCTTGCCCGCTGTGACATGGCCATAGAAGGTGTGGCCGCGATAGATGCCGGGCACGGTGAGCTGGCGGGTGCGGGCGAGCTGGGCACGACGACCCTCCTCGATGAACTCCTTCGATACCTTCATCCAGTAGTCGAGGCCGATCTCCGAGATCAACTGCTTGACGCTTTCGCGCATGTCGATGCAGGAAGCAACCTTGGCCTTCTCGTCGAGCACCCAGTAGATCGGCATGCGCAGATTGCGCTCGCAGCGGATGACGTAGTCGCGCCGGATCTCGTCATTCTCGCCGATCTTTTCGGCGCAGACGAACAGGCCTTCGGTGAAGCGCTCCTGCGCCAGGCAGACGTCGCCGCCGGGCGTGATGCCGCCGGCCTCCAGCTCATGGCAGACGGCACCTGCCCAGCCGACCAGCGTGCCTTCATGGAAGATCGGCACCACGTCCATGACGTCGGGCACCTGCACGGTGCCGATGAAGGCATCGTTGTTGGCAAAGATGTCGCCTTCGCGGATCTTCGGGTTTTCCTCGTAATCGTTCTTGATCATCCACTTGATGAAGCGGCTCATCGTGTGGACGTGGACCATGATGCCGTTGGACAGCGCGATCGCATCGCCCTCGGGCGTATAGATCGCCACCACCATTTCGCCGACTTCGCGCACGCCGGGCGAGGCCGAGATGCGGCGGGCCATTTCGCGGGCCGAGACGCAATAGGCGCGCAGCTTGGTGTGCAGCGTCTCGAATTTCAGCGGGTCCTGGTTGCGTAGCGTGAGCTCGGTGATGCCGTCATAGCAGCCGGTCTCTTCCATCAGCCGTTCTGAATCGAGCAGCCGTTCGCGAAGGCGCAGAGCCGAGGCAGGTTTGTCCAACATGGCGGTGCCCTTTCAAGAATGGGTGTAATGCAGCAGCGTCCACTCATCGACGTGGACACGGTCCTGCGGGTGAACAACGAGCGTGGTGGCGGGATGTTCGATGATGGCCGGACCGATCACCTCATGGCCGGGCTGCAGTAGGTCCATCTCGTAGAGATTGGCCTTGTGCCAGCGTCCCCCGATATAGGCCTCGCGCACGCCCTTGTGCGCTGCTGCCGGGGCCGACTTGCCGAGCCGGCGCTTCAAGAGCACCGGCTTGACCTTGTCGGCGGTGGCGATCAATCCGAGCTCGGTGATGGTGAAGCCGGCTTCGCCATAGCGCGAAACGCGATGGTTGACCTTGGCGTAGACCGCCTCGAACTCGTCGATGACCCTACGCATGTCGTCAGCCGAATTGACCTCGGCAAGCGGTGCCATGACCTCGACATCCTCGAGCTGGCCGGTGTAGCGCATCATCAGGAACGGCACGGTCTTGATCTTGTCTCTGATATGGCCGTCGGTGATCATTTCGTCGACCGCGGCCTTGGTCAGGTCGTTCCAGACATTGGTGACCTTCTTGCCGAAGGCCATCAATTCGTCATCGCTGGCCCGCGCCCCGATGTCGTGCTGCGTCGACACCGAGTGCCGGCGCATGAAATCGGCGGTGGTGCAGCCGAAGGCCGAGAAGGCGGCGGCAAACTGGAAGGTGATGATGTCCTTGAAGCCGATGCCCCTGGAGCAGCCGGCCAGATGCAGCGGACCAGAGCCGCCATAGGACAGCAGCGTGAATTCCGAGGGATGGATGCCCTGGCCGGAAATGACCCGGCGCAGCGCGTTGTTGGCATCGGCTTCCAGCATGTCGATCATGCCTTCGGCCGCCTCCTCGACCCCGACGCCGAGGATGCTGGAGCATTTTTCCTCAAACGCTTTGCGCGCCTTCTCGACTTGCAAGACGACCTTGCCGCCGAGGAAATAATACGGGTTGAGGCGGCCTAGTATGGCGTCGCAATCGGCGATGGTGGGTTCAGTGCCGCCCTTGGCGAAGCAGATGGGGCCGGGGTCGGAACCGGCGCTTTCCGGCCCGAGCGAGACTTTCTTGGTCAGCGGGTCGACCTTGAGGATCATGCCGGCGCCGGCGCCGATCGTGTCGAGATGCAACGTCGGCACGTTGAGCTTGAAACGGTCCATCAGCGGCTCGTTCTCGATCCGCGCCTGGCCGCGCGAAATCACGCCCATGTCGAAGGAGGTGCCGCCCATGTCCGAGCAGATCAGGGAGTCGTTGCCGATGAGCTTGCCGACATAGGCCGCGCCGAGAATACCGCCGATCGGGCCCGAAATCATGGTTTCGTGCAGGCGCGGATGATTGATCGAGGTCAGGCCGCCAAAGGAGAGCAAAGTCTGCACGCCGTATTTGAAGCCGTATTTCTTCGAGACGTCCTCGATGCCTTTGAGCTGCTTGCGGCCGCGCGACGTCGCGTAGGCCTCGATCAGCACCGAGTTCAGCCGCGACTGTTCGCGGATGACCGGGCGGACCTCGTGGCTGGTGTAGACGAGGATGTCGGCGCCGGCTTTCAGCACCTCCTCGCGGCAGATCTCGGCGATGCGCTTTTCGTGCACCGGATTGACGTGCGAGAAGATGGTCATGATGCAGATCGCTTCGACCTTGCCGGTAATCAGCTTCCTGGCTGCAATCGCGACCTCATGCTCATAGAGCGGCAGCACGACGTCGCCGAACTGGTCGATGCGCTCGGTGACGCCGTGGGTGCGGCGGCGCGGCACCAGCGGATCGGGATGATGGTGGGTCACCGCATGCAGCCGGTCGGCATAGGAATAGTCGGCCCAGGCCTGCAGGCCGCGGCCCATCAGGATCATGTCTTCCAGGCCCTTGGTGGTGATCAGGCCAAGCCGGCGCCCGGTGCGCGACAACAGCGTGTTGAGCATGCCGGTGCCGGAATAGAGCACGACGTGGACGCCGGAGAACAGCTGCTCCAGCGAGATGCCCCAGGCGTCGGCCGCGTCTTCGGCCGATGCGAGGAAGCCTTCGGCCTCGTTCTTGGGCGTGGTTGCCGACTTGCCGATCTTGAAGTGGCCGTCCTGGTCGACAAGGATCGTGTCGGTCATGGTGCCGCCGGCGTCGATGCCGATGACGATTGGATTGCCGACGATGGGACTGGTGAGGTTGGGTTGTGTCACGGTCGCCTCAGGATTGCTCTAGGATGGCTCAAGCTAGATTCCTTGGGCGGCCTGGCGCCATATGCCAAAAGACACAATGACTGCCGGACCGGGATCGCCGAGAAAAGGGCATGCGCATGGGCAATATCTGGGGGCTGCTCGCCCGGGCGATTGCCGCCACCGGTACGGACAGGCATGTCGACTGCCTGATCGACCTGATCGGCGCGGATATCGAGCACGATCTCGTCACCGTGACCCGATATTCGGCGACGAAGACGCCGGAATTCATCAAGCACCGGCGCTTCTCCGACGAGATGGTCCGGCGCTATCTCGACAATTACTACGTCTTCGACCCGTTCTATGCCTCGTGGCGGCGTGAACGCCGGCTGGGCATCCTGCCGCTGAAGCGGCTTGCCGATGACGAGGCCAAGCGCGGCCAGTACATAGCCGGCTTCCTGGCGCAGTCGGAAATCTGCGATGAGGTCGGCATCATGCTGGCCGATGGCGGCGACTGGTGCCTCGGCATCTTCCTCGACCGCTCGACCTCCACCTTCAAGGAGAGCGAGATCGCCCTGCTGGACGAGCGGCTGCCGGTGTTCGAGGCGCTGCATGCACTCGACATTGAGGCGCGGGGGACGGAATTCTCCCGCACATCGGCGCCGACCGGCCCCGGCGCCTCGCCCCGGCAGGAGCCGACCATCCCGGCGAGCCTATGGCCGGAGCTGTCGCTGCGCGAGCGGGAATTGGTGCAGTTGATCCTGGCAGGACATCCGACCGCCAACATCGCGGAACGGCTCGGCATCGCCGTCGGCACGGTGAAGAACCACCGCCGCCGCATCTACGAGAAGCTCGACATAACCACCGAACGGGAGCTGTTTTTGCAGTTCTTCCAGCATCGGGCAGACGGTTAGTCCGCCATCGACATGGCCGTCAGTCGTGCAATTGCCTGGAAATCGGCAGGCCGACAGTAAAGCCGGAGAATGTTACCTCAAACCCTTCGCGCTGCGGCGAGCAGCACATCATGCCGACATCGACGGATTTGGAGATCGGGAAATAAGCCAGCCGCACCGGCTTCCACTTGCCGTCGGTGGTATCAAGATATTGGATGCGGATCGCCTCGGCATGGCGGGTCAGCCGGATGCGCACGCCGTCGGGGCCGGTGGGAATGCTGAGCAGCGACCAGTCCGAGGTGTCGTTGGTGACCACCACCGAAAAGTAAGCCAGCCCGTCGGTGTATTCGATGCCGGCCTTGATCCAGTGCGTTTCACTCAGCCGCAGCATCAGCCCGGCCTGGTCGTAGAGCACCTTGTAGTCGCCCTTGACGGTGACTTCGGCGCTGAAGTCACCCTCGACCGGCCGATACAGGAAATGGCCATTGTCACGCCAGAAACCGTAAAAGGTTTCGCGCCAGAAGTCGGTTTCCCCGCCGGTGCGCACATGCACGATGCCATCGCCGAAGGCATGATGCGGCGGCGGGTTGAGCCAGGTCAGTTCCTTTTTCGCCGCTGTCATCGGGTCACCCGTCGATCAGCCGGCAAATGTGTAGGCTGTCTTCACCGTGGTGTAGAATTCCGCGGCATAGCGGCCCTGCTCGCGTGGGCCGTAGCTCGAGCCCTTGCGGCCGCCGAACGGGACGTGGAAGTCGACGCCGGCGGTCGGCAGATTGACCATCACCATGCCGGCCTCGGAATTGCGCCGGAAATGCGTGGCATGCTTGAGGCTAGAGGTGCAGATGCCGGAGGTCAGGCCGAAGGGGGTGTCATTGGCAACCGCAAGCGCCTCGTCATAGTCCTTGACGCGAATGACGTTGGCGACCGGCCCGAAGATTTCTTCCCGCGAAATGCGCATGGCGTTGGTGCTCTCGGTGAACAGCGCCGGCCTGAGATAGAAGCCGGGTGTTTCGCGGTCCAGCCGCTCGCCGCCGAAGGCGAGGTTGGCGCCTTCCTGGCTGCCGATGGCGATATAGTCCTCGTCCTGCTTCAGCTGGCTCGCATCGACGACGGGCCCGATCTGGGTCTTGGCATCGAGCGCATCGCCGATGACGAGCTTTTCCAGGCGCTCCTTGAGCGCGGCAACGAAGCGGTCGTGAATGCCTTCGGTCACCACCAGGCGCGACGATGCCGTGCAGCGCTGGCCGGTCGAGAAATAGGCGCCGTTGATGGCGCACTCGACAGCCGTGGCGAGGTCGGCGTCGTCGAGCACAACCATCGGGTTCTTGCCGCCCATTTCGAGCTGGAACTTGCGCATGTGCTCGACGCTTGCCGCGGCGACGCGTTTGCCGGTGCCGACCGAGCCGGTGAAGGTGATGGCGTTGAGGTCGGGGCTGTCGAGCATGGCCTGGCCGACCACCGAGCCCTTGCCCATGACCAGGTTGAGCACGCCTTTCGGCAGGCCGGCGCGGTGCAGGATGTCGACAATGGTCCAGGCGCTTTCGGGGACGAGTTCGGCCGGCTTAAAGACGATGGTGTTGCCATGCGTGAGTGCCGGCGCGATTTTCCAGGTGGGAATGGCGATGGGGAAATTCCACGGCGTGATAATGCCGACGACGCCGACGGCTTCGCGGGTGATCTCGACGCCGACGCCCGGGCGAACGCTGGGCACCAATTCACCCGACAGGCGCAGCGTCTCGCCGGCGAAGAAGTCGAAGATCTGGGCGGCGCGGATGGTCTCGCCAATGCCCTCGGCCAGCGTCTTGCCCTCCTCGCGCGACAGCGCGCGGCCGATCTCGTCCTTGCGCGCCATGATCTCGTCCGAGGCCTTTTTCAGCACGGCGTGGCGCACCAGCGGCGCGGAGCGCGACCAGGCCGGGAAGGCGGCTTTGGCCGCCGCTATGGCCTGCTTTGCCTGTTCGGCGCCGGCCGAGGCATATTCGCCAACGACATCGCCAGTGTTCGAGGGATTGATGTTGCGCGAGCCGGCCTCGCCTACCCACTCGCCATCGATCAGATTTTTACGAAACAGGCTCATGTCGCGGTTTCCTTGTATTGGTTCGCTGGGGGTGCCGTATGCCTGAATCATTTATCAGACAAATGACGACACTGTGAGGGCTGAAATCTAGCTGCGGACTGGATAGCCGATGGCGCGCGGCTATGAAAGCCGCGACCTCAAGATGGACAATATAAAGCGGCCCTGTCAGGTCGGAAAAGTCCAGAACAGGCAAGCCAGCGTCGCCGCGGCGAAGATGACGAAGAACAGGCTCCTGAGCAGGATGTTGCGGCGCAGCTCGTTCATGGTGAAATGGCTGCCAACGATGGCCGCGGCGAACAGGAAACGCCAGTTCAGGAGCGCCCACAGCACGCTGCTCTGGCCGAAAGCCCAGCGGGCGACGAGACAGCCGACAATTGTGGCGAACAGGGCAATCACCGCCCAGAACAGCGCATCCGCAGCATGGGTCAAGACGATGCCGGCGGCGCGGATCGGCAGGATCATCATCAGCATGGCGCCGAAAAAATAGACGGCGGCGAGCGGCAGGAACGAGCCGGCATCGGCAATGCCGTCCAGCCGCCTCACGCCGATCGCGCCATAGGGATAGCCGTGCCTGGCCACCGCCAGGCTGAGCGCCATGAGCAATGCGGTGAGCACCGCGACCAATGCGAATGTAATGAGGGCCTTGCTCATGCCGTTCCTTGCTTTGAGGCCCTGTCAGAGCCGAATCACGAGGAACGATTTTAGCGCACGGTCCGCGATTGCGCGTCAGCTTTGCTGAGCGTTCCGCTCTTCACCGGTCGCTGTTTTCGAAGGCCCCCATGCCTTGCGCGATCAGATTGGTTGCCATGACAAGCGAAACGATGGCTGCGGAGTTGAAGATCACCACCCACCATTTGCCGCCGGTCAGGAAGCCGTAGCCGTCGGCGACCGCCAGTCCCCAATCGGCTGAGGGAGGCTGGATGCCGAGGCCGAGGAAGCTCAGCGTGGCGATCGAAAAGAAGGCGTAGCCAAGCCTTGTGACCAGCTCGATGAGGATGGTTTCCCTGACATTAGGCAGGATCTCGAGGAACATGATGGAAAGAGCGCTCTCGCCGCCGAGACGAGCGGCGCTGACATAGTCGCGTTCGCGCTGCTCGCGCACGGCGGCACGCACCGTCCGTGCCACCAGCGGGGCATAGGCGATGCCGATCACAAGGATGACGGTGAGGTTCGATGGCCCAAGCGCGACCAGCGTCATGGTGACGAGAACGATGAAGGGAAAGGCCATCAGCGTGTCGAGCAGCCTGGCGCCGATGGCGTCGATCAGCCCGTCGAAATAGCCGAGCACGAGGCCAAGCACGCTGCCGGCGGCAACGCCGAGCAGTGTTGCTGCCGGCGCGACCAGCAGGATGTCACGCGAGCCGACGACGATGCGCGACAGCACGTCGCGGCCAAGTTGGTCGGTGCCGAACCAGTGCGCGGCATCAGGCGGCGCCAGCATGGCGAGGAAATCCTCGGCATAGGGATCGTAGGGCACAAACAGGCTGCCGAACACGGCGCAGCCGACCCAGAACAGCAGGATCAGCGAGCCGATGATGACAGAGGGCGGCAGCTGCGAAACGGTCTCGCGGATGCGACTTGCTGCCCGCCAGCCCAGCGTACGGCGCTCCGGCAATTCCATCAGTTCCATCATGGCGACACACGGCGGCGCTGCCGCGGATCGAGCAAGGCATTCACGAGATCGCCTGCCGCGGCCGACAGCACGAAGATGGTCGCCATGACCAGCACGCCGGCTTCGAGCATCGGGAAATCGCGCGCCTTGGCGGCGTTGAGGACAAGGTTGCCGAGGCCCTGTATGCCGAACAGGGCTTCGATGACCACCAGACCACCCAGCATGTAACCGGTCTGCGTCGCCAGCACGGCGATGGTCGGCGTCAGCGCATTACGCAGCACGTGCCGGATGAGTATCTCGCGACGCTCGAGGCCCTTCAGGACGGCGGTGCGTGTATAGTCGGCGGCCAGCGCCTCGATCACGCCGGCCCGCGTCATGCGGGCGATGTAGCCGGCAAGGTTCAGCACCAGCGGCAGCGCCGGCAGGATCAGGTAATAGCCACTGACCCAGAGCCCGGCGCCATCGGGAGCAGCGCCGGTGATCGGGAACCAGTTCAGCCACAGGCCGAAGACGATGAGCAACAGCAGGCCGGAGACGAAGTCCGGGACAATGCCGAAGGACACGCCGGCGAGTACGATCAGGCGGTCGATAAAGCGGCCCTGGTTGAGACCGGCGACGATGCCGGCGCCGATGCCCAGCGGCAGCAGAAAGACGAGGATAATTCCGGCAAGGGCCGCCGAGCGCTTGAGGCTTTCCAGAACGAAGGGCGCCACCGGCAGACGCAGCGACAGGGAGGTGCCGAAATCGCCTGACAGCACGCTGCTGAACCAGTGCCAGTATTGCACGAGCACCGGCTGGTCGGCGCCGAGCTGCCTGTTCAGCGCCGCGACGGCCTCGGCATCGGCGAACGGCCCGAGCATGAGGCGACCGACATCGCCGGGCAGAACCTGCCCGGCGAAGAACACCAGCACGCTGACCAGCCACAGCGTGAGCAGAAGCGAGGCTGCCCGCACCGACACAGTGCGGCCGGTCAGCATCGGATTTTAGTGCCCGGAGTGGCTGGACGTCTCGCAATCATGCCTGGGCGAACGTCACGCGGTCGAGCAGCAGATGCGAGATCGCCGTGAAGCGGACGCCCTCGACCTTCGACGAGACGATGCGGCTGTATTGCGAGAAGTAGCTGATGATCAGCGGCGTCTCGTCCAGCAGCAAGGTCTGGATCTTGCTCGCGGCAAGGCGTTGCGCCTGAAGGTCGCGGGCCTTGCCGTATTCGAGCAGCAGCCCGTCATAGGCCGGGTTGTTGAAATGCGCCGCATTCCAGGCGCCCGAACTCTTCAGCGTCGCGTTGAGGAAGATGTCGGGCGTGCCGCGATGGCCAAAATCGGTAATGCCGAGATTGGAATCGAGCCATGGCGACGAGCCGAACTTCGCCGAGCCATAATAGGCGTCCTGCGGCAGCACGTTGAGCTTGATGTCGATGCCGGCCTTCTTGGCAAAATTCTGGATCAGCACGGCATAATCGGGAATGTCATAGGCGCGCTCGGTGGTCAGCGTCACCGGGAAGCCGTTCGGCACGCCGGCTTCGCCAAGCAGGCGCTTGGCCTCGGCGATGTCCTGCTTGCGCTGCGGCACCGACGGATCGGCCGAGGGGAAGATCGGCGCGAACGGGGTGTCGTTACCGACGATGGCGCGGCCCTTGAGCAAGCCCTTGACCACCGCCTCGCGGTCAATGGTGAGCGCCAAGGCGCGGCGAATGCGCTTGTCGGTGAACGGCGCCTGGTCGGTCCGCAGATGCACCTCGTCATGCGAACTTGCCTGCACGCTGAGCAGCTTGAAGTTGGGATTGCCCTCGATCGCCAATTCCAGCCGGGTCGTGCTCGGGATGACGTCGAGCTGGCCGGCCTGCAGCGCCAGCACCTGCGCCTGCTCTTCGTCGAAGAACTTGATTTCGACGCGGTCGGGCAGCGCCTTGTCGCCCCAATAGTCAGGGTTGCGCACGAAGCTGGCGCCCTGCTTGGGGCGGAAGGATTCGAGCTTGAACGGGCCGGTGCCGTTGAAATTCTTCTCGAAATCGGCGGCATAGTCGGCCGGCAGGATGACGGCATTGTAGACGTCGGACGAGACATAGAAGGGGAAGTTGCTGTTGGGCCCGTCGAGATCGAAGGCGACTGTCTGGTCGTCGACGACCTTGGCGCCGCCCTTGGACAGGATGCCCTTATAGGCCGACAAAGCGGACGAACCGCTGGCCGGATCGACCAGCCGCTCGAAGCTCGCCACCACATCCTTGGCGGTGACGGTGCGGCCGTCGTGGAATTTCACGCCCGGCCGCAATTTGAAGGTCCAGCGGCTGGCGGTCTCGTCGGCCTCCCACGACAGAGCGAGCTTGGGCTGCAGACCGTCCTTGGGATCGTCGAGGATGAGATATTCGCCGACCTGGCTGATGACGCCGATGCTGGCCGGATCGGTGATGGAGACGGGATCGATCGCCTTGGTCGGCTGTCCGAGCCCAACGCGGACCGTGCCGCCGGCGCCGGCAGCGCGCGCCGTGCCGAAACCAACAAGTCCCTGCGAGGCGGCAAAGCCTGTGAGGCCGATCAAGGCTGCGTATTTCAGGAGATCGCGGCGCTTGAGGAAGCCGGCCTGGTGTTCGTCGACGGCGACATTCCAGATATCGCCGGAAAGATTGCGAAGCTCGATATCGTTGCAGTTGGTCATTCTGAAACCCCTGTCTGAAATGACTGATGGATGTTAGGCGACGGGTTCGCCGTCGAGATGGATGCGGTCGACGGCTTGCGGGTAGAAGGCGATGAGGCACTTGATCTTGGGCATTTCGGCAATGGGATCGCGGTAGCTCCAGGCGATATCAGGGCTCACCGAGCCGTCGGCGCGCCGGCCCGACCAGTAGGAGGCGATGCCCTTGTAGGGACAGCGCGTCGTGCTCTCCGAGTCGACCAGACGGTCGAGCCTGACATCGTCCGGATGCAAATAGAAACGCGTCGGCAGATGCGTTTCGAACAGCAGCACCGGGCGATGGCTGTCGGCGATCACTTCGCCGTCGAACCAGATCTGGACATGGCTTGAACTCTGCAGAGCGTCGATGCGGGCGTATGGGTCGCGGGCGTGGACGAAGACTTCTTCCTCCTCCTCGAACCATTGGTCGACCGCTTTCCAGGTGAAGGCGATGCGGCCGGCCAGTGGCGACAGGCTTTCATCCGGCGGCGCGACAAACGACCAGGCCGCATTGGGAGAAGCTTTCGATCCCGTCTCCAGGTCCCAATAGGTGGTTTCGCCGCCGACTGGATGCGGCTGGCGATGCTCGGACGGCTTCAAGAGCGAGCGGTCCACCGAGGAGGCCGGGAAGAAATAGATCGGCAGAAAATGGTTGGAGCGCAGCACCAGGACGTTGCGGCTGTCGGCGATGGTGCGGCCGGCGAATTTGACCCGAATGCGCTTGGGGCTGTGCAGAACATTGATGAGCTGCGGAGCCGTGGCTTCGCGGGGCTGAAGTTTTGGCGCTGCGGTCATATCAGTTGCCCCAAGTCAGGATACGGCGCGCGCATTGTCGCGCTGTTCGGCAAAGCGGTTGGCCGGCCGCGCCAGGCCGAAGCGGTCGCGCAGCGTTCCCGGCGCGTATTCGGTTGGGAATACGCCGCGGCGCTGCAGTTCCGGCACGACCTGCTCGGCAAAATTCACCCAGTCCTCCGGCAGCAGCGGGAACATCAAGTTGAAGCCGTCGGCGGCACCTGCCTCGAACCAGTCCTGCAGCTGGTCGGCGATCTGTATGGGCGTACCGACGACAGTCGGCACCGAACCGCTGTTGGCGAGCTTACGAGCGATCTCGCGCAGAGTGAGGTTCTGCTTCGACCATTCCTTGACGCGATTGAGCGAGGTGCGGCCGCCATTGAAGGTGCTCTCGTCCGGCAGCGGCGGCAGCGGGCCGTCCGGCGGATATACGGAGAGATCGACGCCGCTCCAGCTCGAGAGAAGGTCGATGCCGACCCTATCGGGAAGCAAGCTCTGCAGATACTCCTGCCGCTCGCGTCCCTCCGCTTCGGAAGCTGCGACGATCGGCAGGATGCCCGGCAGGATCTTGAAGCTCTCGGGCTTGCGGCCGTAACGGGCGAGGCGCTCGTTGATGTCCTGCCTATATTTGATGCCGTCTTCCTTGGTGCTGTAGATGGCAAAGTGCGCATCGGCATGCGCGGTAGCGAAATTCTTGCCGTCTTCGGACGAGCCGGCCTGGACGATCAGCGGATGGCCCTGCGGCGGGCGCGAGACATTGAGCGGTCCGCGCACCTTGAAGTGCGGGCCCTTGTGGTTGATCGCATGGACCTTGTCGGGATCGGCGAAATAGCCCGATGCCTTGTCGATAAGCAGGGCTTCGTCTTCCCAGCTGTCCCACAGTGCCTTGACGATATCGAGGAATTCGGTGGCGCGCTCATAGCGAAAGGCGTGCTCGATATTGCCGTCGCGGCCGAAATTGCGGGCCTCCTCGTCCATGGCCGACGTCACCACATTCCAAGACGCCCTGCCCTTGCTGATATGGTCGAGCGAGGCAAACATGCGGGCGACATTGTAGGGCTCGCTGTAGGAGCTCGAGGCGGTGGTGATGAGGCCGATATGCCTGGTCACGCCGGCAAGCGCCGACAACAGCGTCAGCGGTTCCAGGCGGGCATTGGCGTAATGGGCTACGCCGCTCTGTACGGAATCCCAGATCGCGACATGGTCGGCGACGAAGATCGTATCGATCCTGGCGCGCTCGGCAGACTGGACGAGATCGCGGTAGAAGTCGAAGTCGAGCACTTCGCGGCCCGGCGCGCGCGGATGGCGCCACGACATGCGATGATCGCCCTGCGGATTGAAGAAAAACGCGCTGAGGATCATGTGGTCGCGTGCCATGCCGGTCTCCTTGCAGAACTGCTTCAGGCGACCGTCGCGATGCCTCGACCGGCTGCGACAATCTCTCCTGAGCGGTCAAAGGTAGATTGCGCTCCAGCTTAATTCGAGTAATTTTATAGAGATTGTGCGGCGCGAAAGCGGAAGCGATTGCCCTCGAAGACCGCGCCGGAAGAAAGTGGTTTCAGCAAGACATGTCGTCATCGGTTCTGAACGTCGAGCAGCTCACCGTCGCCTATGATGGACGCCGGGGATCGCATCCGGCCGTCAACGGCGTGTCGCTCGCCATCGGCGAAGGCGAAGCGCTCGGCCTTGTCGGCGAGTCCGGATCGGGCAAGAGCTCGGTGGCTCTCGCTATTCTGCGCTATCTGCCGAGTAACGCCCGGATCGCCGCGTCGGCGCTCGAATTCCAGGGCCGCGAGATCCGCGATCTTTCCAGCGAGCAGCTTCGCCGGCTAAGGGGTGACCGCATCGCCGCTGTCTACCAGCATCCGGGCGCCGCACTCAATCCGGCCATGACGATCGGCCGGCAGATCACCGAAACGATCATGCGGCATCGCCCGGTTCGGCAGGACGAAGCACGCACCCGCGCCGCCGAGCTGCTTGGCCGCGTCAGGGTGAGCAATCCGGAACGGGTGCTCGATCTCTATCCGCACGAATTGTCGGGCGGCATGCAGCAGCGCGCCAACATCGCGATTGCCATTGCGCTCGACCCGTCGCTGCTGGTGCTGGACGAGCCGACGACGGCGCTTGACGCCAGCGTCCAGTCCGAGATCGTCGCCATCCTGCAGGATTTGCGCCGCGATCACAAAACCAGCGTTCTGCTGATCAGCCATGACATCAACATGGTCCGCCGGGCCTGCGATCGGGTGGCCGTGATGCAGTCGGGGACCGTCGTCGAAAGCGGCATCGCCAACGATGTCTTCGAGAACCCTGTTCACGCGTACACCAAGGCGCTGATCGCCTCGATCCCGGCGCTCAACTTCACCAAGCGCGACGGCAGGCTGGCCGAGATGCACACAACCGGCCCGTCGAAGCCTGTCCGCAGCGATCAACCGGAAGCCGCACGTCCGATCGCCGTCGCCTGCAAAGGCATCAGCCACGCCTTCGGCTCTCAGGCCGTCCTGCACGATATCGACCTGGAGATAGCCCAGGGCGAGACGTTCGGGCTGATCGGCGAATCCGGCTCCGGCAAGTCGACATTGGCAAGGATCGTGACTGGCCTCCAGACGCCGGACGCTGGGTCGGTCGAGCTGTTCGGCAGCACTGTCGCGCCGCGCGTCGAGAAAAGAAGCCTGAGCGAACGGCGCGACGTGCAGATGGTGTTCCAGTCACCCGACCGCACGCTCAATCCGCGCCAGCGGATCGGCAGGATCCTCGGCCGTCCGCTGCGGCGGCTCGCCGGCTTTAGCCGCAGCGAGGTGAAGCAGCGTGTCGGCGATCTGCTGGCCTCGGTTCGTCTTGCCGCTACGACCATCGACCAGAAGCCGAGATCGCTGTCTGGTGGCCAGCGCCAACGGGCGGCGATTGCGCGCGCCTTTGCCGGCGTGCCGAAGCTCGTGGTGTTGGACGAGCCGACCTCTGCGCTCGACGTTTCCGTGCAGGCGACCGTGCTCAATTTGCTCAACGACCTGCAGCGCGACAAGGACACCACCTATCTGTTCATCAGCCACGACCTAAGGGTGGTGCGCTATATGGCCGACCGGATCGGCGTGCTTTATCGCGGCCGGCTGGTCGAGACCGGCTCATCCGAGCAGATTTTCCGTGGCCCCAACCACCCCTACACGAAGCTGCTTCTGGCCGCGTCCTCGGATGAGACGGCGCCGAAGGCTCCGGCTCAGCTCGACGTCGCGGCACACGATGCCGAGACCTCCGGATGCTCCTTTGCCGCCCGCTGTCCTGTCGCGCTGCCCGATTGCCGAAAGGCGCAACCACCCGTCAGGCAGGCCGGCGACGGTCATCTGATCGCCTGCTGGAGGGACACAGGCAGTCTCTGATTGCGAAGCGGGCCGGCCCAACTGCAAGCCTGCCTTCGAAGAGATGTCCCCCGGCCGATCCGGCCGGAGGACAGGCTTGGGGGGTGCCGGACGTCGGCTGAAAATTTCCGGCGATGGTTTTGACCAGCGTCGATTTGCCGGCGCCATTGTCGCCCATCAGGCCGAGAACCTGGCCCTCATTGATGTCGAGCGAGAGGTTGTCCAGCGCGCGGACGGCGCCGAAATCCTTCACGATGTGTTCGAAACGCGCTAGAACCGGCATCGCATCCTCCCATGCCAATTTGTCAGTTTCTGATACAAATCATCGTTTGAAACTTGGGTCAATGGCTTGCGGATGCTAAATAATTTGGTGCAATACACCCAACGTTAGGCCTTTCAAACCGCCTAGATATTCTATTAGTATGCCAATCAAACAAATTGTGGAGAACGACGTGCTGGTGTCGACCGATCTTCGGCCGAACGAAACGCGGGCACTTGCGGCGCTGTTTCGTGCCGGCGCGTTGAGCCGAGCGGCGCTCGCACGCGATCTCGGCCTGACCCGGTCGACCACCGGCGCCCTGGTGCTGGGGCTG
This sequence comes from Mesorhizobium sp. M0676, assembly GCF_040320535.1. Taxonomy (NCBI): domain Bacteria; kingdom Pseudomonadati; phylum Pseudomonadota; class Alphaproteobacteria; order Hyphomicrobiales; family Phyllobacteriaceae; genus Mesorhizobium; species Mesorhizobium sp. M0676. The sequence continues at coordinate 229,219 of NZ_JAMYPU010000003.1, forward strand.
ACGGAAGCCGGTCTGGCGCGCGAGCGGTCGGATGGAGCGGATGACGAGCAGGATAGCGAGGGTCGGGTCGGCCGTCCCGGTATCCTGGTCGAGATCGACGGCAATGGCGGCTTCTTCCTTGGCGCTTATATCGGCGTCAACTGGATCGCAGTCGTGACTGTCGACCTTGCCGGCGCGCGGCGTGCGAGCGCCTCTAGGGCATTTGCCGGCCCCGGTAGCACGCCCGAAGCCGCGGTCGACATCATCGGGGAACTCGTCGCCGAGATCCGCTCACAATTGCCTGCGGGCACGCGCCCCTACGGGCTCAATGTCGCCGTGCCCGGCTTCCCCGCCGCCGACGGGATTTCATACCATGCCACCATTCTTGGCTGGCACGGGGTCAATCTGGCGGAGCTTTTGCGCACTGCCTTTGGCGCGGACTTTCCAATCCTCTTGGAAAACGATGCCAATGCCGTGGCGGTGGCCGAGACATACCGGTCGCGGCCAGGAAACGACGACGAGGATGCTCTGGTCATCCTGATCGAGAACGGCGTTGGCGGCGGCATCATCAATGCCGGCAGGCTGCATCGCGGCCAGCTCGGCGGCGCCGGCGAAATCGGTCATCTTCGCATTGGCGACGAAGGTTTTGTCTTCGACGCGAAGCGCCCGGGGCGGCTGGAATCCTATGTCGGCAAGGATGCGTTGCTGGCTCGCTATTTGCACATAAGCGGACTGCGCGTCGGCCTGCATGAGTTTGTGGCGGCATTGGCCGACGGCGATCCGCCAGCCGTTGCCACGGCGCGCGACTGGGCGCTCTGGTTCGGTCGCGGGCTGGCGACACTTGCCTGCACCTTGCAGCCGGAGCGCATCATCCTCTCCGGCTCGGTCAATGCGGTTTATCCCTTTGTAGCCAAACAGGTGGAAGCTTTCCTCTCGGACTTCCTGGCTGAAGGTTATCCGGTTCCCACAGTCGAACTGTCGCGCGTCGGCGCCGACGGTCCGGCATTGGGCGCTGCCTGTCTGCTGCATCAGGCAGCTTTGTCGGGCGATCCGCAATTTCAACTTCGCGGCCTCGCCGCGCGCTAATCAGGAGAGATTCCATGCCTCGCAAAGACGAAGAGCGGCTGCGTGTCGGCGTGCTCGGCTGCGGTCCGATTGCGCAGGCGGCGCATTTCGAATCCTGCACCAAGGCACGCAATGCCGATCTCCATGCCATCTGCGATGTCGCCGACGATCTGCGCGACAGGATGGCCGCGACCTACGCGCCCGAAAAATCATATGCCGACTACGGCCTGATGCTGGCCGATCCCGATCTCGATGCCGTCATCATCGCGACATCGGACATTTTTCACGTCAAGGCCGCGGAACTGGCGCTCGATGCCGGCAAGCATGTGCTTTGCGAAAAGCCGCTGGGCGTTTCGGTCGAGGAGGTCGAAGGTTTGCGGGCCGCGCTCGACAAGAGCGGCAAGGTGCTCCAGGTCGGCCATATGAAACGCTTCGATCCCGGCATCGAGGCGGCCAAAGCTTTCGTCAACGACGAGATGGGCGAGCGGCTGGCGTTCAAGGGCTGGTACTGCGACAGCACTCACCGCTACCCGATGACCGATGCGGTGCAGCCGCTGATCATCACCAGCGCCAAGGCGCGCAAGCCTGCCGTCAATCCCAAGGCGGATCTGCGCCAGTATTATATGCTGGCGCATGGCAGCCATCTCCTCGATACGGCGCGCCATCTGCATGGGCCGATCGAAGCGGTGGAGGCCCGGCTCACCGAGCGCTATGGCGCCTATTGCTGGTTCATCACCACCATCTTCGCCGACGGCACGATCGGCCATCTGGACCTGACGGTCGCCGTGCGCATGGACTGGCACGAAGGGTTCCAGATCTATGGCCAGAACGGCAGCGTTCTCGCGAAGACCCATAACCCCTGGTACTACAAGAGCAGCGAGGTCGACATTTTCCGCGAGGCCGATGGCAGTTGGCACCGCACGCTTGGCGCGGATGGCCACTTCTATCGCCGGCAGCTCGAAGGCTTTGCCGATGTCGTGCTGAATGGCGCGCCGATGATCGGCGCCGGCATCGAGGACGGCATCGCATCGGTCAGGGGCATGGCTGCCATCGCCCGCTCGGCCGCTGCCGGCGGCCGCGCCGTCCGGCTCGCCGATGTCGACGGGGTGGTGTGATGCAGCTTGGGATTTTCGCCAAGACCTTCGCCACCACCGGCGCCTTGCCGGTGCTGCGCGCGGTCGCGGACGGCGGCTACACGGCGGCGCAGTTCAACATGGCGTGCCTTGGACTGCCGTCGATGCCGGACAGCATTGAGCTCGGCGCGGCCCGGTCCGTCGCTGAGGCGAGCGGTGAAACCGGCGTTTCGATTGCGGCGGTTTCGGGAACCTACAACATGATCCACCCGGATCGCACGGTTCGTGTGTCAGGTCTTGCCCGGCTCGAGGTGCTCGCCGCCTCATGCGCCGATATGGGCACGCGACTGATTACGCTGTGCACCGGCACAAGGGATGCGCAGGATCAGTGGCGCTGGCATCCCGACAATGCAAGCGAGGCGGCATGGAGCGATCTGCGGACGGAGATGGAAGCGGCGATCGCGATTGCCGAGCGCTTCGACATCGAGCTTGGCATCGAACCGGAACTGGCCAATGTCCTCTCCAGCGCCCGGGCCGCACGCCGGCTGCTCGACGAGATGAACAGCGCGCGGCTGCGCATTGTGCTCGACCCGGCCAATCTATTCGAAGTGGCGGACAACGCGGAGCGTCACCGCCTGATCGACGAGGCCGTCGATCTGCTGGCTGCGGAGATCGGCATGGCCCATGCCAAGGACCGCAATGCCGATGGCAGTTTTGTCGCCGCCGGACAGGGCGTCGTCGATTTCCCGCATTTCATCGGCTGCCTAAGAGCCGCCGGGTTCGACGGCCCCCTGATCACGCATGGCCTGACAGAGGCCGAGGCGCCCGGCGTCGGCGCGTTCCTGCGCAATGTCCTGGAAGCGAGCGACGACACGTGAAAAAGACCTTCAGCCGAGATGGCGTCGACCTTGCCTACCGGGAGGTCGGCACGGGCCTTCCCGTCATCTTCCAGCATGGGCTGGGCGGCGATGAGGCGCAGGTGGCCGACGTGTTTCCCGATCTGCCGGTGACGCGGCGCGTGACGCTCGAATGCCGTGGCCAGGGCGGATCCGGCTACGGGCCTGTCGAGCAGCTTTCGATCGCGACGTTTGCCGAGGACGTCGATGCACTGGCCGACGATCTCGGCCTCGGCCCGGCCGTCGTCGGCGGCATCTCGATGGGCGCGGCGCTGGCGCTTCGCCTGGCGGTGCACAGGCCGGCGCGGGTGCGGGCGCTGGTGCTCGCCCGGCCTGCGTGGGTATCCCAGGCTGCACCGGCCAATATGAGGCCCTATGCCGTGGTCGGCGATCTCTTGATGCGGCATTCGCCCCAAGACGCCAGGCGTCTGTTCGATGACAGCGCTGTTGCCGGCGAACTGGCCAGATTGGCGCCGGACAATCTCGGCAGCCTGCAAGGCTTCTTCACTCGCCCGGACCCGGTTCTGTTCGGCAGGCTGCTTTCGGCGATCGCCGGCGATGGTCCCGGCGTGAGCGAGGCGGACATCCGCGCTATCGCGGTGCCGACTCTTGTCATCGGCCATGACCATGACCTCGTCCATCGACTGGACGACGCACAGACGCTGGCCGGACTCATTCCGTCGGCCCGGCTTTGCACCATCACAGCCAAATCGCAGGATCGCGCCGCCTACCGGCTGGAATTCCGCGCCTGTCTTTCGGAATTCCTGGAACCGCTCGCATGACCGACAAAACGACGGATGAGACCATCGCCGTGGTCGAGATCGGCGGCACGTCGGTCAAGGTTGGCTTTGCCGATCGCGGCCACCCGGTGGATTTCGCCCGCACCTACCCGACCGCGCAACTGCGCAAGGGCGCGCCTGTGGCGGGGTTGGCCGATGCGGTCACCGCAGCCTGCCGCGATGCCGGGCTCAAACCTGCACGGGTCGTTGCGACGGTGCCTGGGTTCATCGACCGCGACTTCGACACGGTGCTGCACACGGCCAACATTCCCGAACTGAACGGTATCCGGCTGGGTACGGAACTGGCATCGCGGCTCCGCGTTCCCGTGCGGCTCGAACGCGACGTCGTGCTGCAATTGCTGGGCGAAAGCGTTGCCGGCGCGGTGAAGCGGCAAAAGGAGGTGCTGGCGGTCTATCTCGGCACCGGCATCGGTGCGGCCTATCTCGGCAAGGACGGCATTTTCAGGGGCGGCGGCTGGGCGCTGGAAATCGGCCATATGCCGATCTACCGGCCTGACGAAAGCGGACCGCCAAACCGGGTCGAGACCTACGCCTCAGGGGCAACGCTTGTCGAACTCGCGACAGACTACGATATCCCGGTGGCCGATCTGTTTTCGGCGGCCGGGCAGCCGCCATCGCTGCGCGAATGGCTCGACAAAATCGTCTGGCAGCAGGCGGTGGCCGTCGCAACCGCAGCCGCCCTGTTTTCCCCGCAGACGATCCTGATCGGCGGCGGTATCGTCGACATGAAGTCCTATCCCCGCCAGACGCTCAAGCAGCGCATCGCGGACAGCCTGCCGCATTCGCTTGTTGTAGAGCCTCTGGACATACGCTGGGCGGCCCTGGGCTGGCAGGCGGCGATCCATGGCGCGGTGCTGCTCGGCGAGGTGTGATCGCCGTGGTTGCTATCGCCGAAGGATTACTTGATCGTCTTGCCGTCCGCCCCAAACCGGTATGTCTTACCCGGCTCGGGCGTTGCATACAGCGTCGCACCGGGCTCGGCGTCGTAGACACCGAAAATGCGCACCGTGATCAGCCCGGCCTTTTCGCAGTCGAGATAGAGGTTGGTGTCGGCGCCGAGATGCTCGGCGTGCACCACCGTTCCCTTCCAGGCGCCGGACTTCGGATCGACGGTCAGATGCTCCGGCCGCACGCCAATGGTCTTGGCGGTCTCGCCCAGCCGCGCGCCGTCGATGAAGTTCATCTTCGGTGAGCCGATGAAGCCGGCGACGAATTCGTTTGCCGGCGAATTGTAGAGCTCCATCGGCCCGCCGATCTGCTCGATCTGGCCGGCGTTGAGCACCACTATCTTGTCGGCCAGCGTCATCGCCTCGACCTGGTCGTGGGTGACATAGATCATCGTCGCCTTCAACCGCCGGTGCAGCTGCGCGATCTCCAGCCGCGTGTTGACGCGCAGTGCTGCATCGAGGTTCGATAGCGGCTCGTCGAACAGAAACAGTTTTGGTTCGCGCACCACGGCGCGGCCGATGGCGACGCGCTGACGCTGGCCGCCCGACAGCTCCGCCGGCCGCCGCTCGAGATAGGGTTCGAGCGACAGCATCGACGAGGCGACGCCGATGCGGCGTTCGATCTCCGGGGCGGGTGTGCCGGCCTGCTTGAGGCCAAGGCCCATATTGTTCTTCACCGTCAGATGCGGGTACAAGGCATAGGTCTGGAACACCATGGCGATGCCGCGTTTTGCCGGCGGCGTGGCCGAGACATCGGCGCCGTCGATCACCACCCTGCCGGAGGTCGAAACCTCCAGCCCGGCGATGACCCTGAGCAAGGTTGACTTGCCGCAGCCAGATGGGCCGACGAAGACGACGAATTCGCCGTCGGTCACTTCGAGGTTGATGCCTTTCAGCACCTCGACCGGCCCGAAGGCCTTCTTCACATTCTCGATTACCAGCGAGCCCACGGCTTCGTCCTTGTTCTAGAGTTTGCCCTACTAGAGCTTAACTGGGGCGCCGCTGCGCACGCTCTCATCGGCGGCAAGGCAGACGGCGAGCGATTTCACCGCGTCGTCCATGTGGCGGGTCAGGTCAATGTCTTCCCGGATCGCCTTCAGCACGAAGGCCTGTTCGAGGTCACAGAGGTCCTGGTGGCCGGGTTCGCCTTCCATGGACAGCATCTCGTCCGGCCTGGCGAACTTGCCGTCCGCGCCGGTCGCCGCACTGTGCAGGCGGATGGTCGAGGTCTTGGTGTGGGTGTCGATGTCGTCCGACTTCACACCTTCCTTCATGACGATCGACACGCAGCCATTGGGCGAAATCACGTCCTTCACGAAGAACGCTGTCTCCGAGATCATCGGGCCCCAAGCCGCCTCGTACCAGCCGACCGAGCCGTCGTCGAACAGCACCTGGAGATGGCCGTAATTGTACATTGTCGGCGCGATTTCCTCGGTCAGCCGCAGCCCCATGCCGCGCACCTCGACCGGCCTGGCGTCGGTGATCTGCAGCATCACGTCGAGATAGTGCACGCCGCAATCGACGATCGGCGACGTCGTCTGCATCAACTGCTTGTGCGTCTGCCAGGTCGGGCCTGACGATTGCTGGTTGAGGTTCATGCGGAAAACGTAAGGGCCACCGAGCTTGCGCGCCTTGGCGATCAGCCGGACCCAGGACGGGTGATGGCGAAGGATATAGCCGATCACCAGTTTCCTGCCGTTGGCCTTGGCCGCGGCGACGACGCGCTTGGCGTCGGCGACCGTCGTTGCCAGCGGCTTTTCGACAAAGACATGGCAGCCCGCCTCGAATGCCTTCACCGCATAGTCGGCATGGCTGTCGGAATAGGTGGCGATGCAGGCGACATCCGGCTTTTCATCGCGCAACGCGTCGTCGAAGGAGCGCCTGATGCCATAGCCCGACAGCCCGTCCGGTAACGGCACGTCGGAGCGGTTGATCAGGGCCGCGATCTCGAAGCCCGGATTAGTGTGGTAGGCCAGCGCATGGCTACGCCCCATATTACCGAGGCCTGCGACGACGACGCGAAGGGGCGATTTAGAGGTCACCTAACTACTCCAGATGTTCCAGTTGTTCCTTCTGAGAGGGTGTCACCCCACCCGGCGCTTCGCGCCGACCTCCCCATCGAGGGGAGGTAGGACGTTGGCGCGAACACCCTCACTGCCAAAGAAGCTTCTCCGAAAGTCGCCCTTTTGCGGTCGTGAATGAAGCCACGACCTTTTACCTCCCCTTGATGGGGAGGTCGGCGCGCAGCGCCGGGTGGGGTGAAGGCTCCAGCAGAGATTTGTAGGGCTCCGCTCACTTGACGGCTCCGGATGTGATGCCGCGGATCAGCTGCCGCGAGAAGATGACGTAGAGGGTCAGCACCGGCATGATCGCCAGCGAGAGTGCGGCCAGGATGGCGTTCCAGTTGGTGACGAACTGGCCGAGGAACAACTGCGCGCCGAGCGTCACCGTCTTGGTCTCTTCTGACGGCGCCAGGATCAGCGGGAACCACAGATCGTTCCAGATCGGGATCATGGTGAAGACGGCGACCGTCGCCATCGACGGCCGCACCAGCGGCAGCACCAGCCGAAAGAAGATCGTGTATTCCGACAGCCCGTCGATGCGGCCGGCATTCTTCAGATCGTCCGACACCTGCTTCATGAATTCTGACAGGATGAAGACGGCGAGCGGCAGGCCTTGCGCGGTGTAGACAAGGATCAGCGCCGTCAGCGTGTTGACCAGCCCGCTCGCCACCATCAATTGCAGGATGGCGACGGTGCCCAACCGGATCGGGATCATGATGCCGAGCGCGAGATACAGCCCCATCAGCGTGTTGCCGCGAAAGCGGTATTCCGACAGCGCGAACGCCGCCATCGCGCCGAACAGAAGCACGAAGAACAGCGAGGCGACGGTGACGACGAGGCTGTTCTGAAAATAGTGGATGAAGTCGCCCTGCCCGATCACGGTGGTATAGCCGATCAGGTCGAAGGTCTTTGGCGTCGGCGGCGTCAGCGGTTCGCTGAAGATGCCGGCGCGGGACTTGAACGAATTCATGATGACCAGGATCACCGGAAACAGCGCGATCGCCGTGTAGGTCAGCAGGATCGCGTGGGCGCCGATGGTGCGGGGCGCCGAACGAGCGGCGGTGCTCATTGGAAGGTCTCCTGACGAGCGATGACTGTGGAGGTCGGCACCAAGGCACCCCCCTCTGTCCTGCCGGACATCTCCCCCGCAAGGGGGGAGATCAGATGCCGCGACTGCTTTCGCCAATCGCCAACGTTGCAAGACGAGCGGCAAGGCCAGAGCTGCCAATCTCCCCCCTTGCGGGGGAGATGGCCGGCAGGCCAGAGGGGGGTGTTCAAGCTCGACATTTCGCCCCTCTAAAACTGGTAGCGACGCAGGCGCGTCTGGACGAGGAACAGGTAGACGCAGACGCCGCCGAGGATGATCAGGAACATCATCGTGGCGATTGCCGCGCCCATATTGGGGTCGCCGGTCTGCAGTTGGAAGCCGAAGAAGGCGCGGTAGAGGAAGGTGCCCAGAATATCGGTCGAATAGTTCGGGCCGGCCAGCGCCCCTTGCGCGGTGTAGATCAGGTCGAAGGCGTTGAAATTGCCGACGAAGGTCAGGATCGAGATGATGCCGATCGAGGGCAGGATCAGCGGCAGCTTGATCTTCCAGAACTGCGACATGCCGGTGATGCCGTCGCATTCGGCCGCCTCGATCACCTCTTCGGGGATCGACAGCAGCGCCGCATAGATCAGCATCATCGGAATGCCGACGAACTGCCAGACCGAGATCAGGCTGAGCGCGGTCAGGGCATATTGTTCTTTGCCGAGCCACGGCGTGAACAGGCTTTTCAGGCCGACCAGATCCATCAGATGCGGCGCCACGCCCCACAACGGCGACAGGATCAGTTTCCAGGCGAAACCGACGATGACGAAGGACAGGATGGTCGGCACGAAGATCGCGGTGCGGTAGAAGGCGGCGAATCTCAGCCTCGGGCTGGACAGCAATGCCGCCAGCATGACACCGATCGGGTTCTGCACCACCATGTGGATGATGAAGAACCAGGTATTGTTCCGCAGCGCGTTCCAGAAGCCGACCGACCAGTTGGGGTCGCCGAACAACGTACGGAAATTAGTGAAACCGACGAACACCTGATGCTGATCGACATTGCGGAACAGCGACAGCTGCAAGGTGCCGGCCAGCGGCAGGATCATGATCGCCGTATAGACCAGCAGCGCCGGCGCCAGGAAGACGCCGATATGCCAGCGGAACGGTCGTTTCGGTCGTGTTTGTGCGGCCATGAGTGCGGTCCCCGCCGATCAGGTTTAGCAATGCCTTCGACGGCAGCGCTCACCCTCACGCTCTCCCCGTGAAGGACGGGGAGAGGGGGCGCCTGCGTTTCGCTGATCCTTCTCCCCGTCACTATACGGGGAGAAGGTGCCGGCAGGCGGATGAGGGGCGGCGCCGTCGTTCGCAGTCGATGATGCTGTCGAAAAACGCAGGGCCGTCCACTTGGGGCCCTGTCTGTTGTCTGAGCTCTTATTTGCCCGGCTTGTACCAGCTGTCGAGGCCGTCCTGCAGCTTCTTGGCGGCAGCTTCCGGCGTGTCGGTGCCATTGATGACGTTGGCCGATTCAACCCAGGTTTCGTTCTCGAGGTTCGGCGTGCCGCGCGACAGGATCTGGTAGGTCGAGCGGATCGTCGACTTGCACTTGTCGCGCCAGGAGACGAATTCCTGCGCCAGCGGGTCTTCCATCTTCACCGGGGTGGAATTCAGGCTGAAGAAGCCCGGCAGTGCGTTGGCGTAGATGGTGGCGAAGTCCGGCGAGGCGACCCAGGACAGGAAGGTCTTGGCCGCGTCGGCATTCTTCGACGCCGCATTCAGGCCCATGCCGATATCGGTATGGTCGGAGATGTAGCAGGTGTCGCCGGCCTTCTCGACCGGCGGCGGGAAGGCGCCCATCTTGAACTGCGCCTGGGTGTTGAACAGGCCGATCTCCCACGATCCCGCCGGGTAGATGGCGGCGCGGCCAAGCGTGAACAGGTTCTGGCTGTCCGGATAGGTCTGGGCCTCGAAGCCGTCGCCGAGATAAGGCTTCCACCTGGCCAGTTCCTCATAGGGAGCAACCCAGTCCTTGTCGGTCAGCTTCTGGTCGCCCTTGATCAGCGCTGCGCGGCCCTCTTCGCCCTTCCAGTAGTTCGGACCGATGTTCTGATAGCCCATGGTCGCGGCTTCCCAGAGGTCCTTGGTGCCCATGGCCATCGGGATGTAGGTGCCGTCGGCCTTGATCTTGTCGAGCGCGGCGAAGAACTCGTCACGCGTCGTCGGCACCTTGAGGCCGAGCTTGTCGAAGGCGTCCTTGTTGTAGATGAAGCCGTGAATGACCGAGGCCATCGGCACGCAGAAGCTCGCCTTGCCGTCGTCGGTCTGCCAGGCGGCCTTGGCAACGGGCGAAAAGTTTTCCATGCCGGGCAGCGCCGACAGGTCGGCAAGGTTGCCCTTCTTGAACAGTTCGAGCGATTTGTCGAACGGGCGGCAGGTGATCAGGTCGCCAGCCGAGCCGGCGGCGAGCTTGGCGCCGAGTGCGGCGTCATACTCGGTCGGCGCCGACGGTGCGAACACCACTTTGATGCCCGGGTTCTTGGCCTCAAAAGCCGGGATCAGCTTGTCCTTCCAGATGGCAAGGTCGTCGCCGCGCCAGCTTTCGATATTGAGCGTTACGTCATCGGCGTGAGCCAACCCGGCGGTGCCGAGAATGCCGGTGCCGAGAAGCAGTGCCGTCAGTAATTTCGTTGTCATGCTAGTCTCCCTGTTGACCTTTTTCAGGTTCGGTTTTGAGAACAGGGGCCTTCGCGCCCTTGTTCCCCTCGATCGCGGAAAGGGCTGGCCGCAGCTTCTGGCCGGTCCCTTCCAGTATCTTCTCGGCCGCAACGGCGTTGGCAGCGCCGGCGGCGAGCAGAATGGCTGTCTTGACGACGCCGCCGCTCGCTTCGAGCAGCCGCACGGCGTCTTGCCGGTCGCGGCCGCTGATAGCGGCGACGATGCGAGCCGCGCGGTCGCGCAGCTTGATGTTGTCGGCGGTGAGATTGACCATGTAGCCGTCATGGACATGGCCGAGATGAATGGCGGTAAGCGTCGACAGCATGTTGAGCGCGATCTTCTGGGCAGTGCCGGCGCCCATGCGCGTCGAGCCGGCAATCACCTCCGGTGGCGTCTCGAGCAGGATGGCGACGTCGGCCAGCCTGAGCAGGGGCGTGTCCTTGTTGTTGGCAATGGCGATGGTTGCCGCGCCCCGGCTGCGCGCATCCTTCAGCGCCTGCACCGCATAGGGCGTCAAGCCGCTGGCCGAAATCGCGATCAGGCAGTCGCCCTTGCCGATGCCGGCGCCGGCAATTGCCGTCGAGGCTTCGTCGGTGTCGTCTTCCGGTCCGCCGGCCAGGGTCTTGAAAGCGTCGTCGCCACCGGCGATGAGGATGGCGATGCGTTCGCGCTTGATGCCGAAGGTGCCGGGCAACTCCAGCGCGTCGGCCAGCGCCATCAGGCCGGAGCTGCCGGCCGCAGCATAGGCGAGCTTGCCGCCGCCGTTCAGCCGCCCGGCGATGATTTCGGCTGCGGCGGCGATGGCGGGAATGGCGTCGCGCACAGCCTTGGCGGCCTCGATCTGCGCATTGACCAAAGAAGAAAGGATGGCGTCCGGGGCCTGGATGTCCAGTCCCTCGGCATTGCTGTGAAGCGCTTCGGTGCGCGGTTCGGCCATCCCTGTCCCTCCGATGGAAGAACAATACCAAAAAAATACCACTTGTCCACACGCATTAACGAAATTGCGAACTGGAAAGCGTTGAGCCGGCAGAATTCCCGGGTTTTCAACGTGATACGCCTTAATCTTTTTGAAACGGAAATTAATCCCTTGGCTATTGGTATTTTATTGGTATTATCCGCCCGGAGGAGACATCGTGTGAAATTCGTGCTCGGTATCGACGGCGGCGGCACCAGCTGCAGGGCAGCCCTTGCGACAGGCGATGGCGTTGTCATTGGCCGTGCCAAAAGCGGCGCCGCCAACATCCGCACCGATCTCACCGGCGCCCGCACCCACATCGTCGAGGCTGCTCGTCAGGCCTTCATCGCCGCCGGGCAAGATCCGGACCTGATCCCGCAGACACCAGCCATTCTCGGCCTTGCCGGCGCCAATGTCGGCACCTACCGCCAGCAGCTTGAAGCAATCCTGCCGTTCAGCATCAGCCGCGTCGAGACGGACGCCGAGATCGCGCTCGAAGGGGCAGTCGGCTCTGGTGACGGCGCCATGGCCATCCTCGGCACCGGCACCGCCTATATGGCGCGCAAGGGCGGCACGTCGCGCGCCATCGGCGGCTGGGGCTTTCAGGTCGGTGATCAAGGCAGCGGCGCCCGCATCGGCCGCGACCTGCTGGAGCAGACGCTGCTCGCCCATGACGGCGTCCGGCCGCGCTCAGCCCTGACCGACAGCATGATGGCCATTTTCCGCAACAATCCCGAAGACGTGGTCGAGTTCACCACCAATGCCAAGCCCGGCGATTTCGGCGGCTTCGCGCCCAAGGTTTTCGAGCATGCCGAGAAGGGCGACAGCGTCGCCAACTGGATCGTGGACAAGTCGGTTGCCGATGTCGAGGCGTCGCTCCACGCGCTCGACCTCTCTGATGACGCCCCGCTCTGCCTGCTCGGCGGGCTGGCGCCGCTCTATGGGCCGCGCCTTTCCCAGCGCTACCAGGCGCTGCTGAAAGCGCCGCTCGACGATGCGCTGGGCGGCGCCGTGCAGATGGCGGCCCGCATCTTCGTCAAAGCGGAGGCGACGCGATGAGCGATGCCGCCGACCAGATCTTCGCCACGCTGAGGCAGTCGTCGCAGAGCGGCGCCCCGCTCTACCTGCAGCTCAGGAAAAGCATCGAGGACGCCGTCAATCGCGGCCTGATCGGGCCGGGCGATGCGCTGCCTTCCGAGCGCGACATCGCCACCAAGGCCGACATTTCGCGCGTCACCGTCCGCAAGGCGGTGCAGGACCTAGTCAAGGGCGGCATCCTCGTGCAGCGCCACGGCTCCGGCACCTTCGTGGCGCCGCGCATGGAGCGCGTCGAGCAGTCGCTGTCCAGGCTCACTTCATTCACCGAGGACATGGCAAGGCGCGGCATGGCGGTGCGTTCAGCCTGGCTCGACCGCGACCTCTACCCGCCCTCGCCCGACGAGATGATGGTGCTCGGCCTGTCCTCGAACGAGCTGGTGGCGCGCGTGGCGCGCCTGCGCATCGCAAACGACACGCCGCTGGCCATCGAGCGCGCCTCGTTGTCGGCCAGCGTGCTGCCGGATCCGGCCGGGATAGGCTCGTCACTCTATGCGGCGCTGCAACTGACCGGCAACCGGCCGGTGCGGGCGGTGCAGCGCATTTCCGCCGCCAATCTCGGCGACGCCGATGCGCGTCTGCTCGAAGTGCCATCCGGCATTGCCGGCCTGCACATCGAACGCATTTCCTATCTCGCGAGCGGCAAGGTGATCGAGTTCACCCGCTCCATCTACCGCGGCGACGCCTATGATTTCGTCGCCGAACTGCGCCTGACAGGGCCGAGCGAAGAGGGCCGACCATGATCCCCAAGACCACCCATATGCGGCGCGAGATCGACGAAATTCCGCAAGCCGTCGCGCGTCTGCTCGATGGCTCGGCGGCGGTGCTGACCGAGGCCGGACGCGGCATTCGCGAGCGCGATCCGAGCTTCGTCGTTACCGTCGCGCGCGGTTCGTCCGACCATGCCGCCACCTTCATGAAATATGCCGTCGAACTGACCGCCGGCCTGGCCGTGGCATCGGTCGGTCCGTCGATCGCCTCGATCTACGGCGCCAAGCTTAAGCTCGCCGGTTCCGCTTGCCTCGCCATCTCGCAATCCGGCAAGAGCCCTGACATCGTCGCCATGGCCGAGACGGCACGGGCCGGCGGTGCGCTCACCGTCGCCATCACCAACACCGCCGATTCGCCGCTGGCGCGGGCTTCGGATTTTGCCATCGACATTCTGGCCGGCCCCGAGCGCAGCGTCGCGGCGACCAAGACATTCGTCAATTCGGCGGTCGCCGGCCTGGCGCTGATGGCGCATTGCACCGGCGACGACAGACTGCTGGCCGCCCTTGCCCGCCTGCCCGAGCATTTCAGCAAGGCGATCGCCTGCGACTGGATGGCGCTGGCCGGCGCATTGGAGACGCCGCAATCGCTGTTCATCCTCGGCCGTGGCCCGTCGGCGGCGATGGCCGACGAGGCGGCGCTGAAATTCAAAGAGACCTGCGGCATGCATGCCGAGGCCTACAGTGCAGCCGAAGTCATGCACGGCCCGCTGGCGCTGGTCGGGCCAGGCTTCCCGGTGCTGGCGCTCGCCGCCCGCGATGCCTCCGAGCCGTCCGTGGCAGAGGCTGCCGACAACCTTGCCGGCAAGGGTGCAGCAGTTTTTGTAACCTCGGACAAAGCCAAGAGCGCGGCGCGGCTGCCGCATGTCGCCACCGGTCATCCCTTGACCGACCCGCTGACGCTGATCGTCTCCTTCTACGGCTTCGTCGAAGCCTTCGCCCGCCATCGCGGCCTCGATCCGGATGTACCGCGCAATCTGCGCAAGGTGACGGAAACCGTATGAGCGACCGTTTTGCCCTGACTGGCGCCCGAATTTTCGATGGCGACGACTGGCATGACAACGCCGCCCTTGTCGTGCACGGCAATGTGGTCGAAGGCATTCATCCCGTCGGCGCCATTCCGTCGGGCGTTGCCCGCATCGACGCCGGGGGCGGCATGCTGGTGCCGGGTTTTGTCGACCTGCAGGTCAATGGCGGCGGCGGCGTCATGCTCAACGACCATCCCGATGTCGCCTCGCTGGCAACAATCTGCCGGGCGCATGCGCCGTTCGGCACGACCGCACTGCTGCCGACGCTGATCACAGATACGCCTGACATCATCGCCGCGGCCATTGCCGCCGGCACCGGGGCGGCACGGCAAAAACTGCCGGGATTTCTCGGCCTGCATCTCGAAGGGCCGCATCTCTCCGTCGCCCGCAAGGGCGCGCATGAACCGGCGCTGATCCGGCCGATGACGGATGCGGATGAAGCGGCGCTGGTCGCGGCACGCAAAAACCTGCCGGTGCTGCTGACGACGATAGCGCCTGAATCCGTCGAGCCTGCCCGCGTTGCGGCCTTGGCCAAGGCCGGTGTGATTGTCAGCCTCGGCCATTCCGACACCGGCTACGCCACGGCCAGAGCCTTTGCCGATGCCGGCGCCAGCGTGGTCACACATCTGTTCAACGCCATGAGCCAGATCGGCAACCGTGAGCCGGGGCTGGCGGGTGCGGCCATCGACATAGGCAGTCTGTCGGCCGGGATCATCGCCGACGGCATCCATGTCGATCCCGCCACCATGGCAATCGCGCTGCGCGCCAAGCAGGGACCGGGCAAGATCGTGCTGGTTACAGACGCCATGGCGACGATCGGCACCGACATGACATCGTTCACCCTCAACGGCCGCATCATCTATCGCAAGGATGGCAGCCTGAGGCTGGCCGACGGCACGCTGGCCGGCGCCGATCTCGATATGATCTCGGCGGTTCGCTACGTCCACCGGATTGTCGGGCTGGACCTGTCGGAAGCGTTGCGCATGGCCTCGCTCTATCCGGCGCAGGCGGTCGGCCAGGCCCACCGGCTCGGCCGCTTCGCCAATGGCACGGCTGCCGATATTGTCGCCCTGTCGGACGCCCTCGACGTCAACGGCGTCTGGATCGGCGGCGACAAGGTTTTTGCAGGCGCGGACAGTCCGCGCTAAAGTCCACCTATGCATGATGTCGACTGCGTTGTCGCCGGAGCCGGTGTTGTCGGCCTCGCCATTGCCCGCGCGCTGGCGCTGTCGGGCCGCGAGGTGCTGGTGGTCGAGAAGGCCGCAGCCATCGGCACGGGCACCAGTTCGCGCAATTCGGAAGTCATCCATGCCGGGCTTCATTATACGCCGGGCAGCCTGAAGGCCCGTCTCTGCGTCAACGGCCGCGAGCGTCTCTATGCCTATTGCCGCGAGCACGACGTCGCCCATCATCGCACCGGCAAACTGATCGTTGCCGTCGAACCCGACCAGTTGGATAAACTGCAGGCGATCCAGATCAACGCGGCGCAATGCGGAGTCGGTGACCTCAAGCTTTTGACGCGCGCAGAGGCCGAAAGCCTGGAACCGGCGCTGAGCTGCGCCGGCGCGCTGCTGTCGCCGTCGACCGGCATCGTCGACAGCCAGGCGCAGATGCTGTCATTGCGTGGAGACGCGGAAGCGGCCGGCGCCTCTTTCGCCTTGCTCACCGTTGTCTCAGGCGCGAGCATCGAAGCCGATGGCATCCGGATCGACACGCGCGACGCCGATGGCGAGGGTTTCACCTTGAAGACCGGCGCCTTCATCAACGCCGCCGGCCTCGACGCGCAGGCGCTCGCCGGCCGCATCGAAGGCCTCCCGCAAGACCGTGTTCCGCCGCTGTGGCTGGCGCGCGGCAATTATTTCGCGCTTTCCGGCCGCTCGCCCTTTTCGCGGCTGATCTATCCGGTGCCGGTCCATGGCGGCCTCGGCGTGCACCTGACCCTCGACATGTCGGGGAGCGCGCGCTTTGGCCCAGATGTCGAATGGATCGATCGCGTCGACTATACCGTCGATCCCGCACGAGGCGCTGCCTTCTACGACGAAATCAGGCGCTACTGGTCCGGCCTGGCGGATGGCGCCCTGCAACCGGCCTATGCCGGTGTCAGGCCGAAACTGTCGGGTCCGGGACAGCCGGCCGCCGACTTCGTCATCCAGGGACCGGCTGACCACAGGGACGGCCAGATCGTCAATCTGTTCGGCATCGAGAGCCCTGGCCTTACCGCCAGCCTCGCCATCGCAGAACATGTCGTTGGGCTTTTATATCCGCAATGACGGGCGTTTCCTGAAACGTCGGGCAGGCGCATACCATGAAACCTTTTGATATGGAGGTCGTTGTCGGGGCATATGTCCGAGGCAAAACCCAAATCGAAACCGGCCGACGGCATCGAAGCGCGCGATGCCACGAAGTCGCGTCGGGAAAAGCCGTCACGGCAAACGCGCGGAGATGGACCGCGCGAGGACACGCCGCGCGAGAAAAAAGCATCGGCCGCCGTAGCCGCGTCCGAGCCCGTTGGCGAGGCTGCGCCGCCGCCGGATGCCGTCGAACCCGATCCCAAGCTGACGCCCGAGCAGGCCGAGCAGGCGCGCAAAAAATATCTGCTGCGGCGTTTCTGGATCAGCGGGCGCGGCTATTGGGGGAGGCATGGCGACAAGCTCGCCTGGCCTTTGACGATCGGAGTGCTGCTGCTGATCTGCATCAACATCGGTTTCCAGTATGGCATCAACGTCTGGAACCGCTCGATGTTCGATGCCCTCGAGCAGCGCAACGCCCGCACGGTCTATCTCCTCAGCGCCGTATTCGTGCCGCTGGTGATCTGCAGCGGCAGCCTTGTCGTCGCGCAGGTCTATCTGCGCATGACGATCCAGCGCCGCTGGCGTTCCTGGCTGACCACCGGGGTCGTCGCGCGCTGGCTGGCAAACGGCCGCTACTACCAGCTGAACCTCGTGGGCGGCGACCACCAGAACCCCGAGGCCCGCATGACCGAGGACCTGCGCATCGCCACCGAGTCGCCGGTCGATTTCACCGCCGGCGTCCTCAACGCGTTCCTGTCGGCCTCGACCTTTATCGTCGTGCTGTGGACCATCGGCGGCGCGCTCACCCTGCCGATCGGCGGCGAGAGCATCACCATTCCCGGCTTTCTGGTCATCACCGCGATCATCTATGCCGCCATAACCTCGACCTCGATGGTGGTCATCGGCCGCGATTTCGTCCAGCTCTCCGAGCGGAAGAACCAGGCGGAGGCCGAACTGCGCTACACGCTGACGCGTGTGCGCGAAAACGGCGAGAGCATCGCCTTGCTGGGCGGCGAGGACGAGGAGCGCAGCGGCATCGACAGAAATTTCGGCCACGTGCTGAGGCAATGGGCTCTGCTGACCGGACAGCACATGCGCACGGCGGCGGTGTCGCAGGGATCGAGCCTGTTTGCGCCGGTCGTGCCGATCCTTTTGTGCGCGCCAAAATTCCTCGAAGGCTCGATGACGCTTGGCGAGGTGATGCAGGCGGCGTCTGCCTTTGGCATCGTGCAAGGCGCGTTCGGCTGGCTGGTCGACAACTATCCGCGCCTAGCCGACTGGAACGCCTCCGCGCGGCGCATTGCCTCGCTGATGATGTCGCTCGACGGGCTCGAGCGCGCCGAGCAGAGCGATGCGCTCGGACGCATCAACCGGGGCGAAGCGGAAGACGGCGCCATCCTCAGCCTCGACAATCTTTCCGTGACACTCGACGACGGCACCTCCGTGGTCAAGGAAACCGAGGTCGTGATCGAGCCGGGCGAGCGGGTGCTGGTTTCAGGCGAATCCGGTTCAGGCAAGTCGACGCTGGTGCGGGCCGTCGCGGGCCTGTGGCCATGGGGCGGCGGCAGCGTCAATTTCCACACCGACAGGCGCCTGTTCATGCTGCCGCAACGCCCCTACATCCCTTCCGGAACGCTTCGCCGCGCGGTCGCCTATCCCGCGGCGGCGGACAAGTGGACCATCAAGCAAATCAAGGCTGCCCTCGACAAGGTGGGGCTTGGCTATCTCACCGGCAGGATCAAGGAAGAGGCGCCATGGGACCAGACGCTGTCGGGCGGCGAAAAGCAACGCCTCGCCTTCGCGCGCCTGCTGCTGCATCGCCCCGATATCGTGGTGCTGGATGAAGCGACTTCGGCGCTCGACGAGAAGAGCCAGGACACGATGATGTTGACGGTGATCCGCGAACTGCCTGACGTCACCATCATCAGCGTGGCGCATCGTGCGGAGCTCGAAGCCTTCCACAGCCGCAAGATCACCCTGGAGCGGCGGGAGGGCGGCGCCAAGCTCGTCAGCGACGTCGACCTCATCCCGCGCAAGCGCAAACGCAGCCTGCTGAACCGCGCTTTGTGGGGTTCCAGCACTCGGGTGAAAAAGCCGCGCACGTAAAAGGCGCCACTGCCGAACCGCGAACAGAGATGTCCAGGCGAAGCGCTTGGGCAAAGAAACTAGCCGGCTATGGATTAGCCGTAGAGACCCTTGTAGGTCTCGCGCAGCAGGTTCTTCTGCACCTTGCCCATCGTGTTGCGCGGCAGCTCGTCGACGAAGATCACCTGCTTCGGGTGCTTGTATTTGGCCAGCTGGCCGGCAATGGCGCCAACGATCTCGGCCCCGGTGATCTGCGATGCCGGCGCCCGCACCACGACAGCGGTGACGCCTTCGCCGAAATCGGGATGGGCAATTCCGATGACGGCACTTTCCAAGACGCCAGCAACGGCGTCGATCTCGCTCTCGATCTCCTTGGGATAGATGTTGTAGCCGCCGGAGATAATGAGATCCTTGCCGCGGCCGACGATGTGGACGTAGCCGTCCGCGTCGATGATGCCGAGGTCGCCGGTGATGAAGAAGCCGTCCTTGCGAAACTCCGCCTTGGTTTTTTCCGGCATGCGCCAATAGCCGGAAAAGACATTCGGACCTTTGACCTCGATCATGCCGACTTCACCCTGGCCAAGCGCATCGCCGCTGTCAGGGTCGGCGATGCGCAGCGAAACGCCGGGCAGCGGGAAGCCGACCGTGCCGGCCCGACGCTCGCCCTCATAGGGGTTCGACGTGTTCATGTTGGTCTCGGTCATGCCGTAGCGCTCGAGAATGGCATGGCCGGTGCGCTCGCGCCAGGCCTTGTGCGTTTCGGCGAGCAGCGGCGCCGAGCCGGAAACGAACAGGCGGATGTTCTTCGCCGCCTGGGCATCCAGCCCATCCTGCTGCAGGAGCCTGGTATAGAAGGTCGGCACCCCCATCAGCACTGTCGCGCGGGGCAAGAGCGAGACGATGCGGCCGGCGTCGAATTTCCGCTCGAACAGCATCGAGGCTCCGGCCATCAGGGTGACGTTGGTGGCGACGAACAGGCCGTGCGTGTGGAAGATCGGCAACGCGTGGATCAGCACGTCATCCCCGGTGAAACGCCATTGCTCGACCAGCACGCGCGCATTGGAGGCCAGGTTTTCATGGCTGAGCATGGCGCCCTTGGAGCGTCCGGTGGTGCCGGATGTGTAAAGGATTGCGGCCAGATCGTCCGGCCCGCGCGCCACGGCGTCGAAATCCGTGGGCTGTTGTGCCGCCAGTGCGGTCAGCGAGCCCTCACCATTGCTGCCAAGCGTGACGGTGGCAGCACCCGACGCCTGCGCCAACGGCGCGATAGCGCCGGCGCGGGCCGGGTCGCAGACGACCAGCCGCGGCTCGGCATCCCCGAAGAAATAGCCGAGTTCGGCCAGCGTGTAGGCGGTGTTGAGCGGCAGGAAGACCGCGCCGGCGCGCAGGCAGGCGAGGTAAAGGAAAATGCATTCGGGGCTTTTTTCGACCTGCACGGCAACGCGGTCGCCAGGCTCGACGCCGAAATGCCTCAGCGCATGTGCCAGCTGTGCCGATTGCGCCAGCATGTCGCGATAGGCGATCGCGCGTCCGTCATCGGTCGCCATCAGGATGCGCTCGGAGGCTGAAATCCGGCTGCGGAACGCGTCGAACAGGTGATTGGTCATGCGCCTTCCCTAGAGCATGATGCCGAAAAGTGTGAAGCGGTTTTCGGAGGACATGCTCTACCCTTTGATTTAGCCGGATGATTTCAGGTCGATTCGGCCTGAAATCATCCGGCTCTAGCGCATGGCCTTGGAACAAAGGAAACGATTTCGCCTCCGTCCGGCAAAAACGTGAAATCGGGTTTGCCGCCGATCAGATGAAGGCAACCGGACTTGGATAGCGGGCGGATTTTGGATAGCAGACCGGAAGCGCTTCTATCTGCGGCTGCGCAGCGCCTTGGTGGCGCTCACGCGTGGATCGCCGCTGTCGTTGAAGCGCTCCATGCACATGGCTGCCGTCAGACGGTAGTGGTTGAGGAGGGCTTCAACGGCGCCGTCGGCATCGCCATCCACCGTGCGCTCCGCAATCAGCCGATGTTCACTGATTTCGTCGCGCTCGCTGCCGTCCTGGGAGATCAGCCGGTAACGGGAGGCCTGATCCGAAAGCTGGTCGCAAAAGCCGGTCAGCCAATGCGAGCGGCAGCCTGCGATCAGTGCCCGATGGAAGGCGCGGTGCAGCTTTTCCCATTCCGGATTGTTCGAGGACGGATCCTCCGGCAAGCGGCGCGGGGCACGCGCCAGGCGATGCAAGGCCAGCACGAGCTGCTCTTCCCATTCGCCGGTGCGGTTGGCAATGGATTCACGCAGCGCCCGCTCTTCCAGCCAGCAGCGGGTGCGCGTCAATTCCTCGAGTTCCGGGGCACTGACCGGCATGATGAAGAAACCGCGCTGGTCGTGGCGGCCGAGCAGGCCTTCCGAAGCAAGTCGGTTGAGGGCCTCGCGAACCGGTGAGGCGCCGGCGCCGTAACGGGAAACCACCCATTCGACACGAAGCTTGCTTTCACTTTCAAACACGCCGCGCAGGAGATCGTCGCGAAGCTGTTGATAGACCGTACTAGCGAGTGTGCTCTTGGGTCCCGCGCCTTCGCTCACATCGGCAGATCCGTAGGTCAATATGACTCCTGTAGCTCTCCCATGCTCCGCTAGCCCGTTCGCGAAGCAAACGATTTTCCCCTGTAAATTTACTGTAACTCCTAAGGCATCCGCCCCTCAAGCGAAAGATCACGATATTCGACTTAAAGAGGAAGGTTGACCGCATCTTATCCGCCGGAAGTAACTAAAATCGTGAAAAACTTGTTCTTCTGAAGAAAGTTTGTCTGCCAGCATGGCAGGTGCCCTCGAGAAACAGCTTCGAGATCCCGAATACGGATAATTTTTTCTTAACGCGCGTCATGCCGCCGGATTGACCTCTCCCCGCATGCAGATCCCTTCGGCAGTTATCCACTAGATTTATGGGCCAAAACTAGTGCGGATGCCGCGATCCTGTCGCTTGCCGCGATGCCCTTGCGGCTGCCACCCGTTGACGGCTTTTTGGGAGATCGAAGGATCAGGCAGGGAGATCAGGCCGAGGAGAACCGACCAGCCGGGAACTTGCCCTGGAACTGATGTCAGCCGGCAGCCCGGTCGGCCGCGGTTCGGATGGCTTCTATATTGGCCCGGTAGGCTTCGACGCTGCCGCCCTTGAAGATGGCGGCGCCTGCCACCAGCACATCGGCGCCGGCTGATGTGACCAGGGGGGCGGTTTCCGGCGACACGCCGCCGTCGATCTCGATGCGAATCGGCCGGTTGCCGATCAGCGCTTTCACCCGCTTGACCTTGTCGACCATGGCCGGGATGAAGGCCTGGCCGCCAAAGCCCGGATTGACGGTCATGATCAGGATCAGGTCGAGCCGGTCGAGCACATATTCGATCGCACTTTCCGGCGTCGCCGGATTGAGCGATACGCCGGCCTTCTTGCCGAGACCCTTGATGGTCTGAAGCGAGCGGTCGAGATGCGGTCCGGCCTCGGCATGCACGGTCATGCCGTCGCAGCCGGCATCGGCAAAGGCGGCCAGATAAGGATCGGCCGGCGCAATCATCAAATGGCAGTCGAAAAAGGCCTTGGTGCGGTTGCGGATGGCCTTGATCACCGGCGGGCCGAAGGTGATGTTGGGCACGAAATGCCCGTCCATCACGTCGAGATGGATCCAGTCGGCGCCGGCCGCCGTCACCGCCTCGACCTCGTCGCCGAGCTTCGAGAAATTCGACGCCAGCACCGATGGCGCGATCAGGGTCTTCCTGCTCATGATGCGGCCCCTTTGGGCGCCCTGTTTGCGGGCGCGATCCAAACGTCTGCCTAGACCATGATCCCGAAAAGGGAAAGTCGGTATTTGCTGGCTAGGAGCGGGCCCGGCTCATTACCTGCTCGGCCTCGCTTCCGGTATGGCCTGATTGGCGAAAACAGAAACGAGAGCTCAGATGAGAAGGACCGTCTATTCCGTCGCTGGACGGCTTTATCGAAGGACCGTCGGGCGACATCGGCTTGCCGGTGTCCGAGGAAGATTGCACCGGCATTTCGACGACGAGATGCGGCGGACCGCGATCGCGCTGAAAGAAAAACCCCGCCGGATCGCTCCGGCGGGGTTCTGAATTTTGACTCGTATCCAGATCCTATGGCTTGAAGTTGGCCGCCGGATCCCTTTGCGGCTGTACCTGCGTCTGCGGCGTGCGCTTCGGTATGAACTGCTGAAGGACACCTGGATTGAGCAACAGGGTCGGATCGAGCGACGGCTGCTGCCGGATCGCCCTGCAGTTCGGGAACCGACCAACCGTGCCTTCGGGGCAGCGCCGCTTGATGATCGGCACGCACTGGCCGCCGACCATCTGCGAGCCCGGGGCGCAGTCTCCCACCTGCGGCCTCGGCTTGCGGCACGCGCCGTCGATCACCTGGGTGCCGCGCGGGCAAACACACTCGCCGCGCTTGTTGTGCACCTGGCCGCGTATGTCGCACTGTTCCAGCACAGGCTTCTTCTGCCGGCAGGCATTGCCTTGCACCTCGGTACCCCGCGGGCAGACACAATTGCCATTGGCGTCATGGACCTGGCCGCGGATCGAGCACTGCTCGGGCTTCGGCCGGATCGGCCGGCAGACCTTGCCCCTGACTTCTGTGCCGCCCGGGCAGACGCAATCGCCATTGGCGTTGTGGATCTGACCACGGACCGAGCACTGTTCAGGCTTTGGCCGGATCGGCCGGCAGGCTCCGTTGCGCACCTCTGTCCCACGCGGGCAGACACAATCGCCATCGGCGTCATGAACCTGGCCGCGTATGTTACACTGCTCGGGCTTCTGCTTGTCGCGCACGCAGGCATTTGCCTGTCGGTCGAGATGCGTACCTTCCGGGCAGTAGCAGCCATTGCCGTCCGACGTCGGGACCGAACCGGGGATGGCGCAGCCAGGCTTGTCGGTCTTGACGCAAGCGCCGTTCTCAAGCTCGGTTCCGCGCGGGCAGACACAGCGTCCATCCTCGGTGCGGATCTGGCCCTTGAGCAGCACGCAGGGCCTCGGATCCTTCGGCTGGATGATGACGCCGCCGTCGGGCGAGCACTGGCCGTTGCGGAACGTCGTGCCTTCCGGACACACGCACCGGCCGGCATCGTTCATGACGAAGCCTGGCGAGCATTCCTTCTTCACCTCGCGCTTGATGGTGAACGGATGGCAGGCATAGGCCTTACCGCGATCGCCCTGGACGTTGGTCAGGTCACCGGGCAGTACGTCGCCGCCGCCTTGCACCCTGGTGTCGGGAGACAAGACGCCGACGCAGTTCTGGCCGCTGACGTTGCCCTGCAGATTGGCCAGGGGGGCATCCGGGAGGACCACGGTGACCTTGTGCACATGGCTTTCCCCGGCGCCGAGCGTCAGATTGGCAATGCAGGTCAACGGCAAGGTCGTCGGTTCGGGCGAGCAGCCGAAGGGCGGTTCGATCGAGGTGATCGCGACGCCTTGCAGCCGCCCCAGCCCGTCCACCCCGATCGCATCGCCGATGCGGACCGGACCGGAGAAGGCGGTCTGGCCATCATTGGTGATGGTGATCTCGAACGAGCAGGGTTGCCCCGGCTGGCACTCGGCATCGCCGGTCTTCTTGACGCTAATGGTGGACGTGCCGCCGCCCTTGGCGCAGGCCTGGCCGATCGGGTAGACGACGTCGTCTCCAGGGGCCGGGCCGTATGAGCCGCGTGCGCAGTTCTCGAACGCGCCATTGGCCAAGACCGTCACGTCGAAGTGCCTGGAGGTTCCGGGCGTCATCGCGGCGCCGGGTATCTGGCATGACAGCGCATTGGCCGGAACCGCTCCGCAGGCCCATTCCGCACCGTCGGGTGTGACGGTCTGGATCTGGACCGGCGCGCCACCCGATATCAGCGTGGCAGCATCGTTGACCCGCACCGGACCGGTGGGGGCAGAGGTGCCAAGGCTGATGACGGTGATGCGGCAGGAAACCACCGCCGCACCGGCGAGCGAGCCATTGCAGACCTTGGTGATGCGTAGGGTCGGCTTGCCGCCATTGGGATGACGGAAGCGTTCCTTGGCGCAGGCCTTGTTGTTGGTGAGGTCGACCTCACCGGAGACGGGCTTCAGCGCCGCGCAGTTCTCGACCGAATCCGACTGGTAGCCGGCCGGCATGACCGCCCTGACGACGATCGGCGTCGATGCGCCCGGCATCAGCACGATGCCGGCATTGTCGCAGCGGAACTGGCCGGGACCGTTCGGTCCGCATGTCCAGGGCGGAGACGGGCCGAAGGTCGAAGAGGCCGGCGCGCCGCCCGGGTAATTGTCGACAACCGTCAACGGCCCATTATAGGGGACGCTGCCATTGTTGATGATGTCGATCACGAAGTAGCAGATGCCGTCGGGCGTGCAGACCGGGATGCGGGCACGCTTCTTCAGGATCAAGTCGACCTTCTTGTCGACCGGGGGCCGGCAATCGCGGTCGCGGTCGCCACGCCGGCAGATCGGGATCGAGGCACAGCCGCGATCGTTCTGCTGGCTGCCGAACAGCGGCTTGCCGCTGGCGCCGTAATTATAGGTGGCGCAGTTGCGCAACGCGCTGCCTTGCCAACCACCCGCCGGCTTGAAGCCGAGCTTGAGGTTGATGGAGGCCCCCGGATTGAGCGTGGTCACCGGATAGGTGCACGTCATCGGGGTCACGCCGGGCATGCATACCCAGGGCGGGTTGGGCCCTGAATCCAGAGTCGAGCCGGCCGGCAGCGTCACCTCGTCGAGCACGATCTTGCCGTGATACGGCCCGTCGCCGACATTGGTGACCTTGATGGTGAAGTCGCAGCCGCCGCCCATCGTGCAACGCGTCACGTCGGCGCGTTTCTCGACCTTGAGGTCCGGTTCCTTGTCCTTGGGGGGACATCTCAAGTCACGCGGGATGACGATGTCGATGGTCTGCGTGCAGCATAGTCCCCAACCCTCCTTCGGGCCGGCATAGGTCTCGATGCCGGTGACGATGAGGTGGATGACGTCGCCGGGCGATGCACCGACGATCTTCCAGTTCAGCACACCGCCGCCCGCCGGCACCAATTGCGTGTCGGGGATGATGGTGATGCCTGGGGTCGTCGTCGATACCTGCACCCATTTGCCGCCCATCTCCGGGCCGACAGGCATGTGGTAGATGAACGCGCCGCCGCCTTGCACGCAATCGACCGTGCCGCGCTCCACCTTGAAACATTCCCGGTCGGGAGGCGGAGGCCGCTTGTCACAGTTGGTGAGGTCGATCTTGATCGAGGTCTTGGCCCCGGTCTTGTAGTCGCCATCGTAGGGCTTGCCCGGATCCTGCGACGGGATGATGGCCCCCGTGCCGACGCCCGGCGTCACCTTGATCATGCCCTGGTTGTCGACGATGGTCGGCGAAGGAAACGCCGCATGGTCGATCTTGGCGGTGATCTTGAAATTGATGACGCGTTCATTGCCAGCCCCAGCGCCGTCGAGATCGGTGGTGGAAATCCGGAAATCGGAAACCGTTGCCGTATCGTTCGGATTAGCCGAGGTGCTGATTGTCGCACCCGGCAGCAGTCCGCCAGACGCATCCGTGCCGTCGCCGGACACGTTGACGTTGACGATCGCAAGACCGTGCGGAAGCTGATCCTTGAAGTCGAGTTGGAGTTTCTTCAGCCTGGCCGAAAAGCTTGGGTCGGCAAAGCCTTGCGAGTCGCCGCGCAGGCCAAAGCTCAGGGAGTAGACGACGTAGTCGCAGCTCCTCTGTGTGCCTGTTTTGGTGAAGAACGGCACGATCCGTTCCGGCCTCGGATTGACGATTTTTGAATTGTCGAGGTCGAGCCGCAGTTCCGGAGTGATCGGGACTGCATCTTCGGCGTGGCTTGCCACAGGGGTGAACATGGCGACCGCGATACCGGCCGCCATCAGCCAGCGCGCGCCGCGCCTGGCATATGACAGGGGTTTCATGATGGTCTCCATGACGTTGGATTGACTGCTGTTCGCGGTCCGGGAAAGTGCGAGATTTTTCATCTTCCCCTCCTCAACGTTCGCAGCTGACGGCTGGGGTTCTGAGCGGCAAAGTCATCTTGCAGCAAGGGTAGTAGCCACCCTTGTCCTTGTCGGACTGCCTGTAGAAGCAAAGTCCAACATCGACTCTGTCGCCCGGAGAATGGCCGGTGATGTCGACCGTGTAAGGCTTACCGGGAGCATGCGACTGGGGTGATGTCACCCCGACGCCTGGTGTCATGGACTGGACCTTGATCGAATCGCCGCCAAAGCCGGCATGGTCATGGAGATAGAGGTCGGCCTGGAGGCCGCGAGGCGTGCAGTAGAACTGAACATCCTCGACATCGATGCACGGAGGCAGATCGCCGGGCGGTGGGAAGCCCGGCGGATAGAACGGCGGCAGATAACCGCCTGGGATCTCTTCATAATAGCCGGCACGGCCGTCGCAGGGGTGCCAGACCTCGACGTCGCCGACATGGCCTTCCACTTCTGGGTCTTCGAAATAGCCGTCGAAGTCGACGAACCACGAGCCGAAAGGCGGCACGTTGGCCGGCTTGACCAACGGCGTCGGCGTGATCTGCACGCCGTGCACGGCAAGCGGCCCGCCGGCGGCGAGCTGGTCGGCAAGTGTCGGGTTGTCGCGCAGCTTGTCGCCGGTGTTGACCAGCGTGTCGGTGCACACGCCGGTGTCGAGATTGCCGTCGGCGTCATAGCCATATTGCAGGTCGAGCCCACCGGCCGACTGCCGGTTGCCTTGCGGGAAGCCGACTGCATATTCCTGCGGCTCTTCCACCCAGACCGATTCCGTCGCCGGATCGTCCGGGTTTTCGCGCCAGTAGCGGATGACCTCGCCCTTGCCGGAATCGGCGAACTGGCTGTAATCGTAGCGATTCTCGACCGGGCCGCGCTGCGCCAGATACATGAAGCCCTGGTTGTCGAAGGCGATGTCGGTGACGGCGTAGTCCTTGTCGGCCTTGACCGTCAGCTCCCAGCGCGGATCACCGGCAAAGCTGCCATCGCGGGCAATGCCAACCGACCAGATCTCGGCCTTTTCGCCGACCGAATAATAGAGCCGGCCGCCATGATAGGCGACGGACCAGACGCGGCGTTCGTCCTGCGTGTAGCCCCATGTGTCGGGGTCTTCCGAGTCGAAGGCAGCACCCTGTATGTCCATCACCGCACCGTCATCGGCGACGGGAGCCAGCCCATGCGCCGACCGCCCGGCAACGCCGTGATCGAATGTGTCGATCAGCGTGCCGTTGGCGTCGAGGCGGTGGATGAGGCCGGTGTCGAGATCGCTGGCGAAGAACTCGCGGTGATTGCTGTCGAAGCTGATGTCGCCGATGCCGGAACCGCTGTTGGTGTCAATGTCGGCGAATTTGGAGACCGCGCCGGTGATGCCGTCGATCTTCCAGATCGTGCCCGGACCGCCACCGCTTTCGGTGCCGAACTGGCCGTCCATGAAGACGGCGCCTGCGGTTCCGCGGCGCTGTCGCTCGGGCCGACCGTCGGCATCTTCGTCCGGGGTGACGATACGGATGCCGTGCAGCGAGGTAGCGCCGGCATAGAGGTTGGGGACGCCCGAGGGAACGCCGTCGCGCACACCGTCATCATAGGTGATGGCGAATACCTGGCCGATCTGTTCGGCCGTCACCTCGAAAGGCGGCGGCGTGTAGACGAGCTGGCCGGAAGCCGGTCCGCCGAGCGCCGAAACGTCGAAGACGCGCAAGGTGGCGCGCGTCGTGTCGATGAAGGTTTCGTCGACTGGGTCGACGCCGGGCGGCAGCCCCCCCCTTTCGGAATCGGCAGAGTCGAAATTGGGAATGACGGTGCCGGAAAATCCGGTGACCGCCATCGAGCCGGGATAGATGATCTGGGTTTCCTGCGCTTGGGCGGCTGTGCCCAACCAGAGCGCGGCGCTCAGCGCCAGGGCAAGCAAACCGCCGGCCAGATGGAGCGAACGGCGCAAACCGCCGCTTGGAGACGACATGGACGCGCCGCGATCGCAGGACATAAAACTCCCCCCGAAGTTTTCGGGAGGAACATCCGGTCCGGCCGCGCGAAACAGGGCAAGGCGCGGCGTTCCGGCACGTTCGTCCCTGATCGAATTGTCTGCTTTCCTCATCTTCACGATACGCCTGCTCCTGCGCAGGGTCAACGGAATCAGCCGAAAGCCCAGCGCATCGACTCCATCCCGAAGGCGGTGGTCGCGCTGAGCTTGCGTTGGTCCCGGAGACCGTGGAGCCTCTGGGGTCCTAGTCATGGGGGCATCCTTTCCGGCCCGCACCATGCGGCGCCTGGTCGTCAGTCGCAGGCTGAAGCGGAAAGGTTCATGCAAAACGGCGGCCGGGTCTGTCCGCCATTTCACAGAGGCGCGGCTAATTCCTTGTGTCAACTCAAGGTGGAAAACAGTCTTGGCGCGCGAAAGACCGGCCGGCTTACTTACCGTCAGTGCCGGCTTCTGCTAGCGTCTTCCCAACCCTGGGGGGATCATGACACGCAGGCACTTCGTTCTCTTGCTGGCGGCGCTTTTTCCATGTGCGTTGCCGGTCCATCAATCCGTAGCCAAGACCTTGGTCTACTGCACCGAGGTTAGCCCCGATACGTTCGATCCCGCACTCGCCTCCGGATCCCGCGACGCCTCGGCCACCGCTCTCTACAACCGCATGGTCGAGTTCGATCCCGGCACCACCAAGGTGCGCCCCGGCCTTGCCGAACGCTGGGAGATTTCCGACGACGGCCTCACCTACACATTCCACCTGCGGCACGGCGTGAAGTTCCACAGCGTCGAGGGTTTTACGCCGAGCCGCGACTTCAACGCCGATGATGTGCTGTTTACCTTCGACCGGCAGGCCAACGCGCAGAACCCGTTCAACAATTACGCCAAACGCCAGTACATTTACTTCGACGGCATCGGCATGCCGGATCTTGTCGCCGGTTGGCGCAAGCTTGACGACCATACTGTGGTGATGACGCTGAAGGCGCCGCATTCGCCGATGCTTGCCGACCTGGCGATGGATTTCGCTTCGCTCGTTTCCAAGGAATATGCCGACAAGCTCGTCGCCGAGAAGCGGCTTCTCGATCTGGCGCTGAAGCCGGTCGGGACGGGTCCATTCCAGCTTGTCGACTACCAGCAGGATGCAGTCATCCGCTACAAGGCCAATCCGGACTACTGGCGCGGCAAGCCGAAGATCGACGATCTCGTCTTCGCCATTGCCACCGATGCCAGCATTCGCATGGAAAAGCTGCGCGCCGGCGAATGCGATCTCATGCCCTATCCAAATCCGGCCGACCTGGAGGCGATCAAGGCGACACCCGGCATCAAGGTCATGCGGCAGGAGGGCCTCAATACGGGATACCTCGCCTTCAACACCTTGCAGAAGCCCTTCGACGATCCAAGGGTGAGGAAGGCGATCGCCATGGCCATCGACACCCAGGCGCTGGTCGACGTCGTGTTCCGCGGCACCGGTGAAGTCGCACGCAATCCGCTGC
This sequence comes from Mesorhizobium sp. M0676, assembly GCF_040320535.1. Classification (NCBI taxonomy): domain Bacteria; kingdom Pseudomonadati; phylum Pseudomonadota; class Alphaproteobacteria; order Hyphomicrobiales; family Phyllobacteriaceae; genus Mesorhizobium; species Mesorhizobium sp. M0676. The sequence continues at coordinate 259,467 of NZ_JAMYPU010000003.1, forward strand.
CGCCGACCTCCTGGGCCTATGACAAGACGAGCCCCGATCATGTCTTCGACCCCGCTGCCGCCAGGCAGGGGCTCGCCGATGCCGGCGTAAAAGACCTGCACATGAAGATCTGGGCGATGCCGGTGCAGCGTCCCTACAACCCGAATGCGCAGCGTATGGCCGAAATGATCCAGTCCGACCTGGCAAAGATCGGTGTCAACGTGGAAGTCGTGACGTATGAGTGGACAGAATACCTTGCGCGCTCGAAGTCACGCGACCGCGACGGCGCCATGCTGTTCGGCTTCACCGGCGACAATGGCGACCCCGACAACTTCCTGTCCGTGCCGCTTGGCTGTGCCGGCGTCGGCACCACCAATCGTGCCAACTGGTGTTTTCCGGCCTTCGACGATCTGCTCAAGCAGGCAGCCGGGATCGTCGATCCCGCTGCCCGCGCAAAACTCTATTCGCAGGCGCAAACGATCTTCAGGGAGCAGATGCCGTGGGTCGCTATCGCCCACTCCGTGGTCTCGATGCCGATGCGCGAACAGGTGACGGGCTATGTCATGGACCCCTTTGATCACCATGATTTCTCGGGCGTCGATATAAAGGAATAGCGTTCGGTGTCTGCCGCCGATCTCGATGTCTATGTAGAGAGCCTGCGCAATTTCCGACTGGTGCGGAGCTATAGCATCGCGCAGTTGCTGCCTTACCTGGAACAGGCTGGATTGAAAGTGCGCCTGCTCGACCGGCCAGCCGGCCGAGATCGGGCGCCGGTGGCCTTTCTGCATGTCGACCTGACAGTCGTGCCGCCAACGTACCGCGGGCTCGGCCACCTCTACGACCGCACCATCAATGGCCGCGCGCTGTCCATCCACCGGCACCTTTATTCGACACTGAAGCTGGAGGCAGGCGACAGCCACGAGGGGCCGGTTGTCGTCAAGACGGTCCTCAACTCCAGGGGCCGACCAGAGCAGCGCTGGTGGCAGCATCGCAACGGCCTGACCAGGAGCGCGCATGCCATCCGCAAGCTCTTCGAACCCGGCTACAAGGACCGCCTGTGCCCGCCCTATAAGGTCTACCAGACGATCGGCGAGGTTCCGCGGGATGTATGGCGCAACAATCGCCTGATGGTGGAAAAGTTCGCTTTCGATACGCTCGACCTGCCCATCGTCAAGCACCGCTACATGTTCCTGCTCGGTGCCGAGGTCAACATGCGGCAGGTCTACGACGATGTGTTGTGCGCCGGCTCAAAAATCCTGAGCAATGAGGTGGGCGGCGCCGTCCCGCCGGAGGTGCTGGCGGTGCGCCAAAGGCTCAATCTGGATTTCGGCGCCATCGACTATTTCATTGTCGATGGCAAAGGCGTTGTCGTGGATGCCAACAAGACCGTCGGCTCAAACCCTGAATGGCTGAAGAAGAATCGCTTTCGTCAGGAATTCAACGATCGCATGGCTGAGGGACTGATCGCCTTTGTCCGCGGTTGAGCCGGATCACCAGATCCAGTCGCCTTTGCCCAGCACGGAAACCGCCTCGACAATGCGGCTGAAGGAGGCGCGGGCACGGCCGACCGTGTGCCTGGCCCGGAGATAGCCATGCACCAGCCCCGGCTCCTCGGACCAGCTGGCGTGTCCGCCTGCGGTAAGGATGCGGTCGCGGTAGGCCTCGCCGTCGGACGACAGCGGGTCGCATTGCGCGGTGATCAGCACGGTTGGCGGCAGTTTGGTGAAATCGGTGTCGGCGAGCGGCGACAAGGTGATGTCACCAGTACCGTCAGCGCCGCCGGTGCGGATGTGCTTGTAGAATTCGAGATCGCGCATGGTCAACATCGGTGCTTCGGCGTGCGTGACATACGAGCCCTTCGAACGGTCGCCGCCGAGGCCCGGATAGATCAGCACCTGACCGATCGGCTTTTTGGCATGGCCACGCGTTGCGTGAGCAACAGCCGCGCAGAGATTGCCGCCGGCGCTGTCGCCGCACAGCAGAATAGGGCGGTCGTAGGTTTTGGCTGCCCATTCGAAGGCACGTAAAGCATCGTCGAAAGCGGCCGGGTGCAAATGCTCCGGCGCCAGCCGGTAATCGATGGAACCCACCTCGTAACCGGTGCGGGCGCAGAGCTCGGCGCAGACATCGTCATGGCTGTCTAGGCCGCCAAGGATGAAACCCCCGCCATGGATGTAGAGCACCATCGCCGCCGTGTTCGGGGTAGCGCTGCGATAGATGCGGATCGGGATGTCGTGTGATCGGTTGGCAATGAAAGTCGTTTCCGCCGTCACACCATTGGGATAGCCGGCAAAGAACTCGCGGCACATCCGGTCATAAATCGCACGCTGCTGGGCGATGGTGTAGTCGATCGTGTCGGGCGGATAGTAGGAGTTGGTCTTCTCGATGAAGGCCCAGGTCTCGGCGTCGATGAGGGTTTTGTAGTCGGTCATGCTGGCTGCGCCGACTGGATAGATCGAGCCCGGACACCCCCCTCTGGCCTGCCGGCCATCTCCCCCTCAAGGGGGGAGATCAGATGTCGCGAAGGCTTTGGCCAATCACCAACGTTGGTGGATGAGCGGTGAAGTCCGAACTGCCGATCTCCCCCCTTGAGGGGGAGATGCCCGGCAGGGCAGAGGGGGGTGCCTCGTGCCATCATCTGAAAAATTACTTCCCCTTCCACACCGGGTCGCGCTTTTCCGCAAAAGCCCGGAACCCTTCCATATTGTCCTCCGAGCCATAAAGCGCATCGACCGTCGCCAATTGCCGGCGCCTCACGCGGTTCATCGCGTCCTGGAAGGTCAGCGCCTCCGCCACCCGCGCCGTCTCCTTGATCGCGGCGAACACCAGCGGCGGGCCGCTGGCGAGCAGCCTTGCGATCTCCCAGACGCGCTCCTCGAGCTTGTCCTTGGGAAGCACTTCGTTGACCAGCCCCCAGCGATGCGCTTCCGCCACATCCATCCAGCGGCCGGTGAGCAGAAGGTCCATGGCGACATGATAGGGAATGCGCTTGGGCAGCTTGATCGTCGCGGCGTCGGCCAAGGTCCCGGCGCGGATCTCGGGTAGCGCGAAGGAGGAATGGTCGGAAGCGAAAATGAGGTCGCAGGACAGCGCTAGCTCGAAGCCGCCGCCCACCGCCATGCCGTTGACGCAGGCAATGATCGGCTTGTTCATGTCGCGCAGCTCCTGCAGGCCGGCAAAACCGCCGACGCCATAGTCGCCGTCGACCGCGTCGCCACCGGCGGCTGCCTTCAAATCCCAGCCGGCGCAGAAGAACTTGTCGCCGGCGGTCTTGACGATGGCGACGCGCAGTTCCGGATCGTCGCGGAACGCCTTGAAGGTCTCGCCCATCAGCCGCGACGTTTTCAGGTCGATGGCGTTGGCCTTGGGCCGGTCGAGCGTGACCTCGAGGATGGTGCCTTTGCGGCGAGTTGAAATGACGTCAGACATTCTTCTTCTCTCCCAGCACCAGCAGCGCGTCGGCAATCCAGGCGCCCTTGCCTTCGGCGCAGACGATCAGCGGGTTGATGTCGAGTTCCTCGATCTCGCCGGCATTCTTCTGCACGAAGCCGGCAATGCCTGCGATGGCGTCGATGGCCGCGGCGACATCGGCCTTCGGCCGGCCGCGATAGCCCTCAAGCAGAGGGAACAGTTTCAGGCCGCGTAGCGCCGCCTCGATATCGTCGCGCGTTGCCGGCAGCATCAAGGTCACGCTGTCGCGCAACAGCTCGACCAGCACGCCGCCAGTTCCCAGCGTCATGACGGCGCCGAACATCGGGTCGCGGGTGAAGCCCACGATCAGTTCGGCAACGCCGTCGCGCACCATGCGCTCGACATAGAGGCCGGTTCCGAGCGGCAGCAGATCATGCGCCGCCGTGCTCACGGATTCGGCGTCCTTGAGGTTCAGCCTGACCGCGCCGACTTCCGATTTGTGGGTGACTCCGAGCGCCTTCAGCGCCACCGGGAAGCCGAGCGCCATCGATGAGATGACGGCCTCGACAGCATTGGCGGCACGTTCTGCCTTCGGCACAGGCAAGCCGGCCTTGATCAACCGCGCCTTGGCTTCGGCCTCGTCAGGGGTGACATGGTCACCTCCGGCCGCACCTGCAGCCGACGTGTCGATAGACTGCGCCTGCGGCTCGGCCCAGGCCCAGCCGATGAAGGCTGCCGCACCTGCGGCATCCATGGCCTCGGAGATGCCGAACAACGGCACCATGCCGCGCGCCATCAGTTCGGCGGTGTATTCCTCCGGCAGGTTCTCAGGCAGCGAGGAGACGATCGCACCATGCGCCTTGTTGGTCTTCAGCGCCGATTCGAAGGCGCGCAGCGTCGCCCACCAGTCGGTGACCGAGCAGCGGTCGGGGCGTGGAAAGTCGAGCACCAGCATGTTGAGGTCGAAGCCACCCGACACCATGGCGGTGAAGGTTGCGGTCATCGCCGGCTCGTTGTTCCAGATGAAGGTGTGATAGTCCAACGGGTTGGCGACCGCGACCAGCGGCCCGAGCGTCGATTTGACATGGGCGCGGTGCTTGCTGGTGAGCTCCGGGAAGTTGACCCAGCGGCCTTCGGCGCTGTCGGCCATCACCGAGGCCTCGCCGCCGGAGCAGCTCATCGACGACAGACGATAGCCGGGCAGCGGCCCGGTGACATGCAGCAGCTTCAGCGCCTCGATGAAGGCGGGGATGGAATCGACGCGGGCAATGCCGAGCCGCCGCAGGAAAGCGTCCGAGGCAGCGTCCGAGCCAGCCAGCGATGCCGTGTGCGAGACCGTCGCCTGCCGCGCCTGTTCGGAGCGACCGACCTTCATGGCGATGATCGGCTTCTTCAGTTCGCGCGCCCGCGCCGCCAGCTTCTCGAAGCCGGCTACCGAATCGAAGGCTTCGATGTGCAGGCCGAGCGAGGTGACGCGCTCGTCCTCGATCAGGCCGAGCGCCATTTCGGAGAGGCCGGTCTGCGCCTGGTTGCCAGCGGTCATCAGGAAGGCGATCGGCAGGCCGCGCTTCTGCATCGTCATGTTGATGGCGATGTTGGAGGACTGGGTGATGATGGCGACGCCCTTGGCGCCTTCGGGCAGCCTGATGCCGCCATGCTGGTCGGGCCATAGCAGCGCGCCATCGGCATAGTTGATCAGGCCGTAGCAGTTCGGCCCGATGATCGGCATCTGGCCCGCGGCAGCCACCAGTTCGGCCTGCAGCCGCTCGCCGTCATCGTCATAGGCCTCGGTCTCAAGAAAGCCCGCGGCAAAACAGACGGCGCCGCCGGCGCCACGCTTGGCCAGCGCCTTGATCACCTCGATGGTGAGATGCCGGTTTACGCCGACAAAGGCGGCGTCGGGCGCCCCGGGCAATTCGGCGACCGAGCGATAGGCCTTGCGGCCGGCGACCTCGTCCTTGTTCGGATGCACCGGCCAGATTTCGCCGGCAAAGCCCATCTTGATCGATTGCGCGACGACGGCAGCGGCCTGCGCCCCGCCGAACACGGCGATGGATTTTGGGCGCAGGAGACGTTCAAGCTTGTGCATATTCCCCGTCTCTTCTTTTTAAGCCCCGAACGGGCGCAGCAGCGCCCGCGAAATGATGTGGCGCTGGATTTCCGACGTGCCTTCCCAGATGCGCTCGACGCGGGCGTCGCGCCAGATGCGTTCCAACGGCAGGTCATCCATCAGCCCCATGCCGCCATGGATCTGGATTGCTTCGTCGGCAACAAAGGCGAGCATTTCGGTAGCCTTCAGCTTCGCCATGGCCATGTCCTGATCGGTGACGGTGCCCTGATCGTACTTCCAGCCGGCTTCGAACACCATCAGGTCCGCCGCCTTCAATTCGGTCGCCATGTCGGCGAGTTTGAACGACACGCCCTGGAACTTGCCGATCTGCTGGCCGAACTGCTGGCGTTGCGCCGAGTATTCGATGGCGTGGCCGAGTGCCCGCTCGGCGCGGCCGAGACAGGTGGCGCCGACCTGCAGGCGCGTGGCGCCGAGCCAGGAATTGGCGACGTCGAAGCCCTTGTGGACCTCACCCAGCACCTGGCTTGCCGGCAGGCGGCAATCGTCGAATTCGAGGATGGCGTTGGTGTAGCCGCGATGCGAGACGTTGCGGTAGCCGTCGCGCACGGTGAACCCCTTGGTGCCCTTGTCGACGAAGAAGGCGGTGATCTTCTTGCGCTTGCCGCGCGGCGTTTCTTCCTCGCCCGAAGCCATAAAACAAATCGCGAAATCGGCAAGATCGGCATGGGAGATGAAATGCTTGGTGCCGTTAAGGACCCAGTCGTCGCCGTCCTGCACCGCGGTCGCCTTCATGCCTCGCAGGTCGGAGCCGGCGCCGGGCTCGGTCATCGCCAGGCAGTCCCACTTCTCGCCGCGGATGCACGGGAACAGGTATTTTTCGCGCTGCTCGGGCGTGCCGGCGAGCAGGATGTTGGAGGGGCGCGCGACGCAGGTCCAGTGCAGCGCATAGTTGGCGCGGCCGAGTTCCTTCTCGTAGAGCAGCCAGGTCACCGTATCGAGGCCAGCGCCGCCGACATCGGCCGGCATGTTGGCCGCATAGAGCCCAGCTTCGATTGCCTTGACCTTGATCTCCTCGATCAACTCGCGGCGCAGCACGCCGGTGCGCTCGACCTCGCGTTCATGCGGGTAAAGCTCATTCTCGACGAACGCGCGCGTCGTCTCGACGATGAGCTTCTGTTCCTCCGAAAGACCGAAATCCATGGTCCTCAGCCCTTCTTCTTTTTCTTCGGCTTTTCCGCCTTCTTCACCGGCTTGGATGCCTTGGCCTTTTCGGCGGCCCTGGATGCGGCCGGCTTCTTCGCTGCCAGCTTGGCCAGCTGCCTGGTATAGTCCTTGTGCAAGGCACCGGCGCCCCAGCCCTTGCCTTTGTTCTGTTTCGACAGAGCATCCATGATCGCGACCAGATTGTCGTCGCGGATCTTTTCCAGCTCGCGGATCGACAGGCCGTGCGCCTGGTCGTCCGACTGGGAGGCGATAAGATCGACCAGCTCGTCGTTGAACTCCGGCACATCCATAAGCTTGGTCCACGGCCATTTCAGGCACGGCCCGAACTGCGCCATGAAGTGGCGCATGCCTGCCTCGCCGCCGGCGACGCGATAGACCTGGAACATGCCCATCTGCGCCCAGCGCAGGCCGAAGCCATAGCGCATGATGTCGTCGAGTTCCTCGACCGTGCAGATACCGTCCTTGATCAGCCACAGCGCCTCGCGCCAGGCCGCTTCGAGCAGGCGGTCGCCGACAAAGGCCTCGATTTCCTTGCGGATCACCACCGGCTTCATGCCGATCGAGGCATAGATTTCCTTGGCAACCTCGATCGCTTCGGGGAACGTCTGCTCGCCGCCGACGATCTCGACCAGCGGCAGCAGGTAGACCGGGTTGAAGGGATGTCCGACAACCAGACGCTCCGGATGCTTCTTCATCGCGACCTGCATGTCGGTCGGCTTGATGCCGGAGGTAGACGAGCCGACTATGGCGTTCGCCGGCGCATAAAGGTCGATCTCGGCCAGCACGCGGTGTTTGAGGTCGAGCCGCTCCGGCACGCTCTCCTGGATGAAATCGGCGTCGGCCACCGCCTCGGCGATGGTCTTGGCAAAGGTCAGTCTGCCTTCCCTGGGCAGGCCGCCTGGAACCATCTGCTTGTAGGCGCGGCGCGCGCCCTTCATCACTTCCGAGACCTTGCGCGATGCCTCCGGATCGGGATCGAAGATCGACACGTCGATGCCGTTGAGCAGCAGCCGCGCCACCCAGCCGGCGCCAATGACACCGCCGCCAATGGCGGCTGCCTTGTTGATGATGCTCATGGTCAGGCTCCGGTCCTTGTCTTGGCGGTTTCGGGGTCGATGAGAGGCACGCGCTCGCCGGAGCGGATCACGAAGGGGTCGTAGGCCTTGCGGGCGAAGACTTCGAGCACGAAGGGCCAGAAGAATTCGATCGGCAGCGTGTCGTAGTCCGGGTCGAAGCTCGACTGGTCCCAGCGTTCGCAAAACTGGTCGCAATCGTCGAAATAGGCATGGCCGGCGAAGCGGTCGCGAGCGTGGCGGTTGCCGCCGAGATGATGCGCGTAATAGAGCCGCTGGAAGTCGCCATGCTTTTCCACCACCCAGGTGCATTGCTCGCGCACGAAAGGTTTCAGGATCGAAGCGGCGTACTCGTCGTGATTGTAGGGAGCGTAGATGTCGCCGATGTCGTGCAGCAGCGCGCAGGTGATCCAGTCGGTGTCGGCGCCGTCGCGCCAGGCACGAGTCGCCGCCTGCAGCGAATGGCCGAGCCGGGTGATCTTGTAGCCCGACAGGCCTTCGTCGAGTTGCACCAGTGCGTCGAGCAGCCGCTCGCCGGTCTTGGCGGCATAGTCGATCTCATGGGCGGTCAGGAACTCGTAGTCTTGCCTGTCGCCATCCTTCATCGCGGTGAATTTGACGGTAGCCATCGTCAACCTCCGCTTAAGCCGCCGCTGCGATCGGCGCCCGCTTGGTCAGGTTGAGCTTCCTGCGCACTTCCTCCGGCCCAAGGATCCTGGCGCCGAGATTGGTGACGATGCTGGCCGCGCGCTCGACGAGCTGCGCATTGGTGGCCAGCACGCCCTTGTCGAGCCAGAGATTGTCTTCGAGACCGACGCGGACATTGCCGCCGGCGAGCACTGCAGCGGCTGCATAGGCCATCTGGTTGCGGCCGATGGCGAAGGCCGACCAGTTCCAGGTCGACGGCACGTTGTTAACCATGGCCATGAAGGTGTTGAGGTCGTCCGGCGCCCCCCACGGCACACCCATGCAGAGCTGCACCAGCGCGTCGGGATTCAAGACCTTTTCTTCGACCAGCTGCTTGGCGAACCAGAGGTGGCCGGTATCGAAGGCTTCGATCTCCGGCTTGACGCCGAGCGCCGTCATCATGCCGCCCATTGCGCGCAGCATGCCGGGCGTGTTGGTCATGACATAATCGGCCTCGGCGAAGTTCATGGTGCCGCAATCCAGCGTGCAGATTTCCGGCAGGCACTGGCGCACATGTTCCATGCGGTTGGTGGCGCCGCCCATGTCGGTGCCTTTTTCATTGAGCGGCAGCGGCGCTTCCGGTGAGCCGAACACCATGTCGCCGCCCATCCCGGCGGTCAGGTTCAGGATCACATCGACTTCTGCCGCGCGGATGCGGTCCGTCACTTCGCGGTAGAGATGGACATCGCGGCGCGGCTTGCCGGTCTCGGGGTCGCGGACATGGCAGTGGACGATGGCGGCACCGGCCTTGGCCGCATCGATCGCCGAATCGGCGATCTGCTTGGGCGAGCGTGGCACATGCGGGGAGCGGTCCTGCGAGCCGCCGGACCCGGTCACGGCACAGGTAATGAAAACCTCACGGTTCATCGCGAGCGGCATGGACATCTCCTCCCCATAGAAACAGACCCTAACAATGACCGACTTGCCGGAAACTGTTTTGCAATTTACGAAGCTCTCGTGATCAAAAGCGAAAAACCTACCATCTTTCGCGCTGAGCGATCGCCGCTCAAGGTGACGCTGCTGGTGTTTTCAGGCTCGTCCATCATGTGCGTGGCGTCGACCGTCGACCCGCTGCGCGCCGCCAACCGCATCTCAGGCGAGACGCTGTTCGATTTCAAACTGGTCTCGGTCACCGGCGAGGCGCCGGTCACCACATGCGGCCTGCCGGTGGCGGTCAGGGGCCGCTTCGATGCGGCCGAGCCGACCGACGTGCTTGTCGTCGTCGCCGGCTTCGGCACCCAGAATTACGCGACATCGGCTCTGCTTTCCGGATTACGGCGAGCGGCCCGCGCGGCTCGCGCCTGCGGCGGCGTCGAGGCCGGCACATGGCTGGTGGCGCGCGCCGGCCTCCTCGAAGGCCGCAGCGCCACCACCCATTGGGAAGACATGGAGGATTTTTCCTCCGCCTTTCCCGGCGTCGACGTGCGTCCGGACCGCTACGTCATCGACGGACCGGTGTTCACCTCGGGCGGGGCGTCGCCGACCTTCGACCTGATGCTGCATCTGATCCGCACCCGGCTCGGCATGGCCGTCGCGCTCGATGTCGCCAGCGTCTTCATCTACGACCAGGCGCGCGCCGCGACCGACGCGCAGCCGCTGGTCTCGCTCGGCCGGCTCGACGGCTACGACCCGCGTCTGGCGCAGGCTATCCGGCTGATGGAATCGCATGTCGACCAGCCGCTGACCATCGACGCGGTGGCAAAACGCGCCGGGGTGACGGCGCGGACATTGGAGAGCATTTTTCGCAAGTCGATCGGCGAGACGCCGGGCGCATATTATCTCAGGCTGCGGCTGGGCGCGGCGCGGCGGCTGGTGGTCGACACGCGGATCGCCATGGCGGATATTGCCGGGCGGACGGGGTTCTCGTCCGCCGCGGCATTTTCCAGAGCGTTTTCAAGAGCGTTCGGCGAAGCCCCGGTCAGGCTGCGCCGAGGTTGATGCATGTCGCCCAAAAGTGTGTCGCGGTTTTGGGATTACGACATGCACAGACAAAGGGAGATCAGGCTGCGTTCTGTCGATCGCTGCCGGCGTCCATCTGCGAGCGCATCTGCCTCGCCAGACGGACTTCAAATCGGCTGCTGACAGCACGATCCCATTCGTTTTTCACGCTGTCGGTCGGCCGCGGCAGCGCCATCAGCCGGTCGATGATCGATCCGGTCTCGCCGGATGAGAGCAGGGCGTCGATTTCGCGTTCGTATTGCATTATCGGTTCGCCTCCTTCCTTTTCACCCGCCACAACGGACCTCTTATACGAGATACGTGACGGCAGTTTGAAGGCAAGAGCGAGGTCATTGAGGGGCGCCAAAGGGCAAACCCTTGTCGTCGGATAAGGTCTTGCGCAAACCCCATTCCGGGGCGGCCGGAATGTTATCCAGCCACCCTTGAGCACAACGAATCGGCTTTCCGCCCTCAGACGTAGCGGTTGACGATGTTTTCCAGCAACTCCTGGCGGCCGGAGCGTGGCTGCGGCTCGATCTTCTTCTTCACCACGCGCTCGGCGATGTCTTCCAGCGAGCGCTTGCCCGACAGCATCGCCTTGCCCTCGGCCGTGTTCCAACCGGCATAGCGCTCGGCCAGCGGACCCGACAGCGCCTTGTCCTCGACCATCTTGGCGGCTGCCTTGAGGCCTCGTGCGCAGGAATCCATGCCGCCGATATGGCCGATCAGCAGGTCCTGCGGGTCGAGCGACTGGCGGCGCAGCTTGGCGTCGAAATTGGTGCCGCCGGTCTTGAAGCCGCCGGCCTGCAACACCTGGTAATAGGCCAGCGCCATCTCCGGCACATTGTTGGGGAACTGGTCGGTGTCCCAGCCCGACTGGTAGTCGTTGCGGTTCATGTCGATCGAGCCGAAGACGCCGAGCGCATTGGCCAGCGCCAGCTCGTGCTCGAAGGAATGGCCGGCAAGAATCGCGTGGCCCTGCTCGATGTTCAGCTTCACTTCCTTCTCCAGCCCGAAGCGCTTGAGGAAGCCGTAGACCGTGGCAACGTCGTAGTCGTACTGATGCTTGGTCGGCTCCTGCGGCTTCGGCTCGATCAGGATCGTGCCTTTGAAGCCGATCTTGTGCTTGTAGTCGACGACGAGACTGAGGAAGCGCCCGGCCTGCTCCTGCTCGCGGGCAAGATCAGTGTTGAGCAGCGTTTCATAGCCCTCGCGCCCGCCCCACAGTACATAATTCTCGCCCTTCAGCCGCTTCGTGACGTCGATGCAGCTTTTCACCGTCGCCGCCGCATAGGCGAAGACATCCGGATCGGGATTGGTGGCGGCGCCCGACATGAAGCGGCGGTTGGAGAACAGGTTGGCCGTGCCCCAGAGCAGTTTGACGCCGGTCTTCTTCATCTTGGCGGCAAAATAGTCGGCGATCTCGTCGAGCCGCGCGGCACTTTCGGAGAAATCCTTGCCTTCCGGCCGCACGTCGGCGTCGTGGAAGCAGAAATAGGGCGCGCCGAGCAGCGAGAACATCTCGAAGGCGACGTCGGCTTTCAGCTTGGCCAGTTCCATCGTGTCGACGCCGCCAGCCTTGGGAAACCAGGGCCGGTCGAAGGTCTGGCCGCCAAAGGGATCGCCGCCCGGCCAGGCGAAAGAATGCCAGTAGGCGACGGCGAAGCGCAGATGGTCTTCCAGCCGTTTGCCGGCCACCACCTCGTCGGGATTGTAGAAGCGGTAGGCCAGCGGATTGGTCGAATCCGGCCCCTCATACTTGATCGCTTTGATGTCGCCGAAAAATCCGCTGCTCATCTTTTTTGTCCTCTCCGAATAATCGCGCCTGATTACCTCAGGCGTAATTGGTTTCGCTCTCGCTCGGGGTGAAAAGGCTCGTGTCAAAGCCACTCAACGAAGGAGACAGACCATGACCGACCTCAACACGATCGCCCAGAACTACATCACCGCCTGGAACGAGGCCGATGCGGATCGCCGCGCCGAACTGCTCAAGGCCACCTTCACCGAAGACGTCAGCTACCGCGATCCGCTCATGCAGGGCGACGGCCACGCCGGCGTTGCTGGGCTGATCGACGGCGTACAGCAGCGCTTCGCCGGCTTCCGGTTCTCGCTGAAGGGTACGCCGGACGGGTTTGGCGACCGCATCCGCTTCTCGTGGAATCTTGGGCCGGAAGGCGTGCCGTCGGTTATCGAAGGCACCGATATCGGTGTTATCGAAAATGGGCGCCTGAAGAGCGTCACCGGGTTTCTGGACAAGGTGCCGGCGCAGTGATCGATTAAGGGTGGCGCGAGACACCCCCCTCTGCCCTGCCGGGCATCTCCCCCGCAAGGGGGGAGATTGATAGTCACGCGGACCTTCGCCAACCAATAACGCCGAAAGAAAAGAGTCGGCGCGCAAGCTGCCAATCTCCCCCCTTGAGGGGGAGATGCCCGGCAGGGCAGAGGGGGGTGCCTCGCGCTCCCTCATGTGATTGCCGGGTGCCCCGCGCTCACTCACGCCATGGCGCCCTTGATCGCCGGATACAGCGCCCGGTAGCGCTGATAGGCATCGGCATACGCCCCGCCAAGCGGGACATCCGGTTCGATCGTCGCATCCGTCCTCGGCGCCGTGCACACCGCCAGCGGATCAGCCCCTGTCGCCGCAATCAGCCCGAGCCGGGCGGCGCCAAAGGCAGCACCGAAATCGCCGTCGGCCGGAATGTCCACGGGCACCTGCAGCGCCGTAGCGATCGCCTTCAGCCAGTAGCGCGAGCGCGAGCCGCCGCCGATTGCCGTCACCCGCGTCAAATCCGTGCCGGCGGTCTTCAAGGCTTCGAGACTGTCGCGGAAGGCGAAGGCGACGCCTTCAAGCACGGCCTGCGTCAGCACCGCGCGGCTCGACTCATGCGCCAGTCCGGTGAAGGACCCACGAATGGCGGAATCATTGTGCGGCGTGCGCTCGCCCGAGAGATAGGGCAGGAACGACACCCCGCTCGGCGCTTTCAGCACATCGCCAAGTTCGGCGGTCAATTCGCCGGCCTTCTTGCCTGAAATCTCCGACAGCCAGTTCAGCGAATCGGTCGCAGACAGGATGACCCCCATCTGGTGCCAGGTGTTGGGCAGGGCATGGCAGAAGGTGTGCACCGCGCTTGCCGGATTGGGCAGGTAGGAAGCGTTGGCAGCAAACAGCACGCCAGATGTGCCCAGCGACACAAAAGCGTGGCCGGCGCCGACCGTGCCCATGCCGCAGGCTGAAGCCGCATTGTCGCCCGCGCCACCGGCCACCGGGACGCCTGATGCTATGCCCCAGTTGGCGGCCAGTTCGGCGCGCAAGGCTCCGGCCTTCTCCGTGCCTTCGACCAGCGACGGCATCTGCCTTTCGTCGAGCGATGTCGCCGCAAGCAATTCGGGGGACCAGCGCCGTTTGCCGACATCTAGCCAGGAGGTGCCGGCGGAGTCCGACATTTCTGAGATATGCTCGCCGGTCAGCCAGAACCGAAGGTAATCCTTCGGCAAAAGCACTTTTGCAACCTTGGCGAAAACCGCGGGCTCGTTGTTCTTCACCCAGGCGAGTTTCGGCGCCGTGAAACCGGGGAAGACGATGTTGCCGGTGAGTTGGCGAAAGTGCGGGTCGGCATCGAGCGCGGCGGCCTCCGCGTGGCTGCGCGTGTCGTTCCACAGGATGCAGGGGCGCAGCACCTGGTCGCCGGCATCGAGCAAGGTGGCGCCATGCATATGGCCGGAAAGGCCGATGCCCTTGACCGCGGCAAGCTCTTTCGGGTGCGAGGCTTTCAGCTTGGCAATGGCGGTCTCGCAGGCGCGGATCCAGTCGGCGGGGTTTTGTTCGGACCAGCCGGGATGCGGCCGCGATACGTCAAGCGAAGCATGGCCGGAGCCGATGATCTTCTGCCCGGCATCGATCAACAGCGCCTTGACGCCCGACGTGCCGAGATCGAGGCCGAGATACATGCATTCCTCCCATTGCCATTAATTTTTTCGGGTCTCGAAAAAATCTGGCTCGCCAGTTTTTAAAACAAGATCCGCCGCGGGTCAATTCTCTGACAAATTGGCGGCGCGTTGCGAAAACAGCGCCGACAGCGGACTGTCCGGCCGGACCAGTGCGCGCTCGGCCGTCAACGCCCAGGCAAGCGCCGTGTCGCCGGCGCGCAACGCCGCCTCGATCAGCGTGAGATCAATCACATCGCGCTGGGCGTGGCTGCCGCCAAAGCGATGGGCAATGGCGCGGATCGGTCGGATCAGGCGCACCGCTTCGCTGTAATTGCCCTCGCCGAATGCCTTGATGCCTTCCGTCAGTGGCTGGCCGACATCCCGGGTGAAGGCGGCGTTGTCGTCGCTGCCGCGCATCGCCTCGTGCTGGGCTTCGAGCAAGATGTTGACCGGCGCTTCGAGACCGGCGCCGACGAATGCCATCATCGCATGCGCATCGTTGAAGGCGTAATTGCCGGCTCCAGCCTTCGGCGCCCAGTTGGCAGCGAGCGCTGCCCAGCGGTCGCCGACATCGACACCGCCGAGATAAAGCCGCCATAGGATCGCAGAGGCGTCGACCATGTTCAGCGCCAGCGTCGAACGCTCGCCATAGATCGGCCCGTCATAGAGCTTGAGCACCTCGTCGGTCTCGCCGAGATCGTAGTGGAACAGCGCCAGATGCCACCAATTATGCACCTGCAGGAAGCTTTCTTTGGTCCACGCCTCGGGGTTGGCGCGCATCCAGGCAATGCCGTCCCGTTGCCGGCTCTGCATCTCCATGACATGGGCGACCGCGTGCTGCGCCCAGCCGTCGCGCGGCTCGATCTCGATCGCCTGCCGGCCAAAGCTTTCGGCCCTGACATAATCGCCCATCTCCTCCAGCCCGAAGGCCTGCATACCGAGAATGGCGTGATAACCTGGCATGCTGCTCTGCCAGGACGGCAGCGCGCGGCCGATACGGTCGCGCAGCATGCGGGCATTGCCGGTGAAGAAGTCGATCTGGTGGCCGACCTGCAGCGCCACCGCATCGAGCGGGTTGTCGATGGCGATATCCTCGAGAACACGTGCGGCGTCATGCCAGCGTCCCTCGGCAAGATGGCCAAGGGCCGCCACATGCGCCTGTTCGCGCGGCGTCGCGGCAAGCGGCAGTGCCGCGGCATGGCATGCCTGGGCGACCGCCGTTGCCTCGCGTTCGGTGGCGAGGCCGAACAGATACCCCTTGAAGACACGCGCCATGACGAAACCGGGATCCGCCGATATGGCGCGGTCAACGGAGCCGACCGGGTCGCCGACGAAGCATTGCAATTCATGAACGGCCTGGCTGTAGGGTGAAAACCCGGCCTCGGTCGCGCCCGAAAACATTAGGCCGAATGGATCTCTTACTGCCATATCGGCCCTGATGCTCCGCAGTTCCTAATTGCCCGAGCGCATCGCCACCGTGGCGATCCCGGCGCCGACCAGCAGCGTGCCGCCGGTGCGGTTGAAGATGCGGATCGCCTTGCGGTTGCGTACGACGTTGCGGGCGCGCGCCGCAATCAGCGCGTAGCCGAAGGCATTGGCGAAGGCGAGCGCCAGGAAGGTCGCTTCGAAGATCAGCATCTGTGTCCAGAAATCGGCTTCCCGGTTGAGGAACTGCGGCAGGAAAGCGACGAAGAAGGTGATGCTCTTCGGGTTGAGTGCGGTGACCAGCCAGGCGTGCGCCATCATCTTGGCGGCCGAGACGGCATCTGTGCGTGGTTCGGCTTTGAGCGCGCCGCCGGCGCGAAACAGTTTTACCCCGAGATAGATCAGATAGCAGGCGCCGATCAGCTTCAGAATGGTGAACACGGTCGCCGACGCGGCCAGCAGCGCGCCGATGCCCAGCATCGACAGGGTCATGGCGGTGAAGTCGCCCAGCGCCACGCCGACAGCCATCGGCAAGGCGGTGCGCCAGCCCTGGCCCAGCGCATAGGACACGACCAGAAGAATGGTCGGGCCCGGAATGATGAGCAGCACGGCGGAGGCGGCGGCGAAGGCGGCCCAGTTTTCGAACGACATCTTTGTCTCCTTGAGCGCAAAGAAAAGGATAAATCCTCGTGTGCGGTGGAATGTAAAGAGCCCTCTCCCAAAAATGCACGGCGGACCATTTCGCCCGACCGCTGCCGCTATTGGTGGCACAGGCTTAAGACCGGTCGTTGGGCCTTCACCCTTTTTCAACCATGTTTGGCGAAACTGCCTGCTATCCGGCCGGACCGTGTTTCCCGCCGACAGCGTAGGGTTTGGGTATGCGTGAGTTGCCGCAGAATGTGACGCCGCCAGCAAATGGCGACGCAAACGAGACCGAACATCTCTATTCCCGCCGCTTCGTCCTGTCAGGGGCCGGCGCCATGACGCTGCTCGGCATGGCCGGCTGCAGCACTTCGACGCTCGAGCTGCCGCAATTCCAGCTGGATGACACGGTCACCGGCTCGGTGCGGCCGATCCGTCCGGCGATCAGCGTCGACAAGAACGTCACCGGCCCCGATGTCATGTACGCTTCGCTCAACGATGGCGGCTTCGAAGTGCCGGCGGTGCCCTATCAGAAGGTCAAGCCGGAGTTCCGCCGCCAGATCGTCGTCAACGAGACCGGCGAGGCGCCCGGCACCATTGTCGTCCATCTGCAGGAGCGAAAGCTCTATCTGGTGCAGGAGGGCGGCGACGCCATTCGCTACGGCGTCGGCATCGGCAAGGACGGCTTCCGCTGGTCCGGCCGCGCCAACATCCAGTACGGCAAGGAATGGCCGACCTGGACGCCGCCGCCGGAGATGATCCAGCGCAAGCCGGAACTGGTGAAGTGGCAAAACGGCCAGCCCGGTGGCCTCACCAACCCGCTCGGCGCACGCGCTCTTTACATCTACCAGGACGGCAAGGACACCGGCTACCGCATACACGGTTCGCCGGAATGGGCGAGCATCGGCCAGGCGATGTCGTCGGGCTGCGTGCGCCTGATCAACCAGGATATCATCGACCTCTACAGCCGCGTTTCCAAGAAGAACCCGGTCGTGGTCGTCTGATCCTGTGCGGCGGTTTGGCGCCGCTGGAAACTCCCGTTGCGCGATGCGGCAAGCTAGGCCAAGGTGCCTTGAAAACCACAGCGCCGGGAGAGATCGAGCATGGCTGGAACGTTTGTCATCGCACAGGGCGGCGGCCCGACCGCCGTCATCAACCAGACGGTTGTCGGGGCCACGCTGGAAGTCCGCAAGCGCCATCCCGGCGCCAAGGTGCTGGGCTCGCTCCACGGCGTGCGCGGCATTCGTGACGGCAACTATGTCGACCTCTCCGCCATCCCAGAGGACCGGCTGCGGCTGATCGCCGGAACGCCGAGTGCCGCGCTCGGCTCGACACGCGACAAGCCCGACGCTGCCTATTGCGAAGTCATCCTCAACGGGTTGAAGAAGGCCGGCGCCGACGCTTTCATCTACATCGGTGGCAACGACACGTCGGGCACGCAGCAGATTCTGACCGACGCCGCCGGCGGCAGCATTGCTTTCGTCCATGCGCCAAAAACCATCGACAACGACCTCGAGGAAAACGACCACACGCCGGGCTTCATCTCGGCGGCCGAATTCGTCGCCGGCGCCTTCCTGTCCGTCGATCTCGATTTCCGCGCATTGCCCGGCATCTATGTCGGCATCGTAATGGGTCGGCATGCCGGCTTCCTCACCGCGGCGGCTGCAGCCTGGCAGCTCGATCCCGACAGCGGCCCGCATCTGGTCTACGTGCCGGAACGGCCGTTCTCCGCCGCCGGTTTCATCGACGACGTGCGCGCCACGCTCGACCGCCACAAGCGTTGCATCGTCGCCGTCTCCGAAGGAGTCAGCACCGCCGACGGCAAGGCGCTGGTCGAAAGCCTGGTGCCGCCGGACAAGCTCGAGCGCGACGCGCATGGCAACGTCAAACTGTCGGGCAGCGACCTGCCGTCAGCTCTGGAACGTGCGCTCGCCGAAGGCCTGCCGGGCAAGCGCGCCCGCGTCGATGCGCTTGGCTACATGCCGCGCGGCTATGTCGGCGCGATCAGCGCC
The DNA here is from genome assembly GCF_040320535.1 of Mesorhizobium sp. M0676. Classification (NCBI taxonomy): domain Bacteria; kingdom Pseudomonadati; phylum Pseudomonadota; class Alphaproteobacteria; order Hyphomicrobiales; family Phyllobacteriaceae; genus Mesorhizobium; species Mesorhizobium sp. M0676. The sequence continues at coordinate 277,856 of NZ_JAMYPU010000003.1, forward strand.
GTCGACGCGCGGGAGGCTTTCGACGCCGGCGCCTTCGCGGTTGCCGTTGCCGGCGAAGGCGGTGGCTCGGTGGCGCTGCAATATGACGGCACGAAAACCGTGCTGAAGAAGGTGCCGCTGAAGAATGTCGCCGGCAAGACACGCCATATGCCCGACGATTTCATGAAGCCCGATGTCAACCAGCTGTCGGAAGCGGGCATGGCTTACCTGAAGCGGCTGGTGCCGGAAAAATACAAGGTGGGAAAGCCCTTCGTCTGATGGGCGGCCGTTTTGGCGGCGCCCGTTTTGGTGGCGAGCGCGTTGTCGGCGACTGGTTCGGCAAGACGATCATCGACGACCGCACGACGATGCTGACCGAGCCGTTCGTGCATGATTTCGTGCGCGCCAACATCTGGCATTTCAGGGGACGCGACGCCGACCTGCTGGTCGACACCGGCATGGGCATCTGCCCGCTGGCGCCTGAGATCGACACGCCCGAGGGCAAGCCGCTCATCGTCGTCGCCACCCACATCCATCTCGACCATGTTGGCTCGCTGCACGAGTTTCCGCTGCGCGCCGGGCCGCGGCACAGTGCCGAGCATTTCGAGACCATGAATGAGGCAGTGACCTACGCCTACATGTTTTGCAATCTCGACGGCGCCGTTTCGAAATTGCCGGCGCCGGGCTGGACGGCGGCCGACTACAAGATCCTGCCGGCGCCGCTGACGCGCACGCTGGACGAGGGCGACATCGTCGACCTCGGCGACCGGCAGTTCCGCGTCCTGCATCTGCCCGGACATTCGCCGGATTCAATCGCTTTGTTCGACGAGGCGGACGGCCTGTTCTTTGCCGGCGACGCCATCTACGATTCCACGCTGATCGACGACCTGCCGGATTCCTCCCGGCCTGATTATCGCCGTGCCATGCAGCGGCTCCTCGATCTGCCTGTTCGCCTCGGCCATGGCGGCCATGGGCCGAGCTTCGACGGCAACCGGATGCGCGAGATCGCCACAGCCTATCTCAGGCGCAACGAAGGCCGCTGACGACATTGTGATCGGAACCAGCGTGGCGCCGTGGTCGAGCGCGTCAATCCGGACAAGGCAGCCGCCAATGCGGGCCTGCAGCCGGGCGACGTCATCGTCGCCGTCGACCAGTCGCCGGTGCGGAATGCGCGGCAAGCCAACCAGGCGATCGCCGAGCCCGGCAGATCGGGCCGGAAGTCGGTGCTGCTTTTGATCGATCGCAGCGACGCGCAAATCTTCGTCGCCGTATCCTTCGCCGCCGGTTGAGACATCATGGCAGGCTCGCCGGACCACCGACAGGCCTGCCGCACGGCCGCCGAAATTCCTGTTGCCCGCCGCGACATCTTCGAGAACATTACGGCAGGCCGGCAATGGCCTGCTAAAAACGGACGGTCAAATGGTCACTCGCGGTTTTTCCTCCGGTCGAAAGCCTCCTACGGAGACCGATGCGCGCATTCCGCCCGGTCAGTATCTCGAACAGGGCTTTCCGGTGCTGTCGGCGGGGCCGACGCCGCGCGTGCGCACCGAGGACTGGTCGTTCACGCTCAAGCACGGGCCACGCCCGATCAAGAAGTGGAACTGGGCCGAGTTCAACGCGCTGCCCTTGACCAAGATGACGCGCGACATCCATTGCGTTACCGCCTGGACCAAGTTCGATACCGCCTGGCAAGGCGTGCTGGTCGACGACATCCTTGCCGATGCCGGTATCGAAGCGCCGACCGGCTTCCTGCTGGCGCATGGCTATGACGGCTACACCACCAACGTGCCGGCCAAGGATCTCACAGCGGGGAAGGCGATGGTGGCGCTCCTTTATGAAGGCAAGCCGATCACTGCCGACCATGGCGGCCCGGCGCGGCTCCTGGTGCCGCATCTCTATTTCTGGAAATCGGCCAAATGGCTGAACGGGCTGCAGTTCACCGAGCGCGACGAGCCGGGCTTCTGGGAATTGCGCGGCTATCACATCTATGGCGACCCGTGGCGCGAGCAGCGCTATAGCGGCGATCCATGAGCGAAGCGCCGCAATCTCCCTGGCAGACGGCGAAAATCACCCGGATCGAAAAGCGGACGGCACGCGTTGCCAGTTTCTTTTTCGCGCTGTCACGGCCATTCGCCTATCGCGCCGGACAGCATGTCGATGTCAGGCTGACTGCGCCTGACGGCTACCAGGCACGCCGCTCCTATTCCATCGCCTCGGCGCCGGAGAGCGGCGCCACGATCGAGCTGGCGATCGAGAAGTTCGACGACGGTGAAGTCTCGCCCTTCTTCCACGACATCGCCGCGGTCGGTGACGAGATCGAACTGCGCGGGCCGCTCGGCGGCCATTTCGTCTGGTCCGATGGGGATGGCGGTCCGCTGCTTCTGGTCGGCGGCGGCTCCGGCGTCGTGCCGCTGATGGCGATGGTGCGTCACCGGACCTTGCGCAAATCGGCGGTGCCGGTGGCGCTGATGTTTTCGGTGCGGGTCTGGGACGAGGTGATCTGCCGCGACGAGCTGATCGGTCTCGGTGACCGCCGCGACGGGTTCGAGCTGGTGCTGACGCTGACGCGCGAGGCCGTACGGCGCCCGTCCGCCTATTCGAGGCGCATCGACACGGCAATGGTTATGCAGGCGCTCACGCGGCTGCCGCGGCCGCCGGCGCTCGCCTTCGTCTGCGGGTCGAACGCCTTCGTCTCGGCGGCTGCCCGGGCGCTGATCGACGCCGGCATATCAGCGGAAATCATCCGCACCGAGCGCTATGGCGTCTGAGAGGGCCACAGTGGTTCAATGTTTCATGGAAACAGCGACCCGCTCTCAGGCGGGTGAAAACCTTGCCGACAGCAATTGGAACGGCAGCGCGCCATAGGCGGCGACTTCGGCCTCATTGTCCCAGTTGCGGAACTGGCGCGATGGCCGTGCCTCGATCACCAGAGGCCGGCCGGTGTCGTCCACCGTTACCTTGCCGCGAAAGCGCAGCACACGTCCGCCGCCGGCGCGGCTGATCACCATCGAACGCAGGCGGGCGACATGGCCGCCGCCGGCATTGATTTCCATCTCAATGCGGCGCCGGATTGGTGGAACGACGATCCTGACGGTGACGTCCAGCACCATCGCTCCAGTCCTGTCCGGACGCGGCAGGGGCTGGGAAAGTGCAAACGGCGCCGACGTCGCTCTTGCCTTGCGCAATGTCGGCCTGCCGCGCCAGACGGCGGGCGTCGGCTGCTGCAGGCGGCCCTTTTTGCGTTTGAGGCGCAACTGCTTGGCAAAGCCGCGCGACAGCCAAACGAGGCCGCCGAAATCGGTGCGCGGCTTGGCCTGCAGCACCGAGGACCAGCGCGACAGGCCGGCGCGGTCGGCCAACTCAATCGTCTTTGCAAGTTCAGCCTCCGGCACCGCAATGCCGATCTCCAGGCAGAGATAGGAGAGCGCCACCGCCGCGGCTACGGCCAGGTGGCGCCTGGCGACGATGTCGGCGAACACGCCCCAGTCGACTGCGCCACTCTCGATGGCGACCGCACAGTCGACCAGCCAGTCGCTGTGGGTGTGGGCATCGAGGCCGCCATGTGCGATGGCAAGCGCCATGCGGTCGGCCGGAGAGGGAACAAGCACGCGGACGCCATTGAAGTCGGCTGACAGCGCCCGCTGCCAGATCGCCAGATCATCTTTCGCGCTTTGCTGCGACCCGTCATAAGCGAGCTGGTGCAGGTCGATGTCGCCGAAACTGCCCTTGAAGAAATTCATCGAACGCAAGGACGCCAGCCTGGTGCGCAGATATTGCGGACTGACGCCGGTGGCGATCTGCCAGTCGCGTTCGCTAAGCACATCGAAGGCGGCAATCATGTCCTGCGGGCGCACCAGTATGTCGATGTCATGCGCCACCCGGCCGCGCTGCGCCGACGCGTTGACGGCGATGCGGCTGGCGCCTTTGATAAGCATCACCGCGCAGCCGGCGTCGATCATGGCCTGTAGCGCCGGCTCGGCCTCGCGCGCAGCCAGTCGCGATTTGGTCCACAGCATCTTTTGCAGGCCGACAAGACGTGGATAGGCAGGATGCCCAGCGAGCTTGCGGCCGAACTTGTCGGAGATCGCGGCCAGCAGCCGATGCTCTCGGAAGGCAGCATGGTCGATGTCGTTCTCGTCGAGCCAGCGCGCCGCGTAACGCCCTGCCGCTTCTTCATCGGGCAGCAATGCGGCCTTCAGCAGCTGGTCGAGGCCGCCAGTGGGCCATGACCAACCATAGTCCGGAAACCGGCGGCCGATACGGCGCATGGCATTGGCCATCAGTGGGCGCTCGCCTTTTTCGCTGCTCGCCTTTGCATGGCCAGCCTTACGACTTCGACATAACCGCGGTCGCGCACGGGGTCGCGTCCATAGGACATGCTGCCGGGCCGGATGCGGCGCAAGGTCAGGACATCGTCGAGCATGGCAAGCGCAAAGCCCGCCTCACGGGCACGGGCGATCCAGTCGACCATGTCGCCGCGACCGCCTTGCGGGTCGATGATCGGACCGACGGCCTCGGCTACGTCCCGGCGGATCATCATCGTGGTACGCGACCAGCCCGCCACCGCCACGTCCTGTTGCACATCGGGCTTGTCATCGCGAAACGTCCGCCAGTGGGCAAAGACGCCTGCCGTCGCCGGAAACCGCTCGAAATGCTCCAGCTGCCTTTCGATCTTGGTCGGCAGCCACAGATCGTCCGCATCGAGCGTGGCGACGAAGGGCGTCGCCAGCGCGGCGATGCCCCTGGTGGTGGCGCTGCCTGGTCCGGCATTGTCCTGGCGCAACACCCGCACCGGCATGCCCAGCGCATTGACCACCGCGACCGTATCGTCGGTCGAGCCGTCATCGACGACAATTATGGCGTCGGGCTGGACCGTCTGGGCCGCGACCGATCGCAGCGTCTCGGCGATGGTGGCGGTCGCGTTGAAGGCCGGAATGACGACGCCGTAGCTGGCCATCACAGGAAACGCCAATTCGCAAGTTCCTTGAAATCGAAGATGCCGTCGACAGGGTGCAAGGAGCGGTCGGCCTCGCGCCGTTTCATCGACTTGTAGACGGCGCGCATGAATTCGCGGAAAGGAACATCGGCCTGCCTGGTCATGTTGCCGGGATGGCGCCGGTAATAGAGCGCAACAGTGTCGGGCATCGTGAATTTCGGCCCGCTTTCGAAAGTGCGCAGCAGATAGTCGGTGTCCTCGGCCTGGTGGAAATCCTCGTCGAAGCTGCCGATGCGTTCGACCAACCGCCGGACGAAGATAGCGGGAGACAGGTGAATGCCGCGAACCGTCACCGAGTGGCTGTCGGCTGTCGGCTCCAGCGTATCGTCATCTATGTCGTCGACCAGCGTCATGCGCGAATAGGTGAGCTCGAGGGTGGGGTCTGCGTCGAAACAGGCCAGATCCGCCTTGAAGCGGCCCGGCGGGGAAATGTCGTCCGAATCGAGAAACGATACCAGCCTGGTCTGCGGCAGCAATTGCCGCAAGCCCGCGTTGCGCGCCCGCGTCACCCCGGCATTCTCCTGCTGGAAAAGGCGAATGCACGGCGCCTCCGCGATCAGCGAGCGCACGACCGCCGCCGAACTGTCGGTCGAACCGTCGTCGATAACGATGATGTCGAGATCGGCGGCATCGCGCTGCCTCAGCAGCGAGCGCAGCGCCGAGCCGACATGGCGTTCGCGGTTGTAGACCGGCATGATCACGCTCAGCTTCACGCACGCATTCCAGGCTGTGATCTGTTCATTCTTTCACCACTCTGCCGGACGCTTGATCTCGAAAAGCCCCTCGACCGGGCGCCGCGACGGATCGGCCTTGCGCCGCCGCAAGGATTTCTGAATCACACGCAGATATTCGCGCACCGCCACATCCCTTTGCTTGGTCAAATTGCCGGGGTGGCGCCGGTAGTATACCGCGACGGTGTCGGGAAAAATGTGCTTTGGGCTGGTTTCGAAAATGCGCAGCAGATAGTCAGCGTCTTCGCCCTGCCGGAACTCCTCGTCGAAAGCACCTGTACGGTCGATGAGTGCCCTGCGGAATATCCCGGCGCTAAGGCTGACGCCACGCACGGTGGGACCTGCGCCGCCCCGTGCCGGCTGCAGGGTTTCGTCGTCCATGAGATCGACGCGCGTCATCAGCGAGTAGGTCAGCTCGAGCGCAGGGTCGGCCGCGAACAGGGGTAGGCCAGCCTTGAATCGTCCAGCCGGCGAGACGTCGTCCGAATCCAGGAACGACACCAGTTCGGTTTGCGGCAGCAACTGCTTCAGCCCTGTGTTGCGCGCGTTGGCCACGCCCTGGTTGGCCTGCTGGAACAGGCGGATGCACGATGCTTCCCGCATGATGGCGCGGACGGCTTCAACGGAGCTGTCCGTCGAGCCGTCGTCGACAACGATGATATCGAGATCGGCATCGTCGCGTTGCCTGAGCAGGGACCGCAACGTCGAAACGACATAGATCTCCCGATTGTAGACCGGCACGATGACGCTCAACTTCATGCAGCGCCCCGAAGGACGAAATCCGCAATCGTGCCGGCGATCTCGCGCGGCTCGGTCCCCAGCGACAGCCGGTAGCATGGCAGATCGCGGGTAAGCTCGCTGAAAAAGCGAAAGCCCGCTTCCCGCTCCCCCGGCATCTGCACGATTCCTGACGGCGCCAAGGCGATCATGGCATCCTTGCGCGATATGGGCATGACCGAGCTTCTCGCACCTCCCCTGATATGGGGCACTATCAAAGCAATAATGTCCAGACTTGCAGGAGTTGGTCGAGGCGCGACCTCGTTGATGTGAAAGGCATGCTTGCCTTGCCAGTTCAGCGGTTGGTACGAATTTAGCCGACCCTCCAGCTTCAGCCGCTTGAAGCCCTCCGGATCCTGCTTGAGCGTGGCAAACAGCGGATAGGCCGTCACCCCCTCGGTCCGGTCGATCAGCACATAGTCGTCGCCGACGCTATCGAGCCCATTGAGCAGGCCGGCGACGACCGTTCCCGATTTGCCGGCACCGCCGGAGCCCGCCAGCAGGACGCCCTTGCCATCGATGCCCAGCGTGCCGGCATGGGTGAGCCGCATGCCGCGCGCCGCATATTCCCAATGCAGGAAGGCGCGCAGCGGCGCCCCTTGTTCCCATGGCGGAAAGGCGTCGGCCGACATCATCAGCTGCGCCCCGACATGGCGTTGCGGATCATGGAACTGCCAAAAGTCGAGGTCATGATAGTAGCTGCCGCGCAATCCGGCCTCTTCCAGCCGGTTGGCAAAGGCATGATGGTTGTAATCGCCTCGGCCCCAGGTGGCCGGGGCGGGGACGCCATCGATGGCCGGGTGGGCGACGAAAATGCGGCAGCCGTCAGATGCAGACGGATTTTCCGGGGCCGGTATGAAGGCATGGCTCATGGCTTCCGCCAGCGTGCCATGGTCGAGGTGGACACTCAGGTCCAGTCCCGGCAACCGCACGCTGGCGGTAACGGGATAGAAGGCGGCGGCGCTTTCCGCGGCCGCCAGCACATGGCGGGCATAATCCGGCAGGGTTTGCAGCGTGATCAAAGGCATGTGTTCGTTGTTCCAGCGTCCAGAATTGCGCCGGGTCGCCTGATGCATGTCGCTCGGGGTGGCCCCGGTTTTGAGACGACGACATGCATAAAATCAAAGATCTAAACCGCGTCGCCTGAGTCCGTTCAAACGCGACGCGCTTTAGGGAAACGATTATGCCTGTTTCACCGCCGGCCAGCCGAGAGGTTCCTCGACCTCATGGATCGGGTCGACAATGATGAGATCGGCAAGGTCGTCGTGGACATCGACCTTGAGCGGCTCATTGCTGGCAGCAAGCGCAGACGACAGCTCGCCCGAAAGCGGTTGTGCCGGTGTTTCGGCTGGCGCAAGCAACCCGAAATCGAGCAGTCGGGCAACGAAGCTTTCGAGGTCGGCCAGGCTTATTTTTGCGGCGGCCGCGGCAGCTCCGACCAGCGCTTCAGTGGCGACGCCGGACGACAAAGCCTGCCAGACCCGGCTGCCGGAATCGGAAAAGCCGAAATACTTACCGTTCGAAAGATCGAGAACGACGGCTTCGCCATCGAATGATTCGAAAACGATGTCCTTGCTTGCGACCGCGTAGACCCGCTGTTGCATCGCTCTGTCCCCCGTTCCATGCGCCCATGAAGGGATGCGCCGGTTTCACGGTCTGCCAGCCCTTCCTAAGTGCGTCTAAATCACTCGGCCTATGCTTGGCAAGACAAAGACCCGCGAACACCGCCTGCGTCGGCGACCGTTGCGGCGAAGTCGACCGGCTCAAGCCTCGATTTCGAGCGCCGACAATGGTTTCGAGCAGCAGGCAAGGATAAAACCGTCATCGATCTCGTGGTCGAGGATGCCGCCATTGTGGCTCATCTCGACTTCGCCGGAGACCTTCTTCACCTTGCAGGTGCCGCACAGGCCGAACTCGCAGGCGGCGGGAATCCGCACGCCCGAGCTGCGCGCTGTCTGCAGCACGGTCTGGCCGGCGACGCAGCCGGCGTCGACCTCCGAAAGCGAGAAGCGGATCGGCGTCACGGCTTCGACAGGTGCAGCGATGCCGTCCTCGACCGGGGAGGCAAACGGCGCCGGAATTTCCTCCACCACAGGCGCGGCAAAGCTCTCCTGATGGTATTTCGTCATGTCGAAGCCGGCGGCATCCAGCATGCCGCGCACGGCGCGCATGAACGGATCGGGACCGCAGCAGAAGATTTCGCGCTCGCGGAAATCCGGAGCCAGCAAGGGCAGCCGGATCGCATCGATGCGGCCCATATGGCCGTACCAGCCTTCGCGGCTGGAACGTTCCTCGATCATGAAGCCGAGCGACAGGCCGGGCATATGGCCGCCGAGCAGTTCGAGTTCCTTGCGGAAGATGATCTCTTCGGCACGCCGCGCGCAGTTGACGAAACCGACATCGGTCCATGGCGCGCAGTCGTTCAGCCAGCGCAGCATCGACATCATCGGCGTCACGCCGGAGCCAGCCGAGATGAACAGGTATTTGGCCGCCGGGTGGCTGTGCAACGAGAAGTCGCCGGCCGGTCCGTAGGCCTTGACGTGCGAGCCGGGTGCCAGATGGTCGAACATCCAGCGCGTGCCGATGCTGCCGGCCTGCGCCTTGACCGTCACCGCGATCGAAAACGGCCGCGACGGCGACGACGACAGCGTATAGGTGCGCATCAGCGGCCCGTCCGGTGTCGGCAGTTCCAGCGTCAGGAACTGGCCCGGCTTGTAGCGGAACCAGGTCTGGTTGTCGGAGCGGAAGGTGAAGGTCTTGACGTCAGGCGCCTCGTCGCTGACGCCGATCACTTCCAGCACCTGCAGCCTATCGTTCCACGGCGCCATCTGGTCGAGATGGCGATAGAGCCCAAGATCCGTCATCGCATTCATCCTCTGGTCCCTCTTCGCCTGCTCCAGCTCACGCGACGCTGCGCAGCGCCGGCCGGCCGCCTTCGGCAAGGCGCGGGCCGATGAAGGCCGCGTACCATTCGACGAACTGGATCACGCCGCCCTCATGCAGCTCCGAATAGGGGCCGGGCTCATAGGCCGGGGACAGGATGCCGAAGGCGTTCTCCTCGACGATGCGGCGGTCCTGGTCGTTGGTCTCGGTCCAGACATGGGTCAGTTCTTCAAGGTTGTAGTCGACGCCCTCGACCGCATCCTTGTGCACCAGCCACTTGGTCGTCACCGCGGTTTCGGTGGCGCTGATCGGCAGCACCCGGAAGGTGACCGCATGGTCGATCAGGATGTGGTTCCAGGTCGTCGGATAGTGATAGTGCATTAAGGTGCCGATGCGGTCGGCGGCAACAGTGTCGGACAGGTTCTTCGTCACCGCGCGCTTTCCCGACATCGTGTAGCTGACGGCATCGCGCAGCAGCGGCGCGCGGGTGGCGCGGTATTGCCCGGCCGGATCGATGCGGAACTTGCTCGGCAGGCCCGCCGCCTCGCATTTCGCCCAGTGCGCCAGCATCTCCGGATCGCTGTCGGCGCCCTGCACGCCGGTCACCGTCGGCGCTTCGGGGAATGTCTTGCAGAGCTCCGGATGATTGCCGGCGCAGTGATAGCATTCGCGGTTGTTTTCCCAGACCAGCTTCCAGTTGCCCTTCTCGATGATGGTGCTCTCGAAGGCGACCTTGGCTTCATTCAGCCGGTGCGGCTTGAGGTAGGGCTCTATCATGGCGCGCATCGGCGCAAAGTCGGCAGGTTCTTTTGCCAGGCAGATGAAGATGTAGCCGCCGACGCTCTCGCAGGCGACGGGCTTCAGGCCGAACTGGCTCTTGTCGAAGCCTTCGGCCATCTGGCGGGCAAACAGCAGCCGGCCGTCAAGCTCGTAGGTCCACTGGTGATAGGGGCAGACAAGCTTTGCCGCCATGCCCTTCTCAGTGTTGCAGACACGGCTGCCGCGATGGCGGCAGGAATTGTGAAAGGCGTTGATGTTGCCCTTCTGGTCGCGGACCAGCACCACCGGATAATCGCCGATCTGCACGGTGATATAGCTGCCGGGCTTCGGCAGTTCGCAATCATGGCCGATGAACAGCCAGTCGCGATACCAGATGAGCTCCATGTCGAGCTTGAAATAGTCCGGGTCGGTGTAGAAGGGCTGTTCCAGCGAAAAGCCTTGCTTGCGGCCGTTCAGGAGCCTCAGCATGTCGTTGCGCGTATCCATAGTTCTGTCCTCGTGGTTAAGGACTGAACTTGGTGGTGATGGAGGAAGGATCGGACGCAGGCCGGCGCGGCGCCGGACATGCACTATCCACCTCTTGACCGCCCACCGCGATCAGTCGAGTCTAGGCATCTCGGGCTGGTTTCCGGGCTCTGGAGTTGTCCTTGCGGACCATCGCGACACCTTCCCAGGCTGCTGCCCAGTGGTCTCCCGTTGCGACTTCAACTCCACCACCGTTGCGGGGGCAGCGCCGGATTCTGACCGGCTTCCCAATTCTCCGCTGCGTCGTCACGAAGCGGCACCTGAGATGCGATCATCTAATCACGGCAGCGATCGCGACGTCGGAATGAAAGCGACATCATATCCATGCGGCGCGACACGCGCGGCATACGCCCCGCCGACCACCGAAGGGCTGAGATCCTGTCTTGCGGCGCTATCATCGCCGTTTCGAATCGCTGCGGATCCAGTTCCGATCGGGGGCAAAAAGGGCTCAACGGTATCGAGAAGTTACTATTAGCAATCTCTAATCGAACCGAACGGTTCGTTTCTGTTGACAATGCGTGCAGGACGGTGTGAACGACGGTCCGGAAACCGACACCGGAGCGAACCACTCGGTTCGACATAAGCAACTGAAAACAATACAGTAAACAGCCATGAAGGAACTTCCTGGCACAATTTCAAGGTGCAGGACCGTGGTCCACACGGAACAACTTCGTGATTGGAAACCAGCCTATGGCTTTCCCACATCGGGGCTGTCCGAACGACGCGAATTCCTCCCAAGACACGCCGCTAAACGGACAGTCAAACTGGAGTACTAAAAATGAAAAAGATCATCCTCACTGCCGCAGCCGTTTTGGCGATCACCGGCAGCGCCTTCGCCGGTAGCGACAATTACGGTTCCAATGGTGCGAACCAGCCAGCCGTCTCGGTGGACAGCTCGTATACGGCTTCCATTCAGAAGCCGGCGCACGCTGACAAGCAGCCTGTCGTTCAGGGCGCCGACCGCGACCTCTACGGCAATCGCTGATCCCGACCAAAAGAAGGGCAGCTATCCCGCCCTTCTTGGGATCTCAAAAAATTCAGGAGTGTTTGAAATGAAAAAGATCATCCTTGCTGCCGCCGCCGTTTTGGCCATCTCCGGCAGCGCTTTCGCCGGCAGCGACAACTACGGTTCGAACGGCGCCAACCAGCCTGCGATTACGTCGACCGATAGTGGCCATACGGCTTCGGTTGAGAAGTCGGCTCCAGCCGAGCAGGCGCCTGCCCACGGTGCCGACCGTAACCTTTTCGGCCGCTAAAAGCCGGTTTCCAGCACGTGGCGGGCTTATCCGCTGCAGCTGGCGGCATCAGAAAAATTCAGGAGACTAAAATGAAGAAGATCGTTCTTGCCACCGCAGCCGTTCTGGCTGTTTCGAGCGCTGCCTTTGCCGGCAGCGACAATTATGGCTCCAATGGCGCCAACCAGCCGGCCGCTGCCGTCGACACCACCCGCACTTCGTCGACCGGCACCAACTCGGCGGTCTACAAGCTGCTGAACTCGTCGAACGACCAACAGAAGTTCGTTCCTCAGAGCAGCGACAGGGATCGGTTCGGCAACAACTAACAGCCGAAGCTTAAAAAAAGAGCGGCGGGCCTGGCCCGCCGCTCTTTTTTCATGCCTGTACGACGCAGCTATCTCAAGCCGCCTTCACTTCCACCGGCTTGAGCGAGAAGGAGTGCCCATCGGCGTCGAAGATGTGCAGGTCCCCGGCATCCGCGGTCAGTCGCAGCTTTGCCCCGCGCTTGACCTCGACATTGCCGGGCAGCTTGGTCACCAACGGCAGGTCGGCGCGGCCGATATCGACATAGACAAGCTGCACCTCGCCGAGTTGCTCGACATAGTCCACCACGCCCTCGAAAAGATATTCCGCGCCGGTGGCGGCCGACAGATCCTCCGGCCGCACGCCGAAGCTGACTGCCGCACCCTTTGCTGACGCCGGCGTTGCGATCGGCACCGTTGCCTTGCGGCCGCCGACATGGCTGACGATTGTCGGGTTGCCCGTCCTGTCGATTGTCGCCGGCAGGATGTTCATGGCCGGCGAGCCGATGAACTGGGCAACGAACAGATTGCCGGGCTTCTTGTAGAGGTCCATCGGCGTGCCGACCTGCTCGATATGGCCGTCCTTCAGCACGACGATGCGGTCGGCGAGCGTCATCGCTTCGACCTGATCGTGGGTGACGTAGATCATGGTCGTGGCAGGCATCGATTCCTTGAGCTTGGCGATCTCGATGCGGGTCGCGACGCGCAGCGCCGCGTCGAGATTCGACAGCGGCTCGTCGAACAGGAACACTTTCGGATTGCGCACGATGGCGCGACCGATGGCGACACGCTGGCGCTGGCCGCCCGACATCGCCTTGGGCAGGCGGTCGAGATATTTGGTCAGCTGCAGGATTTCGGCGGCCTGCCGCACCCGCTTGTCGATCTCGGCCTTGCTTTCCTTGCCGATCTTCATCGAGAAGGCCATGTTGTCGTAGACGGTCATGTGCGGATAGAGCGCATAGGACTGGAACACCATGGCAATGCCGCGCTTGGAAGGCGGCACGTCGTTCACCACCTCGCCGGCGATCTTCAGCTCGCCGGAGGTGATCTCCTCAAGCCCGGCGATGGACCGCAGCAAGGTCGACTTGCCGCAACCCGACGGGCCGACGAAGACGATGAACTCGCCCGACTTTATGTCGAGGTCGATGCCGTGGAGAATGTGCAGATTGCCGTATGATTTCTTCACCTGTCTCAGCGTGACATCGGCCATAATTTCCTCCCAGTGATTTCCCTAGAGAACCTGGATTTCCTCAAAAAATCCAGTTTCGTCAAAAACTCAGTCGATGCGCCCGAACCAGGCGCCGTAGCCGCCGAGGCGGATGGAACCTGTGCCGGATTGTCCCGAAAAACCGTGCCCGGCCAATGGCAGCAGCGCCTGACCACCGAGATCGACCTCGGCCGGCTTGCTGGCCAGATTGAAGACGCAGACGATCTGCTCATTGCCCTCACGGCGGGTGAAGGCGACGGTGTCGCCCTCGCTTTCGATGAACTCGATGTCGCCTTTGGCCAGGGCCGGATGCTGGCGGCGGAAACCGAGAAAGCGCCGGTAGTGCTCGAGCAGCGAGGCCGCGTCGCCCTGCTGAACATTGACCGCTTGCGACAAGTGCTTGCCCGGCACCGGCAGCCAGGGCTTGGCCGTCGAAAAGCCGGCATTGCTGGCGGTTGCATCCCACACCATCGGCGTGCGGCAGCCGTCGCGGCCCTTGAATTCGGGCCAGAAGCGAATGCCGTAGGGGTCCTGCAGATCCTCGAACTGCAACTCGGCTTCGCCCAGCCCAAGCTCCTCTCCCTGATAGAGGCAGACCGAACCGCGCAGCGACATCAGCAGCGCCGAGATAACCTTCAGATAGGCGGCCGGGTCGGCCTCGTCGGCGGCCCAGCGCGAGGCCGGACGCATCACGTCGTGGTTGGAAAAGGCCCAGCACGACCAGCCGTCGCTGGCGACCTTGCCGAAGGCTTCCAGCACCTGGCGCACCTTGGCGGCGCTGATCTTTTCCGGCGCCAGGAAATCGAAGGAATAGCACATGTGGACGCGTTTGCCGCCGGCGGTGTAGGCGGCGACCACTTCCAGCCCACGCTGCGAATCGCCGACTTCGCCGACCGCGGCGGCCGCCGGATATTCGTCGAGCAGCGCCCGGAACCGTTCGAGGAAGGCAAGGTTTTCCGGCCGGCTCTTGTCGTAGATATGGTGCTGGTAGTTGTAGGGATTGACCGCAGGTGCTGTCTGGTCGTTGCGCTCTTCGGGCGGCAGCGGCGGATTGTTCTCCAGCCCCTGGCTGTGGAAGTAGAAATTGATGGTGTCGAGGCGGAAGCCGTCGACGCCGCGCTCCAGCCAGAAGCGGGTGACGTCGAGCAGCGCGTCCTGGACTTCCAGATTGTGGAAGTTGAGGTCCGGCTGCTCGGACAGGAAATTATGCAGATAATATTGCTGGCGGCTGGTGTCCCACTGCCAGGCCGAGCCGCCGAAGATCGACAGCCAGTTGTTGGGCGGCGTGCCGTCCGGCCTGGCGTCGGCCCAGACATACCAGTCGGCCTTGGGATTGCTACGGCTGGCGCGGCTCTCCTTGAACCATGGATGGTTGTCGGCGGTGTGCGACAGCACCTCGTCGATCATCACCTTGAGGCCGAGGTGATGGGCTTCCGCAACCAGCGCGTCGAAATCGGCGAGCGTCCCGAACATCGGGTCGACGTCGCAATAGTCCGAGACGTCGTAGCCGAAATCCTTCATCGGCGACTTGAAGAAGGGCGAAATCCAGATGGCGTCGACGCCGAGCGAGGCGATGTAGGGCAGCCTGCGGATGATGCCCTTGAGGTCGCCGATGCCGTCGCCATTGGAGTCCTGATAGGAGCGCGGATAGATCTGGTAGATCACCGCGCCCCGCCACCAGTCGCGATCGACGGCGAGATCGGGCTTCGAGGTCGCCTTCAAAGCGGCTTGCATAAGTCTCAACCTCCTTTGACCGAGCCGGCCAGCAGCCCGCGGACGAAATAGCGCTGCAGCGAGAAGAACACGATCAGCGGCACGATAATGGTGACGAAGGCCGATGTCGTCAGGATTTCCCAGTCGCCGCCGCGCGAGCCGAGCAGCGCGTTGAGTTTCGCGGTCAGCACGATCTGGTCCCCTTCGGTACCTAGGAAAACCATTGCCACCAACAAATCGTTCCACACCCACAGGAACTGGAAGATTGCAAAGGACGCCAGCACCGGGAAGGACAGCGGCAGCACGATCTTGACGAAGATTTCGAAATCGCTGGCGCCATCTATGCGCGCCGATTCCATGATCTCGCGCGGCAGGCCGGCAATATAGCTGCGCAGGAGATAGATGGCGAAGGGCAGGCCAAAGCCGGTATGCGCCAGCCAGATGCCGAGATAGGTTTTCGACGGCACACCGAAGAAGATGCCGACGCCGTTGTAGATCTTCAAAAGCGGGATCAAGGACATCTGCAGCGGCACGACCAGCAGGCCGATGATTGTGGCGATCAGCAAGGCGCGGCCGGGAAAACGCATCCACGCCAATGCATAGGCGGCGAAGGCGGCGATCAGGATCGGGATGACCGTCGCCGGGATGGTGACGGTCAGCGAGTTTATGAACGAGCGGCCGATGCCCTCCGAAAACAGCACGGTCTTGTAATTGTCGGTGGTGAATTTCGGTGGCGCCGACGAGGCGTAATAGACGCGCTGGCCACGGTCGCCTTCGAAAGCCTTGGGCGAACTCATGACGAACGTTCCGTCGGCATTGAGCTGCAAGGTCACGCCGTCGCCGAGATCGGCAGTGGTGCCGGCCGGATATTGCGTCGGTGCCGCCGACTTGACGCCGAAGGCGCTGATGTTGCGCGCAGCACCGTCGCCGAAGATATTGCCGGCAAGCACGAACTTGCCGTCCTTCTCGACCTGCGCCGAGGCCGGCGGCAGGCGGCCGGCTTCAGTCTGGCTGGAGCTGGAGAACGAGTTCCACCAGCCCGAGGCGATGATCTGGTCCTTGTCGCGCAGCGACGAGACCAGGATGCCGAGCGTCGGCACGGTCCAGACGGCGACGAAGACAAGCACGGCGATGTGGACGCCGAAGCGGCTGGCAAAGGACTTTCCGGTCGCGACGGCCATCTCAATGTCCTCCCGTCTCTTTGTTCGCCTGGCGGATGTTCCAGACCATGATCGGGATGACCGCGATCATGATGATGATGGCGATGGTGGCGCCGCGGCCGAAATCGCCGCCGCCGCGGAACATCCAGTCGAACATCAGATTGGCCAGCACCTGGCTGTTCCATTGGCCGTTGGTCATGGTCAGCACGATGTCGAACACTTTCAGCACCAGGATGGTGATCGTCGTCCAGACCACGGCGATGGTGCCCCAGATCTGCGGCACCATGATCTTCCAGAAGATCTGGAACGGATTGGCGCCGTCGATGACCGCGGCTTCAAGCGTCTCTTCGGGGATGCCGCGCAACGCCGAAGACAGGATGACCATGGCAAAGCCGGTCTGGATCCAGATCAGGATGATCATCAGGAAGAAATTGTTCCAGAACGGCAGCGATATCCAGACCTGCGGCTGGCCGCCGAAATACTGGATGATGGCGTTGAGCAGGCCGATCTGCGTCTGGCCCTCGCCGCGATATTCGTAGATGAATTTCCAGATCACGCTGGCGCCGACGAAGGAGATCGCCAGCGGCAGGAAGATCAGGCTCTTGGCGATTGTGCCCCACCAGATCTTGTCCGTGAGCACGGCGATTATCAACCCTAGAAAGGTGCAGGCGGCGGGCACCACCGCCAGCCAGATGATGTTATTCAGGATCGAGTTGCGGAACTCGCGGTCGCCGAACGCCCATTCATAGTTGGCGAAGCCGACAAAATGCTGGCCGCCGCGGTCGAGGAAGGACAGCCAGAGCGTCGCCACCACCGGATAGATCAGGTAGACGGTGAGGATGATCATCGCCGGGCCGACGAACAGCCACGGACGGACCAGTCCTTGCCGGCGCAGATTGTCGATGGCCGCAGCCCCGGCCACGCCGCGCGACGGGAATATCAGGTCGACCAGCTTGTTGGCGCCCCAGAAATAGGCGACGCAGCCGCCGACGCCGATGATGATGACAAAAATGGCCGATAAGATCTGAGCAGCCATGGGTCCCTCTTCCCTGCGCATGATCGGCCGGGCCTTGAACAGCCCTGGCGATGTGGCTCTGCGCCGATTTAAGTTATTCTGAAACGAACGAACGCAAATCGGTCCGGCGTAAGGCGCCGGTCGGATCCGGGCCATAGCGGCCCGGACCCAGTCTGTGGAGGAAGTCCTGATTTGCCGCCAAAGCGGCTGATTACTTGGCAGTGGTTACTTGCCAGCTGACTGCTTGCCAGCTGACTGCTTGCCAGCTGACTACTTGATAGCGTCCCAGCTCTTCTGGATGTCGGTGGCGACATCCTGCGCCGACTTGCCGCCGACCAGATCGATCATGCCGGTCCAGAAGGCGCCGGCGCCGATCTTGCCCGGCATCAGGTCCGAACCGTCGAAGCGGAAGGTCGAGGCATTGGCGAGGATATCGCCCTGCTTCTTCAGCGCGTCGCTGGCATAGGCATCCTTGTTGACCGACTTGAGCGGCGTGACGAAGCCGCCCTGGGCCATCCAGATTTCATGTGCCAGCGGCATTTTCAGGAATTCGATGAACGCGCGTGCACCCTTCGAATCCTTGGTGATCATGGCCAGCGTGCCGGCGCCGAGCACAGGCGTGCCCAGCTCGGGCTTGGATGCATAGGGCGGGAAGTAGAAGAAGTCGGCGTCCTGTCCAACCTTTGTGCCTTCCGGGAAGAAGGTCGGGATGAACGATGCCTGATGGTGCAGGTAGCATTTCGGCGGCACCGAGAAGAGGCCCTTCGGGCTGTCGCGGAAGTCGGTCGCGGCAACCGCCTTGGCCCCGCCGTCGACCATCTTGTCGTCGGTCGCGATCTTGCCGAAAATGTCGATGGCGTTGACCACCGCCGGATCGTTGAACGGGATCTCGTTCTTTACCCACTTGTCATACACGTCGGGCGCCTGGGTGCGCAGCATGATGTCTTCGACCCAGTCGGTCGCCGGCCAGCCGGTAGCGCCGCCTGAGCCGAGGCCGATGCACCACGGCGTGCCGCCGTCGGCGATGATCTTCTTCTCGAGGTCGGCGAGCTCTTCCTGGGTCTTGGGAACCTTGTAGCCGGCTTCCTCGAAATTGTCGGGCGAATACCAGACCAGCGATTTCACGTCGGCCTTGTAGGGGAAGGCGAAGAAGCCCGGCTTGCCGTCCTTGTCCTTGAAGGTGCCGAGATCGACCCATGACTGGCCGGCGCCGTAATTGTCCTTGATCCATTTGGCGGTGTCGTCGCCCAGCGGCGTCAAAAGGCCCTTGGACGCCAGATCCTGGATCAGGCCCGGCTGCGGCAGTACGGCGATATTGGGCGGGCTGCCGGCCTGGGTATCGATGACGATCTGCTGTTCGTAATTTTCCGACGAGGAGTATTTGATCTCGGCGCCGGTGGCTTCCTGAAAATATTCGAGAACAGTGCGGATGAGGCCTTCGTCCTCGCCGCGCCAGGGCCCGAAGATGGTCAGCGTCTCGCCCTTGAGATCGACCTTCTTCAGCTCTTCGTAATTGGCCCAGTTGAAGCGCTTGTCTTCCCCGGGCTTGAACTTCAGTTCGGCTTGCGCCGGCAGGGACAAGGCGAGCGTGGCAAACGCTGCGCCAAGCAGAAGCATCTTCTTCATCGGTATTCCTCCCAGTGTGGACACATACACCCGGACGGAACCTCCATTCCGCCCGCCGACGCTGCAGGACTGTGACTCGTTCAGAAAGGAACCGCAACCTTTCGAAGAGTCTTCCAAAGCGCTTTGGTATTTTTGATCTCGCCATTGAATCGGCTGGAAGTCAAGAGGGCGGTGGGCTAATCGATTTAATTTCGAGCTGGAAGACTTGGTAAAGTGCACTGCAGCATAGTTTTACGGCGGTGCAGCAGCGTATTAAGCTTCAAACTGGCCGGACCAGTGCGTATGGTCGACCAGCTTGGCCGCGCCCGTTGTGGCGCCGCGTGGCTTCCAAATTAAAAGCGCTTTGAGGCTTGGAGGCCTCCCAGTGAACCTGAAGCAGCTCTCTCATATGCTAGCCCTGTCGCAGACAACGGTAAGCCGTGCGCTCAACGGCTATCCGGAGGTCAACGAGGAAACCCGCCGGCGCGTGGTGGATGCCGCCAAGCGCCACGGCTACCGGCCCAACCCGAGCGCGCGCCGGCTGGCGACCGGCAAGACGGGCATGATCGGCTATGTGCTGCCGACGGGCGCCTCCGTCGACATCGACCCGCATTTCGTCGAGTTCCTGTCGGGTCTCGGCGACTATGCCCGCTCGCACGAGCTCGACCTGGTGCTGTCGCCGGCCGATGCCGACGACCAGGAAACCACCTATCGCCGCATCGTCGCCAACCGCCAGGTCGACGCCGTCTACATCTCCTCGCCGCGCCCGGCCGACCGGCGGGTGGCGCTGGTCAACACGCTCGGCATTCCCTTCATCGTCCATGGCCGCAGCGAAGGCTCCGATTTCGACTACCCCTTCACCGACATCGACAATGAGGGCGGCTTCCACGACGCCGCCCGGCTGCTGGTTCAGCTCGGCCACCGGCGGCTGGCGCTGATCAATGGCGACGACCGCGAGACCTTCGCCATCCACCGCGAGCGCGGCATGCGCAGGGCGCTGGCCGCGAGCGGCCTGACGCTCGGCGAGCGCCATGTCTGTTCACTCACCATGACCGAGGAGAACGGCTACCGCGCCGCCAGGCGCCTGCTCGAACAGAGCGAGCGGCCGACGGCGATCGCCTGCTCCAGCCTGATCATGTCGCTCGGCGTCGTGCGCGCGGTGCGCGACCTTGGCCTGACCATTCCCGGCGACCTGTCGTTGATTGCCCATGACGACGTCTTTCCATGGCTGAAGCCGGAGAATTTTTCCGTGCCGCTGTCGACGACGCGCTCGTCGATCCGCCTCGCCGGCGCCCGCATCGCCGAACGCCTGGCAGCGCGCATTTCCGGCTTGGAAGAAGGGGCGCGGGGCGAGGTCTGGCCTGTCGACCTGGTGGTGAGAGGCTCGGTCGCCGGCGCGCCGGTTTAGGGATTAATCCAATTGCTCCGCTGGGCAAGTTCACCCATGTGGATGTTGCCCGCAGATAGATTGACTTCGTTGGGACAACGGTCTGCCTGGACCTGTCCTTGATTTGGCTTCGAGTGGGTGGCAACCAGTAAGCCAGAGCCATCAACCAGTCCTCAGGGTGCGCCACTTGCCCATATTCCCGTTCTCCGAAACGGATCCAATCCGGCATCCTGGCCCACCGCCGAAAACGTCGGAGGTGGTCATTGTCGGTGGCGGCATCATCGGTGTGACGACGGCGCTTTTCCTGGCACAGCGGAACATCCCGGTGACGCTGCTGGAAAAAGGACGCATTGCGGCCGAACAGTCGTCCCGCAATTGGGGCTGGATCCGGAAGCAGGGACGCGACGCCGACGAGTTGCCCATCGTCATAGAGGCTATTCGCCTGTGGCGGCAACTGGCTGAGGAATGCGGCGAGGACATCGGCCTGACCCAGACAGGTGTGACCTACCTGGCGAAGACCGACAAGGACATGGCCGGCTTCGAAGCATTCATGAAGATCGCTGCGACGCATGCGCTCGACACCCGTCTCCTGGATGCAGACGAAACCGCGGCACTCATCAAAGGCATGTCGCGCAAATTCAAGGGCGCGATGACGACGCCCTCCGACATGCGGGCGGAGCCTTGGCTGGCGGTGCCCGCACTTGCCCGGCTCGCCGTGCGAAAAGGCGTCAAAATCGTCGAGAATTGCGCAGCGCGAACCCTCGAAATCTCAGGCGGCAAGGTCAAGGGCGTGTGGACCGAGACGGGGTATATCGAGGCCTCCAGTGTGCTGGTCGCGGGAGGTGCCTGGTCATCCTTGTTCCTGAGAAGACACGGCGTCTCCATCCCCCAGCTCAGCGTCAGGGTAACCGCAGCCGCAACGGACCCCTTGGCTGAAATCTATGCAGGTGCGGCGACTGACGAACACATCGCTTTCAGGCGCCGGCAGGATGGCGGGTATACGCTCGCCGCGGGCGGCAGCCATCTGCATTACCTGGGACCTGACGCCTTCCGGCACGCCACCAAATATCTTCCCGCCCTCAGGGACAATCCGTTCGGGACACGCTACTTTCCGTTCGCCCCGTCAGGCTACCCTGACGCCTGGTCGACGCCGCGCGATTGGGCGCCGGATTCCGTCAGTCCTTTCGAAAAAATGCGGGTGCTGAACCCGCCCCCTGAACGAGCCGGTCTGCGTTCCATAGAACGCAATTTCGGACGTCTTTTTCCACAGCTCGAAACAGTTCGCCTGAAGGCAGGCTGGGGCGGCATGATCGACGCCATGCCGGACGTCGTCCCCATCGTGGATCATGTGCAGGCCGTCGGCGGTCTTTTCGTCGCGACGGGAATGAGCGGTCACGGCTTCGGTATCGGGCCTGGCATAGGCCGGGTCGTTGCCGACATGATCCAGGGAAACCAGACCGGGCACGACCTCAGCCGCTTCCGGCTGTCGCGCTTCCATGATGGCAGCCCTGTTCGGCTGGGTCCGGCGCTCTGAATTGGGTGGCGCGAAATTCGCCCGGTTTACTTGTTCGCCGCCGCCTTCGTATCCAGCAGCCCATAACCGAAATCATTGTCCCGTCCCTTCGGACCGAGATCCCTGGCGGTGACGGCCAGCGCCTTTTCGATATCGTCGGCCGAGCGCTCGGGTGAGGCGTGGATCAGGTTGGCGATTGCGCCGGACACGATCGCGGCGGCAAATGAGGTGCCGGTGACGACGTCAGAGCCGGCGCCGCTCGGCGCCACCATCTCGACGCCGGGCGCCGAGATGAAGACATAAGCGCCGCGATTGGCCTGCTGCATCAGCCCGTCCTTGGCGTCGGTGGCGGTGACCGCGATCACGCCGTCATAGGCGGCGGGGTAGCCATAGGGCGCTTTCGGCCCGTTGTTGCCGGCAGCAGCGACCAGGATGATGCCGAGCCCGCGCGCATTGCGGCAGGCGGTGGCGAGCAGATCGTTCTTGGGGCCGACGAAACTCATATTGATGATGCTGACATTCTGGTCCGCCGCCCAGTCGAGCGCCGACAGGATGACATCCATGGTCGACCTGCCGTCCTCGAAGGCGCGGGCGTGATAGATCCTGGCGCCGGGCGCCATGCCTTCGAGCGCGCCGACGCCGGCGATCAGCCCGTCGACCGAGGTACCGTGGTCACGCTTTTCGACCGGCACGTTGGGCATGGCGTCGAACTGGTCGGCAATGACGCCGGACAGCGCCGGATTGGTGTCGTCTATGCCGGTGTCGATGACGGCGATGCGCACGTTTTCGCCACTGGCTTGCTTGTTGTCGAGCTGAATGCGCTCGAAGGCATAGTTGACGATGCCGGCCCCCTGCTGCAGCGAATAGATATGGTTTGGCTCGCGCCGCAGGGTGCGGCCATCGGCGGCCAGCTGCGCCAGCACGGCGCCGACCGGGCGGCCGTCGGGAATGCCGAAGCGCACCAGCGTGGTGCCGAGCAGCCGCGACTGGCGCTGCGAGCGCACTTCAAGGCCGAAGGAGGCGGCGATCTGCTGGACGGCGCCGGCATCGCCGTCGACGGTCACCAGCACCTCGTCGGGCACGAACTCGCCGGCGATGGCACGGCGCGGCGCGGTCGCGACAAGATCGGTCGGCGAAACGATCGCCCCGCCGGCGGGTGGCCCGGCCTGCGTGTCGGCAGGCGGCGCTGACGGCCGCGGCGTCGGCACGGGCGCTACGGGAGCCGGTGGGTTGGGAAACAGGTCGACGATCAGGGCCGGAAGGGTAACTGCGCCTGGTTCGCCGCCGACGTTGGCCTCATTGCCGTCTTTCGGGCAGTCGGCAGCCGCCGCTCCGGCCGCGTCGGTGCAGTCGGCCCGGCCGGCATTGGGATCATTGGTCTGCGCCGACGCCGGCACGGCGACGATTGTCGTCGCCGCCACCAGGATCGCCGCAAATCGAATGACCGCCCTAGCTGCCATCAACCGGTTTCCTTCCCTCGATCACAGTCTCCGCGAACGGCTGGGCGGCAATAAGGCTGACGAGCCTGGTGTAGTCTGCTCCGGTCTTGACCGGGATGGCAATGCGGAAGACGCCCGAGGCGGCCGGCCCGC
The DNA here is from genome assembly GCF_040320535.1 of Mesorhizobium sp. M0676. Classification (NCBI taxonomy): domain Bacteria; kingdom Pseudomonadati; phylum Pseudomonadota; class Alphaproteobacteria; order Hyphomicrobiales; family Phyllobacteriaceae; genus Mesorhizobium; species Mesorhizobium sp. M0676. The sequence continues at coordinate 301,256 of NZ_JAMYPU010000003.1, forward strand.
CGGCGATCTTCAGCGCGTTCTGGTCGAGGAAGACAGCGATGTCGGACATCTTCGCATCCGGCTTGAACTTGACCAGCGCGAACGGCAGTTTCGCCAGATCATCCTCGGCGCCGGCAATCTCGAAATCATGGCTCTTGCCGCCGGTCTGCACGTAGGACTGCACCACGACCAACGCCAGCAGCACCGCCGCTGCCGCCCAGGCGACACCGACCGGCACCGCCATGAAACGGCCGAGTGCCTGCGCCAGCCAGGAACGGCCCGCGGGAGCGCGGACCGGTCCGGCTTCGGCGTCGAGCGCCCTGGCAAAGCGGCTGAGCGCATCGGCCGGTGGCCGGATCGCCTCGTTGGCGGCGGTGGCGCCGGAGAATTCCGCCTCAGCCTCGCCAAGCGCCGCCGTCGCCGCCGGATCGGACGCCAGCCATTCCTCGACGGCTTCGAGGTCCGAGCCTTCCAGCGAGCCGTTCAGGTAGAACGGCAGCAGCGTTTCCATTTCGTCACGGCGCGAGATTTTTTCAGCGGCGCTCATGTCTTCAGGATTGCTCATGGCCACCCCCTGTCGTAACCGGCGGCCTTGAGGGCTTCGCCGAGTTTCTTGCGGGCGTAGAACATTCGGGTCTTGACGGTGGCGACCGGGATGCCGAGCACCTCGCCAATCTCCGTCACCGACTGTCCATGGTAATAGGCAAGGTCGATCACCGAGCGGTGTTCCTCCGGCAAGGCATCGACGAAGCGCCGCAAAGCGGCGCCCTTGTCTTCCTTCATGGTGGCGACTTCCGGCGTGTCGGCGCCGTCGGGAACCTTCGCCGCATCGTCGTCATCGATCCAGTCTTCTTTTTTCTTGCGAAGCATCGACAGCGCCTTGAACCGGGCGATGCCGAGCAGCCATGTCGAGACTTCCGAGCGCCCTTCGAAACCGGGCGCCTGGCGCCACAGCTCGAGAAAGACCTCGTTTGCGATATCGTCGGCCATCATTTCCGATCCCGTCTGGCGCACCACGAAGCGGTAGACCCGCGCGTGGTGACGCATGAACAGCAGCCGAACAGCGGCACGGTCGCCCTTCGCGACCCGGTCGACAAGCGCGCGATCAGTCTCGGTCGCTGCCGTCATGGCCGGTCGAGCCGCCTGGCTCCTGTCTGCTCTGTCGCCGATAGGTTCAAAAAGGTTCATCCTTCCGCCAAGGAATTTTGGCGAAGCTAACCGAAGAGAGGGAGTGTTGCCAGAGCGTCTGTCCAGCCGATAGATGGGTAACACTTTGAACCGGATACATAGGTGACACTTCTCTCCCCCTATGCGTCCGCCGCAGCGCCAAGCGGATTGGTTGGCGCGGCGCTGCGGCGGACAAGCTTCATGTGCCGTGTGTCGATGATGCCGAGCGGGTGGGCATGGAATGAGAGTGTCCATTGTCCGTCTTCGGTCTCCAACGCAGCGACCGGTTCGCCCGCCAGCGCTTGCGAGACATATATGAAGCCGCCATTCCATCGGATCTCGCCATTGTGGCGCACGCGGCGGACCGAGGCCTCGGCCGGATAGACGGGCTCGGGTGGTGTCCTGGGCATGGCGCGCTGTGAGGACCGGTAGTGCTGGGCGGGCGTATCCATGCCCAGCGCCTCATGGGGACGTTCCTCATTGTAGCTGTGGCGGAAGGTCTCGAAGGCCTGGCCCTGTGCCGTTCGGTCGGCTTCCGGTGCCTCGGCCATCGGCAGCATGGTCAGGTGAAAGCGCTCGTGACGTCCGTTCTGCTGTGGCCTGCCGGGTGCGATCCGCTCCAAGGTGATGCCGAGCTTGATGAAGCGCACGACAAGCGGCGTCAGCCCGGTGACGCCGGCCGATGCGAAGGGCGGGCCATTGTCGCTTCTGAAGCGATCCGGCAGGCCATGCTCTTCAAACAGCCGTTCGAACACCGGCCAGGC